>NZ_CP067140.1:637500-956250 GCF_028553805.1 Paracoccus saliphilus | reverse complement strand
CAGAAGATCGACGGGGTCGAATTCGACCCGGCCGCGCTTTTGCCGGAATCGCTGGCAACCTTCCGCTATTCCGGCTCATTGACCACGCCGCCCTGCTCCGAAGGCGTGGCATGGCATGTCCTGAGCACCCCGGTCACCGCCTCGGCCGATCAGATCGCGGCACTGGCCGAAGTCATGGGTGAGAACAACCGCCCCGTGCAGGACGTCAACAACCGGCTGGTCATCCATCCCAAGCAATAAGGCGCAAATGTGGCGGTGCAACCGCATCGCCACGAATTTCTGCGGCGCGGCGAATTGACGGCGCATGAATGTTTCTGTATCTGAACACAGACAGAAAGATTGTTGCGAGGCACCATCATGGCCGAGAAGGACAAACCCTGGCTGTTCCGCACCTATGCGGGCCATTCCACGGCTGAAAAGTCGAACGCGCTGTACCGGGGCAACCTGGCCAAGGGACAGACGGGCTTGTCGGTGGCTTTCGACCTGCCCACGCAGACCGGCTATGACAGCGATCATGTGCTGGCGCGGGGCGAGGTCGGCAAGGTCGGCGTGCCGGTCTGCCACCTGGGCGACATGCGGACGCTGTTCGACCAGATCCCGTTGGAGCAGATGAATACCTCGATGACCATCAACGCGACGGCGCCCTGGCTGCTGTCGCTCTATATCGCCGTGGCCGAGGAACAGGGGGCAGATGTCGCGAAACTGCAGGGCACGGTGCAGAACGATATCATCAAGGAATATCTCTCGCGCGGGACCTATATCTGCCCGCCCAAGCCCTCGTTGCGGATGATTACCGACGTGGCCGCCTTCACCGCGAAGAGCCTGCCGAAATGGAACCCGATGAATGTCTGCTCCTACCACCTGCAAGAGGCAGGGGCGACGCCGCAGCAGGAACTGGCCTATGCGCTGGCCACCGGGATCGCGGTGCTGGACGACCTGAAGGGCAAGGTTCCCGCCGAAGATTTCCCGGCGATGGCAGGGCGGATCAGCTTTTTCGTGAATGCGGGCATCCGTTTCGTCACCGAGATGTGCAAGATGCGCGCCTTCACCGAACTGTGGGACGAGATCACCGCCACCCGCTACGGCATCGAGGATCCGAAATACCGGCGTTTCCGTTATGGCGTACAGGTGAACAGCCTTGGCCTGACCGAACAGCAGCCGGAAAACAACGTCTACCGCATCCTGCTGGAAATGCTGGCGGTGACCTTGTCGAAAAACGCGCGGGCGCGGGCGGTGCAGCTTCCCGCATGGAACGAGGCGCTCGGCCTGCCCCGGCCATGGGATCAGCAATGGTCGCTGCGGATGCAGCAGATCGTCGCCTATGAGACCGACCTTCTGGAATATGGCGACCTGTTCGACGGCAATCCGGTCATCGCCGCCAAGGTCGAGGAACTCAAGGCGGGCGCACGCGACGAGTTGAAGCTGCTGGACGAGATGGGCGGGGCGATCGCATCCATCGACTATATGAAGTCCCGGCTGGTCGAATCGAATGCCGAGCGGTTCGGCAAGATCGAATCGAACGAAACCGTGGTGGTCGGCGTGAACCGTTGGGAACAGGGGGAGCCCTCACCGCTGACCGCCGGAGAAGGCGGCATCCTTGTCGTCGATCCCGAGGTCGAGCAGGACCAGATCGCCCGCCTGAACGAATGGCGCAAGAACCGCGACGAGGATGCCGCCCGCGCCGCACTGACCGCGCTGCGCGAGGCCGCGCAGAATGGCGACAATATCATGCCTCCTTCCATCGCGGCGGCGAAGGCCGGGGTCACGACCGGCGAATGGGCCGGTGTGATGCGCTCGGTCCATGGCGAGTATCGCGGTCCAACCGGCGTGTCGGCCTCGCCCTCGAACCGGACCGAGGGGCTGGAGGAGATCCGCGAGGCGGTGGATGCGGTCAGCACCCGCTTGGGGCGGCGGCTGAAATTCGTGGTCGGCAAGCCGGGGCTGGACGGACATTCCAACGGCGCCGAACAGATCGCCTTCCGCGCCCGCGATTGCGGCATGGACATCACCTATGAAGGCATTCGCCTGACCCCCGAACAGATCGTGACCCGGGCCCGCGAGGAAGAGGCCCATGTCGTCGGCCTGTCCATCCTGTCGGGCAGCCACATCCCCCTGATCGAGGAACTGGTCGAGCGGATGCGTGATGCCGGGCTGGGCCATATTCCCGTCATCGCCGGCGGCATCATCCCCGAAGAGGATGCGCAGCGCCTGCTCGCCATGGGCGTGGCGCGGGTCTATACGCCCAAGGATTTCCAGCTCAACAGGATCATGATGGATATCGTGGCCTTGGTAGAACCCGGAGCGGCCGCGGCGTGACCTGCCCTGAACAGAGGCAGATGGTTCTGCCTCTGTTACCTGAGTTTGTGCTGTTTTGCGGCCAAACAATGCGCTGCCCGAGTGGCGGCCATACAGGTTAATGCAGCCGTCAGCCGCACCATGATTTGCCGACTACTCGTCACCCTCTTCCAAAAGCTGGTGAAGCAGTTCAACTGTTGCGTCCGCTCTGACAGGGTTGGGATAGTTCCGGTTGGCTAGGACGACGACGCCTATCTGCTCGGATGGTATCATCGCGACATAGGAACCGAATCCGTTGGTTGCCCCGGTCTTGTTGAGGAAGACCTCGCCGTCCAGGGCTTTCGCTGCACGATGCGTCATCGGTTGCGGCGTCATGACCATTTCTGCCGAATTGCCCGCTGCAAGTTCAGAAGTATTCACCGGCCACGGATACCCCTCCCAAATCATGGCCTGAGCATAGTGGACGGTATCGAATTCGGACACCCGCGTCCTGGCCAATGCCGCTGTTATTTCGTCATCAAGCGTGAGATTTCCGAGGTGAGCGTCAAGGAACCGGATCATGTCAGAAACCGTGGACTTGATACCATAGGCTTCGGCATCAAGCATACCGGGATTTACCCGGATCGGGCTGTCATCGGTTCGCGAATAGCCGAAGGCATAACGCCCCATTGCAGCTTCCGGCACGGTGATGAAGGTGCTGTCGAGGCCAAGACCGGGCAGCAGGTCCTCTTTGAGGGCGTCTTTGTATGATTTTCCGAACTGCTCTCCGGTGATCAGGCCGAGCAGACCAATACTGACGTTAGAGTAGGAGCGAAGAGATTTCGTGACTCCATCGGGCATCCAGGCTGCGAGATATGTCATCAACTCCTGATTGTCGGATATGTCATCCGGAACCTGTAAGGGCAGGCCTCCGGTAGCATGGGCAGCCAGATCATAAAGCGAGATCTTGTCGAAAGCACTGCCTGCTAGCGAAGGAAGCTTCGCGGATACAGGGTCCTGCAACGACAGCAAACCTTGCTCTTCCCCCAGAGCGGCGAGCGCGACGTTGAACAACTTGCTATTCGACCCAAGCTCGAAGATCGTGTCCGGGTCTACCGGGCGCGACGCCGCGCGATCGGCCAAGCCATCCGTGAAGACATAGGACTCTCCCTTGAACGTGACACCGATCGCGATGCCGGGAATGTCAAATTCCTCAATGACCGGGCGAAAGATCCTCTCGCTGATCTCCTGGAATTTCTGATCGGTCAGTCCCTGAGCATAAGCCGGGGCGGCGAGCATCGCAGCCGCGAAACCGAAAAGTCGAACGCTGGTCATAATCATCCTTGCCTTGCGTTTGGCCGGGCGCGATGCATATCGCCCCAGAACCATGAGAAAAACTGTATTAATCTCGTGTATGACGATCAAAATGGAGCGTCAAAATATCATTTCTTGCAGCTCCGTTTAGAAAAACTAATAGGAAAGCCGCGAGCGGAAACAACAAGGCGCCGACAGGAACAGAAGCACTGCGCCACTGACCAATGGTCACAAACATCTTCGCAGCCTCAATGCCTCAATGAGAAGCATGGCCATAAAAATTCACGAGACAGTGGGTTAGAGCAGTTTGCGTTTAATCAGGCTCGGTTCCGAATTGCGTCCCGCGGTGGCCGGGGGCGCTGCCCCCGGACCCCCGGGATATTTGGGTGAAGAAGAAGCGGGGAAAGTGAGTTCGATCAAGCGCAAATTGAGCTAGTTACTTAAGAAAGCCGCTGTTTTCTGGCCAGGGTTTCACTCGCGGCCTCGATACTCACCATGGTTCGCCACTATGTGAACTCGCTCATGGATGCGCAGCAGCCGGGTCGATGCCGTCACTCACCGCAGTTCGCTCGAAGGGCTGCTTCAGCGACACGGGCGGGCGTATAACCCGCCATCCCTCCCGTCAGGATCGGCAGAGCGGAAAGGGGCACGTTTGGCACAAATATCGGCTCGCGTGGCAGAATCTGTCACCTCATAGCGGCATTTGCGCAAAAGCGGTGTACACTCTGTGTACAGGTTGTGCACGCTCGGTGTACGCATGTCACAGCCCAAAGCCCAGCATTTGCTGGCCCGGAAACCCGCGCATGCGACAGTTTTGTCCTAGCAACGCACGCTACTGTTGCGCAACACCCACGGCCGTTCGTGAAACCCGCCGGTTCAGCGCGCTTTCAGCCCCTCGACCAGCGCGGTGAAATGCTCGCCCCGTTTCTCGAAATTCGGATACTGATCGAAGCTTGCAGCGGCCGGCGCAAGCAGCACCGTCTCGCCCGGTTCGGCCTCGGCATGAGCCTTCGCGACCGCCTGCTCCATCGTCTCCGAGATCTCATGCGGCGTCTGGCCGATCTCCAGCGCGAAATCCCGCGCCGAGTGGCCGATCAGATAAGCCTTGCTCACATGCTCCAGATAAGGGGTCAGCGCGGCGATCCCGCCATCCTTGCCAAGCCCCCCGGCGATCCAGCGGATACGCTCGAACGCCTGCAGCGCCTTGGCGGCAGCATCGACATTTGTTGCCTTGGAATCATTGACATAGCGGACGCCATCGATCTCGGCCACCAATTGGCTGCGATGCGGCAAACCGGCAAAACTGTGGAAGGCCGCCTCTATCTCGCGCGGGGCCAGCCCCACCGCCCGGCAGGCCGCATAGGCGGCGCAGGCATTCTGGTGATTATGCGCACCGGGCAGGCCCGCGATCCCGCGCAGATCGATCGATGCCACCTGCCGCCCCTTGCGATACTCGGCCAGGAACCCCTTGCGCACAAAGACCGACCACGCCGCGCGATCCAGCTTTTGCCCGGCCGAAACCCGGATCACCCGGTCATCCGAAGGCGCCGTCGCCAATTGTCCGGCAAGATACAGTCCCTCGGCCTCGTCGATGCCGATCACCGCGCGGTCCGGCCCGCCTTCCGCGAAAAGGCGGCGTTTCGCTGCGAAATAGCCGCCCGTCCCGCCATGACGGTCCAGGTGATCCGGCGTCAGATTGGTGAACACGGCAACATCCGGCGTCAGCGCCCGCGCCAGCTCGGTCTGATAGCTCGATAGCTCGATCACCACGACTTCGCCATCCTGCGCGGGTTCCAGCGAAAGCACCCCGGTGCCGATATTGCCCCCCATCTGGCTGGGCCGACCGCATTCCTCGAGGATATGGTGGATCAGCGCCGTGGTGGTGGATTTGCCGTTCGACCCCGTCACCGCGATCACCTTGGGCGAACGATCGAATTCGGCCCAACTGGCCTCGGCGTAACTGCGAAAGAACAGGCCGATGTCGTTATCCACCGGGATTCCAAGCGCATAGGCCCTGGCGATCACCGGGTGAGGGTTGGGGTATAGATGCGAAATGCCGGGAGAGGTGACCAGCATGGTGACGCCATGCCATGCCTCGTCCCTGGTCAGATCGGCGATGTGCAACCCTTCGGCCTCGGCCGCCTCACGAGTATCCACGCTGTCGTCCCACGCGATGACATTCGCCCCGCCCGCCTGCAAGGCCGCGGCGGTCGCCTTGCCCGAGCGGCCAAGCCCGAGGACGGCGACGGTCTGATCTTCTACGCCTTGGACAGGGATCATTACTTGCACCTTTTCAGCCCTCGGGCCGGGGGCGCTTCGCCCCCCGGACCCCCAGAGGATATTTACATGAAGAAGAAGCGTATCAGCGCAGCTTGAGCGTCGCCAGTCCGATCAAGGCAAGCACCAGCGCGATGATCCAGAAGCGGATCACGATCTGCGCCTCTCCCCAGCCTTTCTTCTCGAAATGGTGATGGATCGGCGCCATCAGGAAGACGCGCTTGCCGGTGCGCTTGAAATAGAGCACCTGGATGATGACGCTGAGCGCTTCGACCACGAAGAGCCCGCCGACAATGGCCAGCACGATCTCGTGCTTGGTGACGACGGCGATGGCACCGAGCGAACCGCCCAGGGCAAGCGAGCCAGTATCGCCCATGAAGACGGCGGCGGGTGGGGCGTTGTACCACAGGAAACCCAAGCCTCCGCCGATCAGGGCAGCGACAAAGATCAAGATCTCGCCCGTTCCCGGCACCTGGTGCACACCGAGATATTCGGTAAAGTCCACCCGCCCGACGGTATAGGCGATCACGCCCAGGGTTCCGGCAGCGATCATCACCGGCATGATGGCCAGGCCGTCCAGCCCGTCGGTCAGGTTCACCGCGTTGGCGGCGCCGACGATCACGATCATGCCGAAGGGGATGAACAGCAGGCCGAGATTGATGAGCGCATCCTTGAAGACCGGCATGGCGAGTTGCCCGCTCAGTTCGGCCGGATGCAGCCACATGGCCCAGGCCGAGGCGATGAAGGCCAGCGCCAGCCCCAGCCCCATCCGCAGCCGCCCAGACACGCCCTTGGTATTGTTCTTGCTGACCTTGGCGTAATCATCGGCAAAACCGATGGCGGCGTAACCCGCCGTCACCAGCAGCACGATCCAGACATAACCATTGTCCAGCCGCGCCCAGAGCAGGGTCGAGACGAACAGCGCCGCGAGGATCAGGATACCGCCCATTGTGGGTGTCCCGGCCTTGACCAGATGCCCTTCCGGGCCGTCATCGCGGATCGGCTGGCCCTTTTTCTGGACCTTCCGCAGATAGCTGATCAGCGGGCTGCCGAAGATGAAGCCGAAAATCAGCGCAGTGAAGAAGGCGGCGCCGGCGCGAAATGTAATATATCGAAACAAGTTGAAGAGGTCGCCCCCTTCGGAAAAACTGCTCAACCAATAGAGCATCGCTTACCCCTTCTGTTGCGGCGTGGGCCTTTGCCCTGATTGCCGGAGCGCGTCAACCACCGCCGACACTTTCGAGGATTTCGATCCCTTCACCAGCACGATATCGCCGGGCGCGACCAGATCCATGGCGTTCACGGCGAGTTCGGCGGAGGACTCGGCCCAGGTCCCGCGTTTTCCCGCTGGCAAGGCATCGTAAAGATGCCGCATCAGCGGGCCTGCGGCGTGAACCAGATCGATCTTCTCCATCGCCGGATCATCGGCCATGGCACGGTGCTGTGCGATCTCGTCGGGCCCAAGTTCCAGCATGTCGCCAAGAATCGCCACGCGCCGCCCCGCCTGCAACCCGGCCAGCATCGCCAAGCCCGCCGCCAGCGAGGTCGGGTTGGCGTTGAACGCATCGTCAATCAGGTGGATGCCGCCCAGATCCTCGACCGCGCCTCGGCCTTTGGGTGGCTGCCAATCGGCGAGGCGCAGGGCCGCCTCTTTCACATCGGCCCCGGCAGCGCCAAGCGCGGCAAGCACGCCGACCGCGTTCAGGGCGAAATGGGTGCCGGTGGTTTCCAGCGTAAAATCAATCGTTTCCGCGGCAATTCTTGCGCGGCATTTCAATTGACCGTCCTCGGGCTTCGTATGTACCAGCCGCGCCATGCCCTCGCGCCCGAAGCCCATCAGGATTGCCCCCGCCGCATCGGCGTGATCGCGCAGGATCGAAGTCACGGACAAGCCTTCGGGAATGATCGCGGTGCCGATCGCCTCGAGCCCTTCAAAGATCGCGCCCTTCTCATGCGCGATGCCTTCGATGGCACCGAAAGCCTCGAGATGCGCGGCGGCGACCGTGGTGATCATGGCGACATGCGGGCGGGCCAGCCGGGCGAGCGGCGCGATCTCGCCCGGCTGGTTCATGCCAATCTCGATAATGGCGAAATCGCTGTCGCGCGGCATCCGCGCAAGGGTCAGCGGCACGCCCCAATGATTGTTGTAGCTGGCCTCGGCGGCATGGATTCGCCCCTGCCCGGACAGCGCCACCCGCGCCATGTCCTTGGTCGAGGTCTTGCCGACCGAGCCGGTGATGGCAATGACCTTGCCCGTCATGCGCGCCCGGCCGGCACGACCCAGATCCTCCAGCGCCGGCAGAATCTCGGGCACGATGAGCAGCGGCGCATCCTGCGGCACATCCTCGGGAATGCGGCTGACAAGGGCGGCGGCGGCCCCCTTCTCCAGCGCCTGCGCCACGAAATCATGGCCATCGCGGATATCCTTGAGCGCAACGAAAAGATCGCCCGGCCGAATCGTCCGCGTGTCGATGGAGACACCGGAAGCCACCCAGTTCCCCTGCGCCCGCCCACCGGTCGCGGCGGCAGCATCTACTGCGGTCCAAAGGCTCATATGCGGCCATCCAGCGCGGCGACAGCGACCGAGGCCTGCTCGGCATCATCGAAAGGATAGACATCCTGTCCCACGATCTGGCCGGTTTCGTGCCCCTTGCCCGCGATCAGCAGGGCATCGCCGGGTTGCAGCGCGTCCACGCCACGCAGGATCGCCTCTGCCCGGTCCCCGATCTCGGTTGCCTCGGGCCCTGCCCCTTCCATGATAGCGGCGCGGATCGAGGCCGGATCCTCGCTGCGCGGATTGTCATCGGTGACGATGGCCACATCGGCATATTGCCGTGCGGCCTCGCCCATGAGCTTGCGCTTGCCCCGGTCGCGGTCTCCGCCCGCACCAAATACCACGATGATGCGGCCCATCACATGCGGGCGCAGCGATTGCAGGGCAGCGATCAGCGCGCCGGGCTTGTGGGCGTAATCCACGAAGACCGCCGCGCCATTGTCGCGCTGCGCCGCCAGTTGCATCCGGCCCCGGACGGTCTGCAGCTCGGGCAGCACCGCGATGATCGCCTCCGCCGCACCGCCCGTCGCTAACGCGAGTCCCATCGCAGCCAGCACGTTCTCGGCCTGGAAACCGCCGATCAGCGGCAGGCGGACCATATGGGTCTGTCCCATCACGGAAAAACGCAGATCCTGACCGGTGGCGTCGTAGCGTTGGCCGAGGATGCGCAGCATGGCGTCATCGCCCGTGCCAATCGTGGTCAGCGCCAGCCCCTGATCCTTGGCGATATCGGCCATCCTGCGGCCATGCTCGCTGTCGATATTGATGACCGCCGATTCGCCATCTTCGAGAATATAGTTGAAGAGCAGCGCCTTGGCCGCGAAATATTCATCGAAATCCGCGTGGTAGTCCAGGTGGTCCTGGCTGAAATTGGTGAAGGCGCCCGCCTCGACCCGCACGCCGTCGAGCCGCCGCTGATCCAGGCCGTGGCTGGAGGCCTCCATCGCGGCGTGGGTCACGCCGGCCCCCGCCGCCTCGGACAGGACACGATGCAGGGTCACCGGCTCGGGCGTGGTATGGGCCAGCTTGGCATGGTAATCGCCCTCGACCCCCATGGTGCCGAGGCTGATCGCCTGATAACCCAGTGCCTGCCAGATCTGGCGGGTGAATGTCGCCACGCTGGTCTTGCCCGAGGTACCGGTGACGGCCACTACATGTTCGGGCTGCGCCTCGAACCACAGCGCCGCAGCCCCGGCAAGCGCCGCACGCGGTTCCTCGGCCACGATCACGGCACCGTCCCAATCAGCGAAGGCTTCGGCCGCCATCCGTGCCCCGGCGCGGTCGGTCAGCACGGCCCCTGCCTCCATCCGCAGTGCATAGGAAATGAATTCGGCACCATGCACGGTCGATCCCGGCAGGGCGGCAAAGAGATGCCCCGGCTTGACCGTTCGGCTATCGACCGAAATTCCGGAAATCACGGGATCGCGCCCGTCTCTGCCTCGCAGCCCAAGCTGCGACAGTTTCTTCGACGCCCGACTCACCGTTTCACCCGTCATTTGTTCGAAACGAGCTTTACCGCATCCGTCGCGCCCTGTTCAACATGCGCCATAACCTTGGGAGCGATCCTGGGCAGGATCACGTCGCTCTTGGCCTCCAGCCCCAGAAGCGGCGCGAGACGGCGGACAAGTTCGGCCGCGACGGGAACGGCAGTCATCCCGGCGGTGCGGCTCTCGCCGCCACCTGTCGAGACCGACGGCTCGTCGAGCGATACGACCAGCGCATATTTGGGATTGCTGGCGGGAAAGACCGAGGCGAATGTCGCCACGACCTTGTTGTCGTAATAGCCGCCGCTCGGACGCGGCTTGTCGGCGGTGCCGGTCTTGCCGGCGATCTCGTAGCCTTCGACCTCGGCGCGACGCGCCGTCCCCCGCGTCACCACCTGCCGCAACATGCTGACCGCCATCTCGGCCGCACGCGTTGACAGGACCTGCTCGCCTTCGGGGCGCTTGCGGCCATGCACCAGCGTGGGCGTCACCTTCTTGCCGCCATTGGCAACAGTCGCATAGGCCGCTGCCAGGTGCAGCGGGCTGGCGGCCAGGCCATGGCCGAAGGCGACCGTCGCAGAGGTCACGGCAGGCCAGCGTTTCGGCACCAGCGGCTGGCCGGTCGGCGCCTCGACCATCTCCACCGGGGTCGGCGCGAAGAAACCGAGTTCCTTCAGGAATTCCTTCTGACGCTCGGGGCCCACCATCTGGGCGATCCGCACCGTACCGACATTCGAGGATTTCACGATGACGTCGGTCGCGCTGAGCTGCGCCCCGTAATTGTGGAAATCATGGATCAGGTATTTGCCGATCTTCATCGGGCTCTTGGAATTGATGCCGCTATTGGGATTGATCAATTTCAGATCCAGGGCCTGCGCGACCGGAAAAATCTTGAAGGTCGAGCCAAGTTCGTATTGTCCCTGCACCGCGCGATTGAACAGCGGGCTGTCAGAGGGATCGCCCTGCAGTAACGGACGAGGCCGGTCATTGGGATCGAAATCGGGCAGGCTCGCCATCGCGACGATCTCGCCGGTCTCGACTTCCATCAACACCCCGGCCGCTCCCTTGGCGTTCATCAGTTTCATGCCCGAATCGAGCACCCGCTCCATCGCCGATTGCACGGTCAGGTCAATCGACAGCGCCAGCGGCGCACCTTCGTTCGCGGGATCGCGCAGCCAGCCATCGAAAGCCTTCTCGACCCCGGCGACGCCCAGAACCTCGGCACTGCTTACGCCCTCGTTGCCGAAACCCGAGCCACCGAGGATATGGCTGGCTATGCGGCCATTCGGATAGACCCGCATCTCGCGCGGGCCGAACAGCAAGCCCGGCTCGCCCAGATCATGGACCGCCTGCATCTGCTCGGGGCTGATCTTGCGCTTGATCCACATGAACTTGCGCTCGGAGGTGAAATCCTCGGTCAGCTCTTCCAGATCGAGATCGGGAAAGATTTTCGCCAATCCCTGCGCCGAGCGGACCGGGTCGACCATCTGGTGAGGATGGGCATAGAGCGAATGGGTCAACAGGTTCATTGCCAGCACCCGCCCGCGCCGATCCGTGATATCGGCGCGCTGCGACATGATCTGCGCACTCATGACCTGGGCACGCGGCTCGCTCGGCTCGCTCGACGCCAGCGCGCCCATGCGCACGCCTACGGTAGCAAAGGCCAGCACGAAGCAGCTCGCCATCAGGATCAGACGGCCCTCGGCGCGGCGCCGGGCCTTGTCCTGGATTTGCTCATGCCGCATCCGCCGGTTCTCGGCCTCGATCTCGTCGGGATTCTCGCCACGTTCACGCGCGCGAAGAATGCGGGCCAGAGGGCGCAATGGGGTGCGGATCATGGCTGTTCCTCGTTGGATACGGCATCAGCATCGGCCCGACCCATTTCCGGGCGCGATGGCGGACGGACGGGGGGCGGCTTGGGGTAATCGACGTTATCAAGATCAACGAAATGGTCCGGCTCGAGCGGCACGAGCTGCAGACGGTCGAAATTCAGATCGACAAGCTCGCGCAGGCGAGTGGGCCGGTTCAGATAGGCCCATTCGGCCCTCAACACGCCCAGCTCCTCGCGAAGTCCGGCGATCTCGCGCTGGACATCGCTCATCTCGCTCATGGCGGCCTGAGTTCGGTAATTCTCGCGATAGGCCCAGAAGGCAAGCCCCATCACCACCAGAACACATGTCAGGTAAACGATGGATTTCATCGCTTGCCCCCCTTGCCCGGCAGTCTCGGCATGGCCAATCCCGCCTCGTCCGGATCCGCGGCGGGCGCATCGGTACGGATGGCCACGCGCAGTAGGGCGGAGCGGGCGCGGGGATTGACCTTCATTTCTTCCGCATCCGGTCCGATCGCCCGGCGGAACGGCAAGGTGAACGCGGCCGGCGCGGCCTCGACGGCCGGGGCATAACGGCTCCCGCCGCCACCGCTGCTTGCGCGCGCCTGCATGAAGCGCTTGACGATCCGGTCCTCCAGCGAATGGAAACTGACCACCGCAAGCTTGCCACCAGGCCGCAATGCGCGCTCGGCGGCAGTGAGACCATCGACCAGTTGCCGGAATTCGTCATTCACCCAGATCCGGATAGCCTGGAAACTCCGCGTCGCCGGATGGCTCTGTCCCGGCTTGGCACGCGGCAGGCACGAGGCCACCACCTCTGCCAGTTGCGCGGTCCGGGTCAATGGGCGCGCGGCCACGATCGCGTGGGCGATGCGGCGGGAGGCACGCTCCTCACCGTAATGATAGAGGATATCCGCGATCACCGCCTCTTCCGCCTCGTTCAGCAGGTCGGCGGCAGAAGCACCCTCCTGCCCCATCCTCATGTCCAGCGGCCCGTCACGCAGAAAGGAAAAGCCTCGCTCGGCCTGGTCGAGCTGCATCGAACTGACCCCCAGGTCCAGCACCACGCCGTCAAGCGGCTCTCCGGCCAGCCTGTCGAGATCGGAAAACTCGCCTTCGACCAGTCGCAACCGGTCGCCATATTCACCGGCCCAACCACTGGCCATCCCGAAAACCGCCGGATCGCGGTCGAGGCCGATCACGCAGCCCGCTCCGGCCTCCAGCAGTCCGCGCGCATATCCGCCGGCGCCGAAAGTGCCGTCCAGCCAGGTGCCTGAAACAGGAGAAACCGCCTTGAGAAGCGATTTCAGCAGGACCGGGACATGCGAAGCATCCATCGCCTAGCCCTCGTCCGGATCGACATCGCTCAGGAATTCTCGCGGATCGAATCCCGGTCCTTTCGAAGCGGTGAATTCCTCGAGTTCCTCGATATCCTTCGGCGGCGAATCCGGGTGATAGACCTTGATGTAGTCGCCATGCGAAGCAAATACCGTCTCGGCCCCCTCGGCCAGTCCCAGTCTTTCCCGTAAACGCAGCGGCAGGACCAGTCGTCCCTCGCGGTCGATTTCAAGATCGGTGGATTGGCCGTTCATCAACTGTTCGAGCCAGCGGCGCTCTTTGCTGCCGCGGGTCAAGCTGTCGATCTGTTCGTCGATCTCGTCGGCGGCCTCGATGGTGTATAGCTCGATCCAGTTCCACCAGTCCGGGCCATAAACGGCGACGATCTGCGTGCGGCCGGTGTTCGAGGTCGAGAAGGAAGGGTCGCCCGCATCGAAGACACGCCGCATCTTGGCCGGGATCGACATGCGACCCTTGCCATCCAGCTTGACGTGTTCGGTGCCTCTGAACTTCCGCGCCACCTGCTTGCCGTCCTCACTGTCCGTCTCTTTCGCCCGCCCGAAAGAGAAAGGCGGATCGGGCCGCTGCCACTGCCCGATCCGCCGCCCTCGTTCCCATTGTCTGGGCCCCTTGCGGGGTTGCCCACCCTGTCACGCGCCACCTTGGGGGTTGGTGCTGCTCGCACGCGCGGGCGGATCAATTTGGAAAACGGGTGCCTGTATGAAGCCTGCTTCGCCTTCGCGGGGTCTTGATGCCCCTTCACTGCCCGTCTTCGTGATTACGTTGTGACATGGGAATTCATGGGAGGCAACGGAATTTTGCGCTTTCTTAACGAATTTTATTTGAACTTTTTGGTTCATCAGCGTAATAATCTGCCAACAATCCGCCCTAATAATCAACTATTGGGACACAAGAGCCAACCAACCACAACATATGGCATTTGCCTTGGTGTGGCAGAAAATCCCAGACCTCCCTGCATTGCTTTGAAAAAATCGGCCTGGAAGCATATGATTCACGCCAAATCCCATAGTAATCACGCCGAATCACGGGCGCGGGAGGTATGCTCCACCACCTGATTCCATGAATTCCCAGAATTCCCATTCTATCCCAGAATTGCCGAACACGCCCCCGCCGAACATGATGAGCCAACCAGAGAGAGGCCACTGAATGGCCCAAACCCGGAATCATGCGGTTCGGAGGCTACGCTGAGCCAGTCACTCAGGATGCCGACCTTGCGTCAGCCGATACCACCCTTCACCAGCCGATCGGCCAGCCGCGCATAGGCTTGCGCGGTCGCGCCATCGCCGAGCGCCACCGGCTGCCCGGCATCACCCGCCAACCTGACGTCCAGTTCCAATGGCAATTCGCCAAGGAAGGGCAGGCCGAGCGCCTCTGCCTCGGTCGCAACGCCGCCATGACCGAAGAGATGAGCTTCCTCGCCGCAGCTTGGGCAGACATAGCTCGACATGTTCTCGATCAACCCGAGAACCGGCGCCTTCAGCTTGCGGAACATGTCGATGGCCCGACGCGCGTCCAGTAGTGCCACATCCTGCGGCGTAGAAACGATAAGCGCGCCGGTCACCGCCGCCTTTTGGCAAAGGCTGAGCTGCACATCGCCGGTGCCGGGCGGCAGGTCGATCAGCAGCACATCCAGCTCGCCCCAGTTCACCTGTTGCAGCAATTGCTGGATCGCGCCCATCAGCATCGGGCCGCGCCAGACCACGGCCTCGCCTTCCTTCAACATCAGCCCGATGGACATCACCGTGACTCCGTGGGCATGCAGTGGCTCGATCCGCTGACCGTCGGGACTGGCCGGGCGGCCCGACACACCCATCATCCGCGGCTGCGAGGGGCCATAAATATCGGCATCCAGCAATCCGACCTTGCGGCCAGCCTTGGCGAGCGCGACCGCGAGATTCGAGGTGACGGTGGATTTGCCAACTCCCCCCTTGCCCGAGCCAATGGCGATGATGTGACGCACGCCGGGAATGGATTGCGGCCCAGCCTGGGCGGTCGGATGGCCACCGACCTTCAGAGATGGCGCCCCCCCATCCGCAGGGGCAGCGGGCTTCGCCGCCGGGGCGGTCATGACGATGTGAACCTGCTCGATCCCCGGTAAAGCCATCAGGCGGCGCTTTGCCTCTGCCTCGACCGGAGCCAGTTCGCGGGCGGTCTCGGCATTGTCGACCTCCAGCACGAATCGGATGGTGCCGTTCTCGACAACAAGCGCGCGGACCAGATCGGCCTGCTCCAGTGTCTTCCCCCCCGGAAGGACGATTTCGGAGATTTCCCTTAGGACAACTTCGCGGTCTACGGACATATTATCGGCCTTGTATCTGGATCCCCCAACAACATGGTGTATCCGGCACGGCGCAGCAACCACCCCGCCGCAACCCGGCCTATCCCCCACCAAACATCGCGGAACAAATCGTTTGCAGTCGCAGCATTAGCGCTAAAGACAAATGCGCTCGCCTTTTTCGATCACATTTCCATGAGGTTACAACCCCAGGCTTACGTGCCAGTCATGCACCTGCTGCATGGCAGCATTGGCAAAAGGGAGGATTGTGCAACTGCAGCATAAGGTCCATCTTAATCCCAACGAAGCACCGGGCCATCCGGGCCGGGTGCCAGACGAGACGAACGAAAGGAAACATCATGGCTGTTATCGCTCAAGCACAGAATGCCGCCGCCGAAACCGGCCTGCGTGGCCGCCTGCTGAACGCGGTTCAGCGGATGCAGGAAAACCGCGCACGCCGTGCGGTCTATCGCCAGACACTGCGCGAACTGAACGCATTGACCACCCGCGACCTTGATGATCTGGGCATCAACCGCTCGATGATCACCCGCCTGGCCCACGAAGCGGCCTACGGCAAGTAAGAATTCGCTTCCCCGACCCTTCTCCTCCTCCCTTGGGTTCGGGATTTGGCGGCGCCCTCCTCTCCTCCTCCCCGGAGGGCGCCGCCCAAAGTTAGCTCCGCAGCCCTTCTCCTCCTCCCTGGGCTTACGGATGCGAGCGGCGGCTCCTTCTCCTCCTCCCTAGGGAGCCGCCGCACAAGATAGCCGCCCTGTTTAGCGGCAAGACCATACGACGGGCCTTTCTCCTCCCTCCCAGCTCGTCGTTTGCGGTGACGCCTACTCCTCCTCCCGGGCAGCCACCGCACCCCATAGCCGCCTTATTTGCGGCAAATCGATACGACGGGCTTTCTCCTCCTCCCTAGCCTGTCGTGTGCGGTGCCGGCCTCTCCTCCTCCCTGGCCTTCACCGCAGCCCATACGCGGCCCCTCCTCCTCCCTGGGCCAGCGTTGCGCGGCGGCGCCCTCTCCTCCTCCCTGGGCGCCGCCGCATTTTTTTTGCACAGCGCCCTTCCCGATCAAGCCAGACAGGTCTATTGCCGAGGCATGCTCAGCTATCAGCACGCCTACCACGCGGGAAATACCGCCGATCTGCACAAGCACGCCCTGCTTGCCGCAGCGCTGGATTACCTGACGCGCAAGGACAAACCGCTGACCTATCTGGAAACACATGCGGGGCGCGGATTATACGACCTGAATAGCCCCGAAGCGGCAAAAACCGGCGAGGCGCAAGCCGGCATCTTCCGGGCCGAAGCAGAAGGCTGGCTGGCCCCGGACCACCCCTTGCTGCGCGCTCTGCAAGATATCCGAGCCGTGCATGGCAGGACCGCCTATCCCGGCTCCCCCCTTATTGCCGCGCATTTCTTGCGCCCCGGCGATCGCGCCCACCTGGCCGAACTGCACCCGACGGAACATGCAGCCTTGTCGCAGGTGTCGGGCTTTGCCACGATCCATCGCGAGGACGGCTTCCGCATGGCGCAGGCTGTCTGCCCGCCGACGCCAAGGCGCGGCATGCTGCTGATCGACCCAAGCTATGAAATCAAGGCCGATTACGACTCCCTGCCCCGGATCATCGGCCAGATTGCCCGAAAGTGGAATGTCGGCGTCATCGCGCTCTGGTATCCGATCCTCGCCGACGGGCGCCACGAGACCATGACCGGCGCTCTCCGCACCGCATATCCCGACGCGCTGATCTCGGAAGTCGATTTTCCGCCTGCCCGACCGGGACACGCGATGATCGGATCGGGAATGTTCATCCTAAATCCGCCTTGGAGCCTCGCCCAAGAGGCCGCGCGGCTTGAAAAGCTCTTCCGGCAACTGCCCTGACACGCGGCGGGGGATTCCCCTGCCCGCCCGCATATGGCATGATCAGCGCAAAACATAACGGGCAGTCTTTCATGTCGCAGCGTCTATCGATCAGTGCCAGTATCTTTTTCATACTGATTTTTGCACTGGGCCTATATTTCGCCTTTGCCGCCGTGCAGGGGCCTTCGGGGATCCTGCGCCGGGTTCAGGTGGAAGCCGAGACCGAGGAGCTGATCGCCGAGCGCGACCGGCTGCGAAAAGAAGTCGGCCGGATGCAGAACCTGACCCATCGCCTGTCGGATGAATACCTCGATCTCGACCTTCTGGACGAGCGCGCGCGCGAGGTTCTGGGCGTGATCCGCCCGGACGAAATCATCATCCAATAGCCCTTTCCGGGCCTGTGGGTTTCCCGCATTGCACCCTCCCGCGCGATACGCTACGGATAGTTTAACGCTGAACTATTCCGAACCAGCACCCAGGAGGAAAGCCCCGCATGGCCAGGAAACCCGCTGCCAGCAAGTCGGCGCCGTCCAATACTTCCAAGGACGAATTGCTGAAATACTATCGCGACATGCTGCTGATCCGCCGATTCGAGGAAAAGGCAGGCCAGCTTTACGGCATGGGCCTGATCGGTGGCTTCTGTCACCTCTATATCGGCCAGGAAGCCGTCGTCGTCGGCCTCGAGGCCAGCTCGAAAGAAGGCGACAAGCGTGTCACCTCGTATCGCGATCATGGGCACATGCTGGCCTGTGGCATGGACCCGCGCGGCGTGATGGCCGAGCTGACCGGCCGCGAGGGCGGCTATTCCAAGGGCAAGGGCGGCTCGATGCACATGTTCAGCCGCGAAAAGCATTTCTATGGCGGACACGGTATCGTCGGCGCCCAGGTGCCACTTGGCGCGGGGCTGGCATTCGCCGATAAGTACCTGGGCAATGACAATGTCACCTTCACCTATTTCGGTGACGGCGCGGCCAACCAGGGCCAAGTCTATGAAACATACAACATGGCCGAGTTGTGGGACTTGCCAGTGGTTTTCGTGATCGAGAACAACCAGTATGCCATGGGCACCTCGGTCAAGCGCTCGACCAAATCCACCTCTCTGTTCGGTCGCGGCGAAGCCTTCGGCATACCGGGCGAACAGGTTGACGGCATGGATGTCCTGGCGGTCAAGGCCGCCGGAGAAAAGGCCGTCGCGCATTGCCGCGCGGGCAAGGGCCCCTACATCCTTGAAATCATGACCTATCGCTATCGCGGCCACTCCATGTCCGATCCGGCCAAGTACCGGACCCGCGAAGAGGTGCAGAAGATGCGCGACGAACGCGACGCCATCGAGAATGTTCGCGAGCTGCTGCTGCAAGGCAAACACGCCACCGAAGACGAACTCAAGGCCGTCGACAAGGAGATCAAGGATATCGTGAACGACTCGGCCGAATTCGCCAAGGAGAGCCCGGAGCCCGCAGCGGAAGAGCTGTGGACCGATATCTATGCCGAAGAGCTGCCGCAAGGCTCGGCTGAAGAGCACGCGTAAGGGAAGGGACGACGAATATGGCAACCGAGATCCTGATGCCCGCCCTGTCGCCGACCATGGAGGAAGGCACGCTGGCGAAATGGCTGAAAAAGGAAGGCGACGAGGTCAAGGCCGGCGACATCATCGCCGAGATCGAAACCGACAAGGCCACTATGGAATTCGAGGCGGTCGATGAAGGAACGCTCGGCAAAATCCTGATCGATGAGGGCACCGAGGGCGTGAAGGTCAACACCCCCATCGCCGTCCTGATCGAGGAAGGCGAAAGCGCCGACGATATAAAAACCTCTGCCTCTCCCGCGTCTGAGCCAGAGGATGACAAGGGCGGCCATCCCAATGATACCGGCCAGACGATCCAGCGTGCCGAAGCTGCGCCCGTAGCGAAGCAGGCTGACCGTAGCCCCGATTGGCCCGAAGGCACGAGCATGAAGACCATGACCGTCCGCGAAGCCATTCGCGAGGCCATGGAAGAAGAAATGGACCGCGACGACACCGTCTTCCTGATGGGCGAAGAAGTCGGGGAATACGAGGGCGCGTACAAGATCAGCCAGGGTTTGCTGGACAAGTTCGGACCGCGCCGCGTGGTCGATACGCCAATCTCGGAAATGGGCTTCACCGGCATCGGCACCGGGGCCGCGCTGGCCGGGCTGCGCCCGATTGTCGAGTTCATGACCTTCAACTTCGCGATGCAGGGCATCGACCATATCATCAACTCGGCGGCCAAGACGCTCTACATGTCCGGCGGGCAGATGGGCGCACCTATGGTGTTCCGCGGCCCGAACGGTGCCGCCGCCCGTGTAGGCGCCCAGCACAGCCAGGATTATTCCGCATGGTATGCCGCCATTCCCGGCCTCAAGGTGGTAATGCCCTATACCGCCGCCGATGCGAAGGGTCTGCTGAAGCAAGCGATCCGCGATCCGAACCCGGTGATCTTCCTCGAAAACGAGATCCTCTATGGTCGCAGCTTCGAGGTTCCGGATCTGGAAGACTTCACCATCCCCTTCGGTAAGGCCCGTATCGCCCGCGCGGGCAGCGACGTGACCATCGTCAGTTTTGGCATCGGCATGACCCATGCACTGGAAGCCGCCGAGAAGCTGGCCGAGGAAGGGATCGAGGCCGAGGTGATCGACCTGCGAACCCTGCGCCCAATCGATTATGCCACGATCATCGAATCGGTCCAGAAGACCAACCGCTGCGTGACCGTCGAGGAAGGGTTCCCCGTGGGCTCCATCGGCAACCATATCTCGGCCCATATCATGGAGAACGCCTTCGACTGGCTGGACGCCCCGGTGATCAACTGCACCGGCAAGGACGTTCCCATGCCCTATGCCGCCAATCTTGAAAAGCACGCCCTGATCACCCCGGCGGAAGTTGTCGAGGCGGTGAAGAAGGTCACCTACAAGTAAGGAGCAAGCGAGATGCCGACAGAAATCCTGATGCCCGCGCTTTCTCCGACCATGGAGGAAGGCACGCTGGCCAAATGGCTGGTGAAAGAGGGCGACGAAGTCAAATCCGGCGACATCATCGCCGAGATCGAGACCGACAAGGCGACGATGGAGTTCGAGGCCGTCGACGAGGGGACCTTAGGCAAGATCCTCGTCGAGGAAGGCGCTGCCGGCGTCAAGGTCAATACGCCCATCGCGGTACTGCTGGAGGAAGGCGAGAACGCCGACGATATCGCCGCCGCCAGCGCCCCGGCACCGGCCAAGACCCAAGCCGCCCCTGTTGCCGAAGCCCCAAAGGCAGAGGCCAAACCTGATCCCGCCCCCGCGCCTGCGGCACCGAAATCCGCCTCGGGCGACCGCATATTCGCCTCGCCTCTCGCACGGCGCATCGCCGCCGAGAAGGGCATCGATCTGGCCTCGATCGAGGGCTCCGGCCCGCGCGGCCGGATCGTCAAGGCCGATGTCGAAAGCGCGAAGCCTGGAGCCGCCCCGGCCAAGGCCGAAGCTGCCCCGGCACCCGCTGCCGCCGCCCCGCAAGGCCCCTCGGCGGATGCCATCGCCAAGATTTATGCCGATCGGGAAACCGAAGAGGTCACGCTCGACGGTATGCGCCGCACAATCGCGCAGCGGCTTGGCGAAGCGAAGCAGACCATCCCGCATTTCTACCTGCGCCGCTCGGCCAAGCTGGACGCACTGATGAAATTCCGCGGCGATCTGAACAAGCAGCTTGAAGCGCGTGGCGTGAAGCTGTCCGTTAACGACTTCATCATCAAGGCTTGCGCGCTGGCCCTGCAAGAGGTGCCGGATGCCAACGCGGTCTGGGCGGGCGATCGGATCATCAAGCTGAAACCTTCGGATGTCGCGGTCGCCGTGGCCGTCGAAGGCGGTCTCTTCACACCTGTCCTGAAGGACGCGCAGCAAAAGACGCTGTCGGCCCTGTCCTCCGAGATGAAGGACCTCGCCAACCGCGCCAAGAACAAGAAGCTCGCCCCGCATGAATATCAGGGCGGAAGCTTCGCCATCTCGAATCTGGGCATGTTCGGCATCGAGAATTTCGATGCGGTCATCAACCCTCCCCATGGCGCGATCCTTGCCGTGGGTGCGGGCATCCAGACTCCGGTGGTAGAGGAAGACGAGGTGGTGATCCGCAATGTCATGTCGATGACCCTCTCGGTCGATCACCGCGTCATCGACGGCGCGCTTGGCGCCCAATTACTCGAGGCCATCGTCAACCATCTGGAAAACCCTATGGGCATGCTGGCCTGAGGTCGAAACACAGATTCGGCACAAGAAAAGGGGGCCTTGCGGCCCTCTTTTTCTTTGACAGCCAGACCCACCTGCAATTCGATGGTCCCGGAGTGATCTCCGCCGCAACCATATCTTGCACATCGTGCAAAAAATCGCTATGGGCTGGCTTCAACCGATAGGTATCTTCCGATGAACCAGACCGTCAGTTTTCAGCATGCGCCGGTGCGGCGTCTGCCGATGCCAGAATTCATCGCAATGCTGGCCTTTCTTTTCGCCACCATCGCGTTCTCCATCGATGCGATGTTGCCTGCCCTGCCGCAAATCGCCGAAGCCCTGACCCCCGAGGATCACAACCGCGCACAACTGATCCTGACGGTCTTTGTCGCGGGTATGGGGACCGGCACACTGTTTGCGGGGCCGATTTCGGACGCTATCGGCCGCAAGCGCGCGATCACAATCGGGTTTGCCATTTACGCATGCGCCACCCTTGCTGCGATCTTCGCCGAATCCATAGAGATGCTGCTTTTCGCCCGATTTGTGCAGGGTCTCGGCGCGGCTGGCCCGCGCATTGTCGGCCTCGCGCTGGTTCGTGACCTTTACGCAGGCCGCGAGATGGCGCGGATCACCAGCCTTGTGATGATGGTCTTTATCATTGTTCCCGCGCTCGCACCGTCCATTGGGGCTGGCATGATCTGGTTGGCGGGTTGGCATGGCGTCTTTTACGGCTTCCTGTTTTTCGCATTGGTTGGTGTCACTTGGCTGAACTTGCGCCAGGCCGAAACCCTGCCCGTCGAGCGTCGCCGCCCCTTGCAGGTCACACCGCTGAAAGAGGCCGCCCGCGAAGTCCTGACCAACCGCCATGTGATGCTGTGCACATTCATCCTGACACTCGGCTTCGGCCAGATGTTCGCCCTTCTGTCCTCGGCCCAACAGCTATTCGGCGAAGCATATGGCAAGGGAGACGCCTTTCCGTTTTGGTTCGCGGCCATGGCATTGCTGTCCGGTTCGGGCACGGTGTTGAACGCGACATTCGTCGTTCGCTTCGGTATGCGCCGTATCGCCAAATGGGCCTATACGATGCAAACCTGCGTTTCCTCGATCATGTTGGTCCTGATCATGACCGGCATCCTGCCTGCCGCATTGCAGTTTCCGGCCTTCTTTCTCTGGGCGGTGAGCGTGTTCTTCATGGCCGGCGTAACCTTCGGCAACCTTAATGCTCTGGCACTGCAGAAAATGGGTCATATCGCCGGCATGGCCGCTTCCGTGGTTGCGGCAATCTCGACAGTGCTGGCCACCGTCATCGCCGCGCCGGTCGGCCTGCTCTATAATGGCACGGCACTGCCGGTGATCACGGCGACGCTGATCTGCTCGGGCCTTGCATGGTTCATGATGCGATTTTTGGAAGACTGAGCCAGCACGGCCCTACAACAAGAAAAAGGCGGCGAGGTGTACCCTCGCCGCCTGACTTTCCCAAGGTTCTGACTGATCAGATCAGCTTGCCCATCGCTACCGCGGTATCCGACATGCGGTTCGAGAAGCCCCATTCATTGTCATACCAGGTCAGGATGCGGCACAGTTTGCCTTCCATGACCTTGGTCTGGTCCATGTGGAAGATCGAGCTATGCGGGTCGTGGTTGAAATCCGACGAGACAAGCGGTTCTTCGGTGTAACTAAGCACACCTTTCAGCGGGCCGTCTGCGGCGGCTTTGATGGCGGTGTTGATCTCTTCGACCGAGGTATCGCGCGCGGCTTCGAATGTCAGATCGACGACCGAGACATTCGGCGTCGGCACACGGATCGCAACACCGTCCAGGCGCCCTTTCAGCTCGGGCAGCACCAGCCCCACGGCCTTTGCGGCACCGGTGGAGGTCGGGATCATCGACAACGCGGCGGCGCGGGCGCGGTACAGGTCCTTGTGCATCGTGTCCAACGTCGGCTGATCGCCGGTATAGCTGTGAATCGTGGTCATGAAGCCACGGGTGATGCCGATGCTGTCGTTCAGGACCTTGGCAACCGGCGACAGGCAGTTCGTCGTGCAGCTCGCGTTCGAGACAACGATGTCATCGCTGGTCAGGGTGCCGTCATTAACGCCGAAGACGATGGTCTTGTCGGCATCCGTGCCGGGAGCCGAGATCAACACGCGCTTGGAGCCGTTCTCGAGATGCGCCTGGCATTTTTCCTTCGAGGTAAAGATGCCGGTGCATTCCAGCACGACATCCACATTGCTCCAGGGCAGTTCGGCCGGGTTGCGGATCGCGCTGACTTCGATCGGGCCACGGCCCACATCGATCGTCGAACCGTTCACTTTGACTTCGGCGGGAAAGCGGCCATGCACGCTGTCATAGCGCAGCAAATGGGCATTGGTCTCGACCGGGCCGAGATCGTTGATGGCGACGACCTCGATATCCGTGCGTCCTGACTCCACGATAGCGCGCAGCACGTTGCGCCCGATGCGACCGAAACCGTTGATGGCGACTTTGACAGCCATGGTTTTTTTCTCCCGACCAGATGACGTTGCGTTTCCTCTAGCGTGGCTTGAGGGCCGATGCAAATGCCCTGAAGGGTTCAGGCAATGCGTGGCGAGCGGGGTTCTGCCATTATGTCTATGAAGACGAATGGAACCCGGAGATGTTCGCCAATCCTATCTCCAGAAGATGATAAAATCGATCAGACGGCTGAACTCTTTGCCGGCAAGCACCGGCAAGCCCATATGCAGCCAGAAGTGATCCACGACGAATAGGCCAATGATTAGTACCGCAAGAGAAATGGCAATCTGATTGTTCATGAGAGCCTCCGACGGTGCTTATTGCGCTTCTTTCGACTGGCGGCAAGATATCATGGTCATATCGGACGAAATTCCGCCAGCCTGCTGGTGAAGGCGATTCCGCCTTTGTTTACCGGTCATCTTCAGGCTGTATCAAAGTCAAACCTTCCTCCATCTGCAACCTGCGAATCGCAGCGACGACTTCGTTCGCGGCCTCGTCAGCATCCTTGGGACGGAGAGTGCCAAGAGCCGCTGCCTCTTCTCGCAATCCGTCGGCCATGCGTTGCGACAGATTCGTCAGGATGAAGGCTGCAGCGGCAGCTTCCTTCTCGGTTTTCTGCGCCAAAGCGCGGACCAGGACCTGCTGATCCACCGCCCGAACGATCCGCGGAATATCGCGCGGGTCTATCCGTTCCGGAATATGCGCGAAGGTGAAAATTGCCCGGCGAACGTCCTCGGCAAAAACTGCGTCCTCGCGATCCAGCAAATCAAGAACATCGTCACGAAGATCGGAACTCGCGAAATTCAATATGTCGCCCATCCGACCGCTGGCCGGTGCTTCCATGCCCGGATGCGGCAAGGCATCAGCCGCCTGGGCCAGGACCAGGCCGATCCGTTGCAATGCCTGCGGGCCGATATCCCGTGTCATCGCCATCGCCTGAGCCACCATCTGCGCCCTTTCGCGATCCAGCGCGGAGAAGGTCTTGGAGGCCTGTGCAACGGACAGTTTGGACAGCATCACGGCGACCAGTTCGACCGCCTCGTTCTCAGCCAAGACCTGGATGTCTTCCTGCGGTAACCCGGTGACACGCGGCCATGGATCACCACGCCCCGACATCATGACCAATCGCCTCAGACGGTCTGTCGCATCCTTCGACAACCTGTCCGCGAGGATCTCCAGCGTTCCGTCCAGATCGCCGGGAAAGGTCACCCCCACTGCTTCGAGATTATCACAGAATTCCGAGATCACATCGTCGCGGGTCTGGCGATCGATCAGGTCCATATTCGCCATTTCCTCGGCCAGCAATGTCTGCCTGTCGTTGTCGAACCCTTCCAGATTCACCTCTGCCTCGTCATCCAGCAAAAGCCGGACGATGATCGCCGCCTTTTGCCGTGGATTCAGCCCGGTTTGCGCATTCATTATCCGCCCTCGTCAGCCATCGATCACATGCTGACGGTTAAACTGGCACGAAGATCCTAACCCGAATTTACCCGGAGCGGTTTTTCAGGCCGGTTTTTCTCCGAAGACCCGCGCGAAAATCGTATCGACATGCTTGGTATGATATCCGAGATCGAATTTCTCCTCGATCTCCTCGCGGGACAAGGCCGCGGTCACTTCCGCATCGGCCAGCAATTCCTCTTTGAAATCCTTGCCTTCCTCCCAGACCTTCATGGCGTTGCGCTGCACCAGGCGATAGGCGTCCTCGCGCGAAACACCCGCTTGGGTCAGTGCCAGCAGGACCCGCTGGCTCATCACCAGGCCTTTGAACTTGTTCATATTGGCCAGCATGGTCTCGGGATAGACGACCAGCTTGTCGACCACACCCGCCAGCCGGTTCAGCGCGAAATCAAGCGTGATCGTCGCGTCCGGAGCGATGCCGCGCTCGACCGAGGAATGACTGATGTCGCGCTCATGCCAAAGCGCCACATTCTCCATAGCCGGGATCACCGC
The DNA here is from genome assembly GCF_028553805.1 of Paracoccus saliphilus. Lineage (NCBI taxonomy): Bacteria > Pseudomonadati > Pseudomonadota > Alphaproteobacteria > Rhodobacterales > Paracoccaceae > Paracoccus > Paracoccus saliphilus. Next base: position 930,367 of record NZ_CP067140.1, on the reverse strand, counting down.
CATGCGGACCAGTCGGGCGAGGCCGGTCAGGTTCTCGGTCAGCACCGGGTTGCGCTTGTGCGGCATGGCGGAAGAACCCTTTTGGCCAGGGCTGAAGAATTCCTCGGCTTCAAGCACCTCGGTCCGCTGCATATGGCGAATCTCGATGGCGATATTTTCCATGGACGACGCGATCACCCCGAGCGTGGCAAAGAACATCGCGTGGCGGTCGCGCGGGATGACCTGTGTGCTGATCGGCTCGGGCCGCAGGCCCAGTTGCGCGCAAACATGTTCCTCGACATGCGGATCGATATTGGCGAAGGTTCCGACCGCGCCCGAGATCGCACCCGTGGCAACCTCTTCGCGGGCCCGTTCCAGCCGCTCCCGCCCGCGCGCCATCTCTGCATAGAAACGGGCGAAGGTCAGGCCCATCGTGGTCGGTTCGGCATGGATTCCGTGGCTGCGCCCGATGCGGACGGTGTCCTTGTGCTCCAAGGCGCGGCGTTTCAGCGCGGCCAGCAGCTTGTCCATATCGGCCAGCAGGATATCGGCGGCACGGACAAGCTGGACATTCAGCGTGGTGTCCAGAACATCGGACGAGGTCATGCCTTGATGGACGAAGCGGGCATCTTCGGATCCGATATGCTCGGCCAGGTGGGTCAGGAAGGCGATCACGTCATGCTTGGTCACCGCCTCGATCTCATCGATGCGCGCCACGTCGAATTCCACATCCTTGGCACGCCAGACCGCTTCGGCATTCGCCTTGGGGATCACCCCAAGCTCGGCCTGGGCGTCACAGGCATGGGCCTCGATCTCGTACCAGATGCGGAACTTGGTTTCCGGCGACCAGATCGCGGTCATTTCGGGGCGGGCATAGCGAGGGATCATGGCAGGCTCCTTGTCGTTGGCGCGGGCATAGCCTTCTGCTGCCGCGGGGGCAAGTTGCATGTCATCGCACATACGGTCGCCGGAAGGCTTTCCGAGGTTGAACAGCGCTGTTGGCTGGTCCAAGTTCCTTCGGTCGTCAATTTCCGCCAGCCAGTGAGATTCGCCATGATGTCCCTTCCCTACCTCGCGCTACTACTGGCGATCGCTCTCGAAGTGGTGGGAACGTCGCTCCTGCAGCTCTCGGCCCAGTTCACCCGGCTATGGCCGACAATCGGCATGGCATTGTGCTATCTACTCAGCTTTTACCTGCTGTCGATCAGCCTCAAGGTGCTGCCGCTCGGCATCGCCTATGCGGTATGGAGCGCGGTGGGCATCGTGCTGGTTGCACTGATCGGGCTGGTGATATTCGGGCAACGGCTGGATTTGCCCGCGATCATCGGATTATCGCTGATCGTTGCCGGTGTGCTGGTGGTCAACCTGTTTTCCAAGACGGTCGGGCATTAACGCTCGGTCAGTTTCAGCTCGATCCGGCGGTTCTGGGCGCGCGCCTCGGCCGTATCCCCGTCATTGACTGGGCGCGTGTCGGAAAAGCCGGTCGCAGCCAGCCGGTCGGAGGGGAAGCCCAGATCGTCGATCATGTATCGCACCACCGCCAAGGCACGAGCCTGGCTAAGTTCCCAATTGTCCCGATAGCGACCGGTCCCCGACAAGGGCGTGCTGTCGGTATGACCATCCACCCGGATGATCCAGTCGATCTCGGACGGGACCTCATCCGAGATGTCCGACAGCATCCGGGCCACCCCGGCGATCTGTTCGCGCCCGGATGAAGACAGGGTCGCCTCGCCCGGTGCGAACAGGACCTCTGACTGGAACACGAAGCGATCGCCCACGATCCGCACGCCCTCGCGTCCCGAGAGGATTTCAGACATCCTGCCAAAGAATTCCGAGCGATAGCGGGCAAGATCGCGCGCCTCTTCCTCCGCCCGTTTGCGGGCTTCCTCTTCCAGTTCGAGGCGCCGCTCCTTTTCCTCGGCCGCACGAAGAAGAGCGGCGTTGAGCTGTTGTCCCAGCTCCTCCACCCGTAACTCGGCCTGTTCCTGTTCGTCTCCGGCGGTGTCCAGAAGCGCCTGCAACGAACCCAGTTCCGCGGTCAGCGACGCGACCTGCTCGTTCAGGAGCGCGAGCCGCCGCTGATCCTCGCTGGAGATTTCGTCCTGCTTGGCCAGTTCCGCCCTTGCAGTCGCCAGCAAGGCCGCTTGTCGATCCGCCTCGGTCTGGTTTGCCTCGGCCTCTTCGGACAACCGGTCACGGGCGGATTGGGCTGCGGCGAGAAGGGTCAGTGTCTCTTCCGCCTCCTTGCGGCTCTCCTCCAGCGACAGGGTCATCGCCGTCAATTCGCTGTCGGCCTCCTCCAACCGTGCGCGCAGGGCCTTGGCCGCCTCGGCCTCGGCCAGACGCGCCGCCTCGGCCTCACTAAGCCGGGATTGGGCGGCGGTCAGATCAGATCGCAATTGTGCGGTTTCCTCATTCGCCCCGGCGTTCCGGCGGCGCAGATCCGCCATCAGCGCCTCGAGCGCATCGCGGCGGGCCGCAGCCAGCCGGGCCTGCTCGGCCTGTGCATCGACCTCGTCGCGCGCGGCAGCCACTGCCAGTTCCGCCGCCGAAGCCCGCTCTCGCTGTTCGGTCAACTGCTCCTGCAATGCCTGCTGCGCCGCCTCGGCCTGCTGCTGATCCTGGTTACGTGCCGCGATCAGCGCCGCCACCTCGGCTTCAAAATCCGTCAGCCGGGTTTTTGCCTCTTTCAACTCGGACCTGCTGTTTTCCAACTGATTGGCAAGGCGCGTGATATGCGCCGCGCGGTCACGGGCCTGTGCCTCGGCATCGGCAAGCTGGTTTTCCAGCGTCTCACGTGCATCGATTTGCTCGGCCAGTTGCCCTTCCAGACTGGCCTCGCGCCCTTCGGATGCCGTCAAAGCCTGACCCAGGGCCGAAACCTGTTCTCCCAAGTCGTTCAGGCGCTGTTCCTGCCGCGAGATCACCTGATCCTGCTCGGTAATCCTGCTGCCCTGGTCGGTGACCTGCTCGCGTAAAACGAACTGGACGATCACGAAGATCGTCAGGACGAACATCATCACCATCAGAAGCGCGGTCATCGCGTCCACGAAACCCGGCCAGATCGAAGCCGAAAAACGATTGGTCGAAGCGCGGTTCAGCGCCATATCATTCGCCCCGGTGCTGCGGCGACACCGGTGAATCGGGCATTTGATCGTCCCGGAATGGATCGCCAAAACGCGCCGCCCTGACCGCACGGGTCAGCACCAGAAGATCCAGCCGCAGCTCTGCCACCATCTCGTCGCGGCCTTCGTTCAACTGCCTGGCGAAACGTGACAGGGCCGCCTCAAGCCGGTCCATGTCCATGGTGGTCTCCGGCTGGTCGTTCCGTTGACTTTGCATCAATTCGACCAGCCGATCCTGACCGTCCGTCATCCGGTTCATCGCAGAGGTCAGCGCCGCCGCCTGAGAGACCGTCGCCTCTCCTGCGGCGTCATCCCGTTGAACCAGTGCCTCCACGGCCTCGACCATCGCCAGAACCCGCTCGTCGGCCATCGCCGCTGCTTCGTCCCGCACCACGTCCCGCTCGGCATGGAATTGCTGCAACCAATCGATTTGAGAAGCGATCTGGTCCAGCAGACCGGTTCCCGCCGCAGACCCGGCCTCGTCCCCGTCCGAGGCAAGGCTGATCCGGGTGAAACCCGACATCCATTCTTCGAGCTCGCGGTAGAAGCGGTTCTGGCCATGGGTGACGAACAGCTCCAGCAGTCCGACCACCAACGACCCGGCCAAGCCCAACAGCGAGGACGAGAACGCCGTCGCCATCCCGCCAAGCTGAGCCTCCAACCCGCTCAATAGCTTGTCAAACACCTGCACGCCGGTCTCGCCTTCCTGCGGGGCCAGCGCCCTTATAGTCTCGATCACGGCGGGAACGGTTGTCGCGAGGCCATAGAAGGTTCCAAGCAGGCCAAGGAATATCAGCAGGTTGGCGATGTATTTGGTAATGTCGCGGATCTCTTCGATCCTGGTCGCGACAGATTCGAGGATTGACCGGGCGGAACTTGTCGAGATCACGCCCCCTACGGGCCCGCGCGCGCCCAGAAGAGCCGCCAGCGGTGTCAGCAATCGAGGCGGCTGATCGCCATCATCCGCAGTCCGTGCCGCAAGTCCCTTTTCCACGGCATTGCGACGGCGGGCGGCAAAACGCTCGATCCAGTGGACCGACCTGATCAACTGCGCGACCTGCCAGAAACAGGCCAGGACCCCAAGCGCGAAGACCGCGAAGATCAGACCGTTCAGCCAGCGATTGGCCATGAAGATCGGCAGGATGCGCCCATAGGCGAACCAGCCGCCCAACAGTACCAGGATCAGCACCGTCAACATCAGCAGGATCTGCCTGACCGGCTGCGAGAAATGCGGTTGTTCGGCGGTCTGCTGCCCGCCACGCGTGGCCGTGATACGCCGCGGAGGCGCCGTCAATTTTTGCTTAGGCTCATCCGGCGGCTGGCCAGTAGTCGGATCGCTCAAGGGCTCGCCTTCCCAATCAGGATGCGGTCATTTGCGCGAAGTGTAGGGCCCTGCAGGTGACTTGCCAAGCGATCCCGATCGAAAACAATGCTTAAGCCTGATTCTTCATCAGGCGATGCACTTCCTCGGAAAGCTGCTCCAGCATGCTGTCGTTCATTCCGATCTCTGCCAGGTGGCGCACGGTATTGAACAAATATTCCGCGTTCGGTCCGCGCCCGCCATGCGCCTTCGCAATGATGCCTGCTTGCTCCTGCGTGCAAAGATGGCCCGCATATTGCCAGTGATCACGGCGCATCACATAGGCAATGGCCTGAACCTCGCGCCCATCCGCCAGAGCAAGAGGCAGCACGGCTTCGCGATAAGCGCCGGTGACCATTTCCCGCCCGCGCAGATATTCCATCACCTGATCATGTTCGTCTTCGGCGATACGCAGCGCCATTCCGCTGCATTCGGCCCCGGGTTCCTTGTCGAGGCCAAGCACGAGGCCCGGGACCTCCTCGGTGCCGCGATAGGTGATCGAGCGCAGGCAGAAACTGCGGGAGTAATCACTCAACCGCGCCTTGACCGTCTCGACAGGGGTAAAGCCGGGATCCCACATCAGGGAGCCATAGCCGAAGACCCAGAAAACCTTGTCCATGCCTGACATGCCTCTCATCCGTCAGGAAACTAGGTGAGGACCGGCATGATTGAAAGCCCCCGGGCGCGGCTCTATGGTTTCGCTCCGGGTATGCGCCCGAAATCCGGCGCCTCGGTGTCCTGCCCTGCCTCGATGATGCCACGCCGAATGGCACGGGTGCGGGAAAAATAGTCAAAAAGCTGATCGCCATCGCCCATGCGGATCGCCCTCTGCAGCACGAAGAGCTCTTCGGTAAAGCGGCCAAGGATGTCCAGCGTGGCCTCCTTGTTGTGCAGGAACACGTCGCGCCACATGGTCGGGTCGCTGGCTGCGATCCGGGTGAAATCACGGAACCCGGCGGCAGAATACTGGATCACCTCCTCATCCGTCACCCGGCTCAGGTGATCTGCCACGCCGACCATGGTATAGGCGATCAGATGCGGCGCATGGCTGGTGACGGCCAGCACGAGGTCGTGATGGCCAGGCTCCATCCTGTCAGTCTTGGCTCCCATCGCCGCAACCAGGCGAGAGAGCCGGTCAGTGGCCTGTACATCGCTTCCGGGTAGCGGGGTCAGCAACCACCAGCGATTGCGGAACAAGGTGGCAAAGCCCGAGCGCGGGCCGGAATGCTCGGTCCCGGCAAGCGGGTGGCCGGGAATGAAATGCACGCCCTCGGGAATATGCGGACCGACCGCGTCGATCACCGCCTGCTTGACCGAGCCGACATCGGTGACCGTAGCCCCCGGAGCCAGATGCGGCGCGATTTCGGCGGCGACATCACCCATCGCTCCCACCGGTACGGCCAGGACAACGAGATCCGCCCCCGTAACAGCCTCGGTGGCGCTGTCGCAGATGCAATCGCATAGCCCAATCTCGCGTGCGGTATCGCGGGTGGCCTCGCTGCGGGCATAGCCGGTGATCTCTCCGGCAAGGCCGGATTCGCGCATGGCGTGGGCCATCGATCCAGCGATCAGCCCCAGCCCGATCAGCGCGACACGGTTATAGATAACAGTCATTCCGCCCCCCTTTTCCCGTGCATGAAGCGGCTGAGGCAATCGATCACCCGGCGGCAGCCGGTCTCGTCGCCCACGGTGATTCGCAGAGCGTCAGGCAAGCCATAGCCACCCACGCGCCGCACGAGAATGCCATCCTCGCGCAGGGCGGCATCGGCGGCCTCGGCCTCCTCGGAGCCGGCGAAACGTGCCAGCAGGAAATTCGCGAAACTCTCGTCGCAACCGATCCCCATCTGCACGAGCGCATTGCGCATCCAGTCGCGCCAGCGGGCGTTCTCGGCCGCACAATGAGCAGTGAAACCCGTATCGCGAATGGCCGCCTCGGCTGCGGCAAGCTGTGCCGATGACAGGTTGAATGGCTGCCGGATCCGGTTCAGCACATCGATGACCTGACGCTGCGCGTAACCCCAACCGATCCGCAATCCGCCCAATCCGTGGATCTTCGAGAATGTCCGCGTCATGATCACGTTCGGATGCCGATCGACCAGCGACACGCCGCCATCGAAACCGCCCGCGAATTCCACATAGGCACCATCTTGCACCAGGATGACATGCCGGGGCAGTCCATCAACCAGCCGCTGCAGCTCCTCCTCATCCAGCATCGTGCCGGTCGGATTGGCGGGATTGGCGATAAAGACGATTCGCGTTCGCCCGGTCACGGCCGCGAGGATCGCATCCACATCGATGCGCCTTTCGGCCTCGGACACCGTGACCGGCACCGCCCCCACCATCCGGGCGAGAATGGGATACATCGAAAAACCATGTTCGGTGGTGATGACCTCGTCGCCCTGCCCGGCATAGGCATGGGTGACGAATTGCAGCACCTCGTCCGAGCCGACCCCGCAGATGATCCGCGCCGGATCCAGCCCATGCACCTCTCCGATGGCCCGGCGCAGATCGGCATGATCGGTCGAGGGATATCGGTTCAGCGCGTCCGCCGCCGCCGCAAAGGCGGCCTTCGCGGCTTCGCTGCTTCCAAGCGGATTCTCGTTCGACGACAGTTTCAGCACGTCGTCATGCCCTGCCAGCCTGCTTTCGCCGCTGACATAAAGCGCGATATCCATGATGCCGGGTTTCGGGATGATCTCTGTCATGTGACCGCTTTCCTTTTCCAAGCCCGGTTTATGCGCCGTATCCGCCCATTGAAAGGGCCGGATCAGTCTCCCGCCCCTTCTTCTTCATGAAAATATCCCGGGGTCGCCGGTTGGGGCGCCACTGGTTCGAGAACCGGCCGGCGACGGGGCAGAGCCTCAGCCATCGCGGAACGCGAATCACCGGTATGAGCGCGCGGCACAAAGAAAAAGGCCGCACCCGAAAGGATGCGGCCAGCAAATCTGCGCCCTTTGGCGAGGATCAGTTCTTCGCGTAGAATTCGACCACGAGGTTCGGTTCCATATGCACCGCATAGGGCACGTCGCCCAGGGCGGGTGTGCGAACGAAGGTCGCGGTCATCTTGTTGTGGTCGGCTTCCAGGTAATCCGGCACGTCACGCTCGGGCAGACCCACGGCTTCCAGCACGATGGCCAGCTGGCGCGAACGCTCGCGGATCGAGATCACGTCGCCTTCGCGGACGCGATAGGACGGGATGTTGACACGCTGGCCGTTGACCTCGACATGGCCGTGGTTCACGAATTGACGGGCCGCGAAGATGGTCGGCACGAATTTCGCACGGTAAACGACGGCATCCAGACGGCGCTCCAGCAGGCCGATCAGGTTCTCGCCGGTATCGCCGCGGACCCGCTCGGCCTCGGCATAGATGCGGCGGAACTGCTTTTCGGTCAGGTCGCCGTAATAGCCCTTGAGCTTCTGCTTGGCGCGAAGCTGGGTGCCGAAGTCGGACATTTTGCCCTTGCGGCGCTGGCCGTGCTGGCCGGGGCCGTATTCGCGGCGGTTGACCGGGGACTTGGCGCGGCCCCAGATGTTTTCGCCCATGCGGCGGTCGATCTTGTACTTGGCAGCGGTGCGCTTGCTCATCGCTGAACTCCTTCAATATGGTTTCGAAGGGCGTTGTCCTTTGGCCGAGGCCCGACAGGCATCCCCTCGCGGGGGCCACCAACACCAATGAAGTGCGCGCTTATAGTCCCCTTTCAGCCGGTGTCAAGCTCGCTGTGCCTGCAACCGCGACAGCGCCTCGGACCAACTGGGCAGCAGCGCCGGGTCGGGATCGAAACGCGCAGCGATCTCGGGCCGGGTCATCGCGTCGGTCCCCGCCCCGGTCGCCGCCATCAACCCAAGCCGAGCAGCACCGAAACCTGCCCCAGTCTCGGATCCTGCCGGGCGCAGCACCGGCACGCCAGTCGCCTGCGCCAGCATCGCCAGCCACAGATCCGAGCGCGCGCCCCCACCCATCGCAATCAGTGAATCCGCTCCGCCGCCCGCCTCGCTCAAGGCGGACATATTCTCAGCCAGCGCCAGCACCACGCCTTCCAGCACCGCGCGGGTCATCTGCGGGCGGGTACTGCGTGCCGACATCCCGGTAAAGCCCGCCCGCTGCGCAGGATCGTTCAGCGGCGTCCGCTCACCGGTCAGATAGGGCCAAAAGGCGATGCGTGAGGGCTGGCCGGGCTGCGGATCCAGTTCCGCCAACAGATCCGCGACGGGCTGGTCGACGATCCCGGCCCACCATTCCAGGCAGGCGGCGGCGGACAGGATAACCCCCATCTGATGCCATTGTCCGGGCAAAGCGTGGCAAAAGGCGTGGATCGCCGTCTCGGGCGCAGGCAGGAAGCGGTCGGTCGCCGCAAAGATCACACCCGATGTACCAAGCGAGACCAGCCCCGGCCCCGGCCCGGTGATCCCGGCGCCGATTGCCGTCGCCGCGTTGTCGCCCGCCCCGCCCGCGACAGGAATACCGGCAGGCAGCCCCAATTCGCTGGCAATCTCGGTGCGCAAATGCCCCGCTACGGCACTGCCCTCGGCCAGGGAGGGCATCATCCCTCGCTCCATCCCGGTCGCCGACAGCAACGCATCCGACCAGTCTCGCGCGGCCGGATCGAACCAGGCCGTGCCCGAAGCGTCGGACATATCGCTGATCGCCTCACCTGTCAGCCAGAGCCGCAGGTAATCCTTGGGCAGCAACACTCGACGCAGCCGCTCGAACAGTTGCGGTTCGTGCCGTTGCATCCAGACCAGCTTGGGCGCGGTGAACCCGGCAAAGACGAGGTTTCCGGTCACATCGCGGAACCGCTGCTGCCCGTCCAGTTCGGTTGCCTCCTCCGAGGCGCGGCCGTCATTCCACAGGATCGCGGGACGCAGCACCCGGTCGCTTTCGTCCAGGCAGACGGCGCCATGCATCTGCCCCGAGAGGCCGATCCCCTCGACCCGGTCCAGCGGCTCCCCCAGATCGGCAATCGCTGCGCGGGTCGCGTCGATCCAGTCCTGCGGCGCCTGCTCGGACCAACCCGGCTGCGGAGTCGAGACCTTCAGCCCGGCATGTCCGGTGCCGATCACCCGCTGCGCATCGTCGATCAACACGATTTTCACACCGGATGTGCCAAGATCGATCCCCAGATACATCGCTCTTCTCCCCTTGTTCACGCGCGGTTTTCGCCGATTTGCCGTCGTTGCGCCAGTCCGGAACATTCGCCCCGGCCAACCGGACAGGTTCCGCCATTACCCCGCGATGCAGTGGAATCGAACCAGCGCCCAGATCAGAGAGCAGATTTCAACAAAGCCGGATCAAGTGCAAACGATCATCCGGACGACGGCTCACTCTCCGTGCGTCAGGCGATACGAATTCTCGTGGGCGCGCTCGCTGTAAGGCTTCAGCGCCGCCGACATCACGTTATCCGGGCTTGCGCCTCGGCTGGCTGCCTGCGCCATGGCGAACAGCGATTCGGACGCAGCGGCCTGTTTCTCGGCCACCATGAGGAAGGGTTCGCCGGGTGCCTGCGCCACCATTCCCAGCATTCCCGCGACCCGCATCCCGATCACCACCTGCGATTCCATCGCCAATCGTGTCATTTGCTCCCACAACCGATAGGGACCCTCGACCGCCTCATATATGTTCTTGTCTCGAAACATGTTTTTATTCCTTTCGCCGCCGGAAGCGGCATATCGGGGCATCGTGGGTTAATTGAACAGGCGTAACAAGTGGCTTTTTCCGGCAGGCCGTGACAAATACGATCCGCCCGCTTGGCAAGCCCGTCGCGCAATGTATAGAGGCAGATCATGACCGACAGCATCACCCTCCGCCGCCCCGACGATTGGCATCTGCATCTGCGCGATGGCGCCATGCTGACCGCCGTGACCCCTCATTCCGCAAGCTTCGGCCGTGCGATCATCATGCCGAATCTGATACCGCCGGTCGTCACCGGCGATCAGGCCGCCGCCTATCGCGACCGGATTCTGGCAGCCCTGCCCGAAGGTGCAGCCTTGCAGCCGCAAATGACGCTTTACCTGACCGACACGACCGATCCGGCGGATGTCGTGGCCGCGCATCGCGATGGCATCATCCGCGCGGTCAAGCTGTATCCAGCCGGGGCGACCACGAATTCCGCCAGCGGCGTGACCGATTTCGACCGCGTCCGCCCGGTGCTGGAGGCGATGGCCGAGGCGGGCATACCGCTTTGCGTGCATGGCGAGGTGACCGACCCGACGGTGGATATCTTCGACCGCGAGGCGGTGTTCATCGACCGTGTTCTGGACCCGATCCGCAGTAACACACCCGGCCTGCGCGTCGTGATGGAGCATATCACCACATCGGACGGCGTGGATTACGCGCGCTCGGGCGGCGATGACTTGGGCGCGACGATCACGACGCATCACCTGGTCATCAACCGCAATGACATCCTCGCCGGCGGCATCCGCCCGCATAACTACTGCCTGCCAGTGGCCAAGCGTGAAACTCACCGCCTTGCATTGCGAGAGGCTGCGACCAGCGTCGAGGGACGGTTCTTCCTGGGCACCGACAGCGCACCGCATCCCGACCGGGCCAAGCTGCAGCCCTGTGGCTGCGCCGGCTGTTTTACCGCGCCGAACACCATGTCGATCCTCGCCCATGTGTTCGAGGAAGATGCTGCGCTCGACCGGCTGGAAGCCTTTGCCAGTCTCAACGGCGCGGCATTCTACGGCCTGCCCTCGAACGAGGACCGCATCCGCCTGACCCGGCGTGACGTCCCTGCGGATTATCCCGCCACCATCGCCGTGGGCGACGAGACCGTGACCGTCTTCGACCCCGGCTTCCCCCTTTACTGGCATCTGGAGGACGCATGAGCCTGCCCTACCCCACGCCCGAGGAAATCGCCCGCCTTTCGGCCCGCATGCTGCTGGAGATCAAGGCAGTGGATTTCAACGCCGAGCAGCCCTTCACCTATGCGTCCGGCCTCAAGGGGCCGACCTATGTCGATTGCCGCCGGATCATCAGCTTTCCGCGCGTGCGCAAGACCTTGCTGGATTTCCTGGCGGCCACGGTCATGCGGGACGCGGGCTTCGAGGCATTCGACAATGTCGCGGGTGGCGAAACGGCGGGTATCCCCTTTGCCGCCATGGTCGCGGAACGGCTTGGCCTGCCGATGACCTATGTGCGCAAGAAGCCCAAGGGATACGGCCGCAACGCCCGGATCGAGGGCGTGATGACCGAGGGTCAGCGCGTGTTGCTGGTCGAGGATCTGACCACCGATGGCGGCAGCAAGCTGTCCTTCGTCGATGCCATCCGCGATACGGGGGCAAGTTGCGCCCATACCGCGGTGATCTTCTATTACGGCATCTTCCCCGAGACGACACAGCGGCTGGCCGATCACGGCGTCAGCCTGCATCACCTGTGCACATGGTGGGACGTGTTGGCCGAGGCACGTGAAAGCGAGGCCTTCGATACCGCCACGCTGAACGAGGTCCAGACCTTCCTGACCAACCCGCGTGAATGGCAGGCGGCGAATAGCTGACCGGCGGTTATCCACAGCTTATCCCCCGATCGGCCCACCAGATTTCGCCGCCTTGGGATTTCATGCGGCCAGAACTTGCGGTATTATCGCCCGAATAACCATAATATTGGGGGCCAGAGGCGGATGAGCAGCTTGCACGCGATCATTCCGGGACAAGAGGGTGAAGAGGGCGCCACGCAGGCGGTGCCATTTTCGCTGGAGGCCGAGCAGCAGCTTCTGGGCGCGCTTCTGACCAATAATGACGTGTTCGACCGCGTCAGCCAGGTCATCAAGCCCGAACATTTCTATCATCCCGTCCATGCCCGAATCTTCGAGATCTGCGCCGAGCGGATTCGCAAGAACGCGCTGGCCAGTCCGGTCACGATCAAGGCCTTCATGGAGAATGACGAGGGCCTGAAGGAACTCGGCGGCGCTCCCTATCTGGCACGGCTGGCCGGGGCGGCGATCTCGGCCTACGCGGCGCGGGATTACGCACAGATGATCCGGGAATTCGCCTTGCGTCGCGAATTGATCACCCTCGGACAGGACATCTCGGCGCGCGCCTCGACCGTCGAAGTGGATGACGACGCCGAAGAGCAGATCAAGACCGCCGAGCAGACGCTTTACAAGCTGGGCGAGCAAGGCGTGGCCGAGCGCGGCTTTCAAAGCTTCCTCAAGGCGGTGACCGGCGCGGTCCAGACAGCGAACGCAGCATATCAGCGCGATGGCAAGCTGTCGGGAATCTCGACCGGGCTGGTCGATCTGGACGGCAAGATGGGCGGGTTGAACAATTCCGACCTGATCATCCTGGCAGGACGGCCTTCGATGGGGAAAACCTCGCTGGCGACGAATATCGCCTTCAACATCGCCAAGACCCACAAGCTGGGCGACCGGGCCGATGGCACGCATGGCTCCGTCGAAGGCGGCGTGGTGGGCTTCTTCAGCCTCGAGATGTCGGCCGAGCAGCTCGCAGCCCGTATCCTGTCCGAGGCGGCAGAGGTTCCCAGTGAACGAATCCGCAGCGGCAACATGGACGAACCCGAGTTCCGCAGGTTCGTCGAGGCCGCACATGCTTTGCAAAACTGTCCGCTCTATATCGACGACACCCCGGCCTTGCCGATCAACCAGCTTGCCGCCCGTGCCCGCAAGCTGAAACGGACGCATGGGCTGGACGTGCTGATGGTGGACTACCTGCAGCTTTTGCGCCCCGCCACGGCCAAGGACAGCCGGGTCAACGAGGTGTCCGAGATCACCCAGGGTCTCAAGGCCGTCGCCAAAGAGCTGAACATCCCGGTCATCGCCCTGTCGCAGTTGTCTCGCCAGGTCGAAAACCGCGAGGACAAGCGCCCGCAGCTTTCCGATCTGCGTGAATCGGGCAGTATCGAGCAGGACGCCGATATCGTGATGTTCGTCTTCCGCGAGGAATATTACCGCGAACGCGAAAAGCCTTCGGATAGCGATCTGGACGCGATGGCCAAGTGGCAACAGATCATGGAGAACGTGCATGGCAAGGCCGAGGTGATCCTCGGCAAGCAGCGGCACGGCCCGATCGGCACCGTGGAACTGTCCTTCGAGGGGCAGTTCACCCGCTTCGGCAACCTGGCAAAGGACCGGCAAAGCTCATGGGACTAGGCCTGCCGGTTACGGCCAAGGCGATCGATACGGCCTGTCGTCCATGACCGAAGCCAGAACTCCTCCACGTCTTGTCACGCTGGTTGCGCTATCCGGGGTTTCGGCGTTGTCGATGAACGTGTTCCTGCCATCGCTTCCCGGCATGGCCCGGGATTTCGGCGTCGATTATGCCGTGATGCAGCTTTCGGTCTCGGCCTATATCGGGGCGAGCGCGGTGCTGCAGCTTCTGGGCGGTCCGATCAGCGACAGATGGGGGCGGCGGCCGGTGGTTCTGGCATCGCTGGCGATCTTCATAGTGGCCACGATCGGCACCCTGCTCGCCCCCGATGCGGGCTCCTTCCTGATATTCCGGATGATCCAGGCAATCGTGGCCGTCTGCATGCTGGTGCCCCGTGCAGTGGTGCGCGACATGTATGACGGTGCGCAGGCAGCCTCGATGATCGGCTATGTCACCATGGGAATGGCCGTCGTGCCGATGATCGCCCCAATCATCGGCGGCTTGCTGGACGAGGCCTATGGCTGGCGTGCGAATTTCGCCGTCATGGGACTATTGGGTTTGGTCGTCGGCATCGCCGCATGGCGCGATCTGGGCGAGACGGTGCGCGATGGCGGCTTGCCGATGCGCCAGCAGGTCCAAAACTATCCGATCCTGGCACGGTCCGTCCGTTTCTGGGGATATTGCCTCAGCGCCACTCTCTCGGCGGGGTGCTTCTTCGCCTATCTGGGCGGCGCTCCCTTCGTCGGCGAGCATGTTTTCGGACTGACCCCCGCCGAAGTGGGCTACTTCTTCGCCGCGCCTTCGGTCGGCTATCTGACCGGTAATTTCCTCTCGGCGCGGTTTGCCATACATCTCGGGTTGAACCGGCTGATCCTGATAGGTGCCTGCGTCTGTTTTGCCGCGCTGGCATTCTCCCTGACGGCTATATTGTCCGGAATCGTGAACCCCTTCATCTTTTTCGGGTCCATCGCGGCGATGGGCCTGGGCAACGGCCTTGTCATGCCCAACGCGAATGCCGGGATGATGAGCGTCCGCCCCGAACTCGCCGGCACCGCCAGCGGATTGGGCGGAGCAATGGCCATCGCGGGTGGCGCAATACTTTCAGCAGTGGCGGGGGCGTTGCTGCAACCCGGCTCGGGGGCCACGCCACTCCTGGTCATCATGACACTTTCGGCGGCGGGTGGACTGGCTGCAATCCTGTGGGTCTTACGGCGCGAAGCTCAACTGGCCCGCTCGGCCAGAATGACGTCCTGCTGACATTTTATTAGCTCTCTTGAGGCAATAGCGGCGTCATGTCCGCTTTTCAGCCATATTGGCGCACGCATCTCTGGTTTGCCCTGGTCGCCACGCTTGTCCTGGCCCTTGCCGAGACCGCTTTGCAAAGGTTAGAGCATGTTTTGCAAAGTAAGGGGGTAGTGATGACAACCCAGAAAATCTATGCCGGAACATCGCTACGGGAAACACGCGCACGGGCGGGGCTTACACAACGGCGCTTTGCCGAGACATTGGGGATCTCGCTCCCCTACCTGTCGCAGATGGAAAACAACCACCGCCCAATTTCCGCTGGCGTCCTGTTGCGGCTGGCGCAGGAGTTCGGTGTCGATCTGACCACGCTGGCGGCAGGCGATGCCGAGCGCATGGTCATCGACATGCAGGAAGCGCTGGCCGATCCACTCTTCGATACCACCCCTCCCCTGGCCGATCTGCGCCTTGCCGCAACCAATGCGCCAGTTCTGGCCCGCGCGTTCCTGGATCTTTATCGCGCCCATCGCCAGGGACAGGAACGGCTGGCCGCGCTGGATGAAGCCATCGGAACCGCGGGCCAGAACGCCATCGTCACGCCATGGGAAGAAGTGCGAGACTTCTTTCACTATTGCGACAACTATATCGACGCGGTGGACCACGCGGCCGAACGTTTCACCTGCCCCCAGGGTCGGCGGGGCGATCCCTGGCAACTTGCGGTCGAGGCGCTGGCGAGCCGCGGCATCCGGGTATCACTGGTCGAGATGCCCGCGAATTCCGTCTTCCGCCGTGAGGGTTCCGAACTGCTGGTCAACGCAGCGGCAGAGGCCCCGACTCGCATCTTTCAACTATTGCACCTGGTTGCATTGGAACTGCGCACCGATCTGCTGGAAGCGACGCTCGACCTCGCCCGCTTCCGCACCCCTGTCGCGCGCGAGATCGCCCGCGTCGGCATGGCCAATTACTTCGCCGGGGCGGCACTGATGCCCTATCGCCCCTTCCTGACCGCCGCGCAGGAAGAATGCCACGACCTGGAGCGCCTGTCGCATCTGTTCGGCGCCTCGCTGGAGCAGGTAGCCCACCGGCTCTCCACCATGCAGCGCCCCGGCTCGAAGGGCGTGCCATTCTTCTTCGTCCGCGTCGACCAGGCCGGAACGATCACCAAGCGCCACTCTGCCACCCGGCTGCAATTCGCCCGGTTCGGCGGGGCCTGCCCGCTATGGAACGTCCACCAGGCATTCGAGCAGCCGGGCCGCTTTCTGCGCCAACTGGCGGAGACGCCGGATGGGGTGCGGTATTTGCTGTTGTCGCGCGATGTGTCGAAACATGCGGGCGCCTTCAACGCCCCGGTCCGCCGATTCGCCATTGGCTTGGGCTGCGAAATTGCCCATGCAGAAGGTATGGTATATGCCGATGGCCTGGATTTGACGAAGCCACCGGCATTCGAGCCGATCGGAATTTCCTGTCGAATCTGTCCACGCCCCGATTGTCACCAGCGTTCAGTCCCCCCGATCGACCGGCCGCTCAGCATCCCCACCAACCGAAATGGCCCACTGCCATATGAGATCGCGTAACATTCCTGTAAGGCATGACGCGATTTCGGCGGTTTTTCGCCAGTCAAGGCGCATATTTGCCTATATGGGTCTCGAAGACGTCAGCGATGTTGCCTTAAGAGCACAGGGCCTTATTACCCCATGGGAAACGGAACCACAGCATCTCGGCCAAAACAGGGATGCGACGTCGAGGGACACACATTGTCAAAGCGCCTTATAACCAGCTTGAACTCTTCCTTGGAACGCTGGTTGCCCGAAAAACGTCTGTTCTTGCGTTCAGATGATGCGACCCGTTTCCTTCGGCTGCGACCTGTGACGCAGCTGATGGGACTGGGCAGCGGTGCCCTGATCCTTGGCTGGACGCTGGTTGCGAGTTCCATTCTGGTGATCGACGCCGTAAGCTCGGGATCCTCCGACGAACAGATGGGTCGGACACAAGCGGCATTCGAGGAACGGCTGGAACAGCTCTCTGCCGAACGCGATGCCCGTGCGACCGAGGCCGTGGCTGCTCAGAACCGCTTTGCCGTCGCGCTCGAGCAGGTTTCCGAGATGCAGTCGCAACTTCTGGAATCCGAAGAAAAACGGCGCGAACTGGAAACCGGCCTCAAGGTCGTCCAGTCTAACCTACGCAACGCGATCAGCGAACGTAACGATGCGAAAGAGCAGGTCCAGGTCGCAAATGGCGATGAGGCGGACGGTCAGGAGCGCACGGGTGAGATCTCTGTCGCGCTGGACATCCTGTCCGGCGAATTGCGCAACACCGCCGATGCCCGCAGCGAGGCACAGCGCCAAGCCGAAGAAGCCCAGCTTGCGGCAGAAGAGCTACGCGTAGAGCGCGATCAGATCGTTGCACGCAACGATGAAATCCTGAACCAGTTGGAAGATGCGGTCTCCATCTCGGTCCAACCGCTGGACAAGGTCTTCCGCTCTGTCGGAATGGACCCCGAGGATGTGCTCAACACGATCCGCAAGGGTTACTCCGGCCAGGGAGGGCCGCTGAACCCGATCTCTTACTCGACCAGTGGCGATGCCTCCTTGAGCAAGGGCGAGACCAAGGCCAAGCAGATCGTCGTTACTTTGGACGAGATGAACACCTATCGTATCGCTATCGAGAAGCTTCCATTGGCGATGCCCGTCAAATCCTCGTTCCGCTACACTTCGGGCTTTGGCCGCCGTTGGGGCCGGATGCATGAAGGAGTCGACATGGCCGGCCCCACAGGCACCCCCGTTTACGCCACCGGCGACGGGGTTATTTCATTTGCCGGGCGGCAAAGCGGCTATGGCAACCTAATCAAGGTCACTCATGAGCTCGGCACCGAAACCCGCTATGCACATCTGTCCAGAATTCGCGTGAAACAAGGGCAAAGGGTGTCGCAAGGCGAATTGATCGGTGATATGGGAAATACCGGACGCTCGACCGGGCCGCATCTTCACTATGAGGTGCATATGAACGGCCGGGCCGTAGATCCGATGCGATTCATCAAGGCAGCAAGCAATGTTTTCTAAAACCCGCGTGACCGAAAATCCCCCCCAGCAAACCCCTGCCTCGCCACAGCAAGCCGAGGCGGTAGGAAATACGCCCCCCAAACCAGAGCGTTCGGGAGAGAATACCCCTGCCGCACCTCGGCAGCGGGCGACTCCTTCGGTGCTATCGGCGGACCTGACCGTCGTCGGCAATATCAAGACCGAAGGCGATATCCAGATCGAGGGAAATATCGAGGGCGATGTCCGCGCTCATCAACTGACCATCGGCGATTCGGCAGTGATCAAGGGCGAGATCGTCGGCGACGACGTCATCGTGAATGGTCGCGTCATCGGCCGCGTCCGGGGCTTGCGTGTCCGTCTGTCGGCCAGTGCGCGAGTCGAAGGCGACATTATCCACAAGACCATCGCCATCGAATCCGGCGCTCATTTCGAGGGCTCGGTTCAGCGGCAGGACGATCCGCTTGCAAATGGCGGCGGAACCAAGAAACTGGCGCCACCCACGGGGGCATAAGGCTCCCGCCCGTCTGGGACCCGCAGCATGAGACGATAAAGGCCCGCCACTGGCGGGCCTTGCCATTTCAGGCCTGCAGTCACGCGATCCTGCAATCTGCGCCGCTCACCTGTCATCTTCATTGATGCGTTCGACGGTTGGGTTAATCATGTCTCCAGTGAATTGCAGGAGAACCAGGATGGCGGACGGAGCGAATATCATCATTACCGGTGCCGGCAGCGGTATCGGCCGGGCAACCGCGCTTCGCTTCTTGCGCGCGAACTGGCGCGTCGGCCTGATCGGCAGGCACGAACAGAGCTTGCGCGAAACGGCCGCCAATCATCCGGCCGCGATGGTCCTACCATGCGATGTGACCGATCCCTCCGCCGTGGACACGGCCTTCAGCGCTGCCTTCTCGCATTGGGGCCGCCTGGATGCGCTCTTCAACAATGCGGGGCGCACCCTGCCCGGCAATACCCCGGACCAAGTCTCGGCCAAGGATTTCGGCGATGTGATCGATGTCAATGTGAATGGTATGTTCCATTGCGCCCGAACCGCCTTTGCCTTGATGCGGAAACAGGATCCGCAGGGTGGGCGGATCATCAATAACGGATCGATATCGGCGCATGTGCCGCGCCCCGGCTCTATCGCTTATACCGTCTCGAAACATGCGGTGACCGGCATGACACGCAGCTTGTCGCTGGATGGCAGACCCTTCAACATCGCCTGCGGTCAGATCGATATCGGCAATGCCGCGACTGAACTGCAAAGGAACTCTCCGAGCGTCAGTGCCGATCCGGAGCCCACCATGGATGTCGAGGTCGTTGCCGATGCCGTACTGCACATGGCCAGCCTGCCAGCGGGTGCGAATATCCAGTTCATGACGGTGATGGCCACGAACATGCCCTATATCGGGCGGGGCTGAACTCGCGGCGCGATCAGCTCAACTTGCCCGTCAACGCGATCCGCACATCCGGGGTGACAAATTTCGACACGTCACCGCCGAGCCGGGCAATCTCCTTGACCAATTTCGAGGCAATCGCCTGCCGTCGGGCATCGGCCATCAGGAATACGGTCTCGATACTGGCATCCAGCGCCCGGTTCATGCCAACCATCTGGAATTCATATTCGAAATCGGCCACGGCGCGCAGTCCGCGCACGATGACCGTCGCCCCCACATCGCGTGCGCAATCGATCAGCAGGTTCTCGAACGGATGGACAAGGATCTCGCCCCCGGTCTTGGCCGCGATCTCGTCACATTCCGCGCGCACCATCGCCACCCGTTCCTCGAGATCGAAAAGTGGACCCTTGTCACGATTGATGGCCACCCCGATCACCAACCGATCTACCAGCGCCATGGCGCGCTGAATGATATCGGTATGCCCCAAGGTGATCGGATCAAAGGTTCCGGGGTAGAGGCCAATGCGCATGGTCAGATATCCTTGTGCGTTTTTGCGCCCCTAGGAAAACCCGATTTATTCGCGATCTGCAAGGTTTTGGCGGAATTTCGATGGTTCAGCTGCCCATGATCATACCGGTCAGCGCGTCCTTCTCGTCGGCCAATTCCTTCAGCCGCCCGCTGACCGCGTCCCCGATAGAGATCACGCCCAGCATGTTCCCGTCGCCATCGACGACCGGCAGGTGGCGAAAACGCCCCTGCGTCATCCGTTCAAGAATCGTCAGCGCATCTTCGCCGGTGGTGCATGTCTGAACGGATGTCGTCATGACATCCTGGATAACTGTATTCAGGGCTCCGGCACCTTTTTCGCCAAGCTGGCGAACGACATCGCGCTCGGACAGGATACCTTCGGGCTTGCGTCCGTCCGAGGATACGACAATCGCACCGATCCGCCGCTCAGACAGCATCTTCGCGGCGTCTTCCAGTGTTGCGTCCGGCTTGATCGTGACAATGGTTGCGGCTTCGACCCCCGGCTTGCCGGACAGGCCCTTCATCGACAACAGTTGATTGACAAGCATGGATATTCCTCCGTCCGGGTCATCACCTTCATCATTTTCCCACAATCGTCCCGCGTCAAGCCCGACATGTTCTGCGCGCGGATTATAGCGCTTTGGTCTTAGACCCGTGCCGCCTTTTCCAGCCGCGCCACCTCTTGCCTGACCCCCTGCCCCAACTCCTCTGCCAACAGCGTCAGCCGCCTGGAAGCGCGATCATCCGCGTGACGCAAAAGCCAGAAACTTCGTGTGAGCGAGATCTCATCGGGCAGCACCTTCCGAACACCAGGGGCAAACGGGATAGCGAAATCATGCACGATCCCCAACCCGGCCCCTGCCCGGATCGCCTGCATCTGGACCGAGACGGAATTCGAGGTGATCGCCGCCGTCTCGACCCCGGTTTCCGACAGGTAATCCAGCTCGCGGTCAAAGATCATGTCAGGGATATAGCCGATCATCCGATGGCCATGCAGATCGGCCAATCCAGCGATCTGCGGATATGCGTACAGATAATCCTCATGCGCGGCCAGATGCAGGTGATATTCTGTCAGCCGCTGCACCGTCAGCCGCCCGGTTTCCGGTGGCGAGACGGTGATCGCCATATCGGCCTCGCGTTTCGACAGGTTGACCACGCGGGGAAGCGCGACGATCTGGACCTCCAGCCCCGGATGCGCCTCGCACAGCCGTCGCGCCACCTGCGGAAGCAGGTAATTAGCGCAGCCGTCCGGCGCCCCTATCCGCAACTGCCCGCTGATTCCCGTCTCGCGCCTTGTCGCCTCTCCCGCAGCCACGGCGGCCTTCTCCGCCGCTTCGGCAGGTGCGACCAGCCGCCCGCCTTCGGCGGTCAGCACATATCCCTGCGGGGTCTTGGCAAACAGTGTGGCCCCCACCGCCTGCTCCAGCCGGGTAATCCGACGGCCCACGGTTGAAGCATCCAGCCCCAGTCTCCGCCCTGCGCCCGACAGGCTCTCCATCCGCGCCACGGCCAGAAAGATGCGCAAATCATCCCAATCCATCACCCCACCTTTGCGAATTTGCAAAACGCTTTTGTCACCCTGCCTCTTTCACGGGTATTTCCGCAAGGCTATGCTGGTCTCAACAAGCTCAGGAGGATGCGATGAAAGAGATTCACCACTGGATCGACGGCAAGGAAGTCAAAGGCACATCCGGCCGTTTTGCCGATGTCTACAACCCCGCCACGGGCGAGGTTCAGGCCAAGCTGGCACTCGCCACCAAGGCAGAACTTGACGCCGCCGTGGACAGTGCGGCCAAGGCACAGATCGCATGGGGGAGCACCAACCCGCAGAAACGCGCCCGGGTGATGATGAAATTCGTCGACCTGTTGAACCGCGACATGGACAAGCTGGCCGAGGCGCTGTCATCCGAGCATGGCAAGACCTTTCCCGATGCCAAGGGCGACGTGCAGCGCGGGCTTGAGGTGATCGAATTCTGCATCGGTGCCCCGCATCTGCTGAAGGGCGAATATACCGACAGCGCCGGAACAGGTATCGACATGTATTCGATGCGTCAGCCTCTGGGCGTCGTGGCGGGCATCACGCCGTTCAACTTTCCCGCCATGATCCCGCTGTGGAAAATGGGCCCCGCGCTGGCCGCCGGAAACGCGATGATCCTGAAACCCTCCGAGCGCGATCCCTCGGTGCCAATGATGCTGGCAAAGCTGCTGCAAGAGGCCGGCCTGCCCAATGGCATCCTGCAAGTCGTCAACGGCGACAAGGAAAGCGTCGATGCGATCCTCGACAGCCCGGTGATCCAGGCGGTCGGTTTTGTCGGCTCGACCCCGATCGCGCAATATATCTATGAACGCGCAGCGGCGACAGGCAAACGCGCACAATGTTTCGGTGGTGCCAAGAACCACATGATCATCATGCCCGACGCCGATCTGGACCAGGCCGCGGATGCCCTGGTGGGCGCGGGTTACGGCGCGGCGGGAGAGCGCTGCATGGCCATCTCGGTTGCCGTGCCGGTGGGTGAAAAGACCGCCGATGCGCTGATCGAAAAGCTGGTGCCGCGTATCGAGAAACTGAAAGTCGGCCCATGGACGGCTGGCGACGATGTCGATTACGGCCCGGTCGTGACCAAGGCGGCCAAGGAAAACATCCACCGCCTCGTGCAGTCCGGCGTCGATCAAGGTGCCGAACTGGTCGTCGATGGCCGTGACTTCAGCCTGCAAGGCTACGAGGACGGGTTCTTCGTCGGTCCACATCTCTTCGACCGGGTGACCCCCGACATGGATATCTACAAGACCGAGATCTTCGGCCCGGTCCTCTCCACCATCCGCGCGGGTAACTATGAAGAGGCGATCGGCCTGGCCATGAACCACGAATACGGCAACGGCACGGCGATCTTCACCCGCGACGGCGATGCCGCCCGCGATTTCGCCAACCGGATCAATATCGGCATGGTCGGCATCAACGTGCCGATCCCGGTGCCGCTGGCCTATCATACCTTTGGCGGCTGGAAGAAATCGGGCTTCGGCGATCTGAACCAGCACGGGCCGGACGCCTTCCGCTTCTATACCCGCACCAAGACGGTCACAGCACGCTGGCCCTCGGGCATCAAGGAAGGCGGAGAATTCAACTTCAAGGCCATGGACTGACTTCCAGCTATCGATCCGAACAAAGGAAGGCCCGCGATAGCGGGCCTTTTCACGTAAAGATCCCCGTATCGATGTGAAAACGGACAGTGGCATTTTCATGCCAAGTTCATAGCTGCGGGGCAGGCACGGTTCCCCTCAGCCCCTTTTCACCGGACAACATTCTCGGAACAAAGGCGGACGCGAAGCAATCCATGCCCTGCGTTAAGCAAGTGATATCACCGGAGAATCGTCATCGAATGCGATCAAGTGATCGACAAGCGCCATCACAGAGGTTAGTCATCCAACTTGTCGTGTAACTATGTGCAATTGAAACGGTCCGGCTGTTTGCGACCCGATACCTGGTTGCTATGCTGGCGAGGTACTAGAAAACGGACACGCATGAGCACGAATCACATCCCTCGTTCCGCCCGTCTGACCAGGTCATCGCTCTCCGAGCGTGCCGCTGTCTCGCTGCGCAAATTGATCTTGCGCAATACCCTCCCGCCGGGCAGCCCAGTGACCGAACGCGAGATCTCGGATCAACTTGGCATCTCGCGCACTCCGGCGCGCGAGGCTATCCGGACACTGGTGGGCGAGGGCCTGATCGTCGTCAGCGATACCGGGCGCCTGACTATCGCCAACCCGGATCTGGAGGCGATCATCAATCTCGTTCAGGTGTTACGTGTCCTCGAAGGGCTGGCAAGCGAACTGGCTGCGAAAAATGCCAGCGATTCCGAATTGAACAGTATCGAACAAAGCCACATCAAGATGGCCGATGCGGTCGCCGACTCCAGTGATTTCAAGTATTTCGACGCCAATATCGCCTTCCATCGCGCCATCGTCGCCGCCAGCCACAACCCGGCGCTGGTGCAAGCGCATAAGTTCATCGACGACCAGCTTTATCAAGCGCGTTTCCGCTCTTCGCGCAAGCAGGGCCGACGAGAGATCGCGATCGAGGAGCATGGCCGGATTGCCGCCGCCCTGCTCGCTCGAGACAGCGACGAGGCGCGGAGTGCCATGACCCATCATCTGACGACAACGATCCACAATCTCCATGCCATAGAGAAAGAAACGAAATCCGAAAGCTGACACCGCCGCGGGGGAACGGGTGACGAAGCCGGGTCAGTTCCCGTCCCAGATCTGTTTATAGGCTTCGCGATATCCGTTCTCCGGGTCGAAACGGTTCTCGGTTCCGCCATCGCGGTCTATATTCTCGGCAGTCACGATATGCAGCGGCGAAGTGTAGCCGGACCATTCCTCACCCGCCAAGGCACGGTTCATCTCGTCCACAAGCTGCCAGCCCTGCAGATTCAGCGGTTCGGCCACAGTCA
Organism: Paracoccus saliphilus; assembly: GCF_028553805.1. Classification (NCBI taxonomy): domain Bacteria; kingdom Pseudomonadati; phylum Pseudomonadota; class Alphaproteobacteria; order Rhodobacterales; family Paracoccaceae; genus Paracoccus; species Paracoccus saliphilus. The sequence goes on along the minus strand of NZ_CP067140.1, from coordinate 906,151 downwards.
CGGCCTGAAACTGCGCGTTGCGGATACGCTGATATGCCGCCTCGGAGCCGTCACCGGCGGCGACATTCCGTGGAGCCGCGCTCCCGGCGATTCCCGCGGCTTCCAGCGACGGCCCCATGAAGTCGAAGTAAAGATCGTTGATCGCAAGTGAATGGGTCCATTTCTCGCCATGGCGTTGTAGCAGTGTCGTGGTCAGTTGCGGCATACGGGTCGATGTCTCGTCCAGCGGCGTATCGACATATTCCAGCACCTCGCCCCCCAATTCCTTGATGGCCTCCTTCATCCAGTCGGCCTTGTCGATGGCGATCTGGTAGGTCGAGTCGGTAAAGATCACCACGGCGGGCTCTTCCTCGGCATCGAGATAAGCCCAATAGGCGGCCGCGCGCGCAACATCTTGCGCATCGGTGGTGATATTGGCGAAAATCCCATGCTCTTCACTGGGGCCGTTCCCGGATACCGAATGCCATGTCACCATCGGAATACCGGCGTCGCGCAATTGCGCCATCCCGGCCTGCTGCTCGGTCGGATTATATCCGAGGATGATCACCCCGTCAGGTTTCAGCGTAAGCGCCTGCCCGAATGTCGAGCTGCGCCCAGAGACCGTGCCGCCGCCCTCGATGATGGTGACATCCCATCCGATGGCCTCGGCGGCCTCTTCGACGCCATTCGCCGCACCCAGCACCCCGCCATTGGTCATATCTGCTGCCAGCATGACGATGGTCTTGTCGCTGGCCGCTTCGGGTCCTTCGGTCGGGCCGGTCCATTCACTGACCGGGGATGCGTATTTTTCGATGAAGGCCTTGGCTTCATCAGCGGATTGCGCCTGCACGTGCTGGACCGCGGACAGCCCCAAACCCGAACCTAACACAAGGCATGCTGCAAGATGTTTCATTTAACCTCTCCTCTCCGGACAATCTGATACGGTCGGCTTGCTTATTGTTCCGCGTCTTGTTCCGCGTCTTCGCTGTGCGTATCCCGCGATCCCGATCGCGGCCAGCAGCGTCATACCGTTGAACATCGGCTCGACCCAGAATGAACCGCCGAATTGCTGAATCCCAGAGATCCCGACGGCCAGGATCGTGACACCGATCATCGTGCCCCAGACATTCACTCGCCCCGGCTTGATCGTTGTCGAACCAAGGAAGGCTCCGACCAGCGCGGGCAGGAGGTATTCCAGCCCGACACTGGCCTGACCTATGCGCAGCTTGGCTGCCAGCAGGATACCCGCGAAGCCGGACAGAACGCCCGAAATGACGAAAGCGGCAATCGTGTAGCGTGCCACCGGAATACCGTTGAGCATCGCGGCGCGGGGATTGGCACCGATGGCGTAAAGGAAGCGCCCGGCCGGTGTATATTCCAGCATGATCCACAGTAGGACGGCCAATGCCAGCACGTAATAGGCAGTGACAGGCAGTCCAAGGACGAATGTGGAATTGATCGCATGGAAACCAGAAGGGAGCTCTGCCACGACTTGCCGCCCTCCGGTATGCCATAGCGCCACGGCATAAATCACGGTTCCCGTTCCAAGTGTGGCGATGAAGCTGTCGATCTTGGCGATCTCGATCAGCGCCCCGTTGAGCAGACCGACCAGACCGCCCATGATGACCACCAGCAGACAGGCCGCCGGCCAGGGCAACCCGGCCTCCTGCAGGCTGATGACCAGAATATGCCACAGCACGATGCCGTAGCCCACGGTCAGATCGAGCTTGCCGGTCACCATGGGCATCATCGCCGCCAGGGAGAGAATGGCGATGATCGACTTGTCCCCAAGTATCGAGCGCAGGTTGAGCATGGTCGGAAATGTCTGCGGCAACAATAGGCTGAACAGCAGGATAAGCAGCACTGTCAGGACCGGCAGGCCGTAAACCGGTAATCGGCTCACCAGCCTTGCCCGCGCGGACATCCGCGCCAGCTCGGGACGCGTCGGCTCCAATGCGTCGGATTTCAGAGACTGCATTGTCAGGCTCCTCGCATCGCGGGCTGGTGGGCAGAGGCGGCAGCGATCAGCGTCTCGACAGTCAGGGCGTCTCCCTCGATCTCCTCGGTGATCCGGCCTGCGGTGAAAACCAATGCCCGATGACAGATACTGGCAACTTCCTCGAAATCGTTCGAAACGATCAGGATGCTGTTCCCCTTGGCTGCGGTCTCGTTCAACAGTTTATGGATCTCGGCCTTGGCACCGATATCGATTCCGGCGGTCGGATCCTCGCAGAGAAGCAGGCGGCGATCACTTTCCAGCCAGCGCCCCAAGGCCAGTTTCTGCTGGTTTCCCCCTGACAAGGCCTCGACCGGCAAATCGGGATCGTTGGGAAGCAGCGTGACAAGCTGGCCAACGGCTCTCGCCCTGACGGTTTCACCCGACCGCGCCATGGGTCCCCACCAGTCGTGCCCATAAATCTGGGGGTTGAGAAAGATATTCTCACGTATATTCAAGCCCGGCGCGACGGCTTCCCTCAGCCGGTCGCGTGCGACCAGCCCGATGCCTGCCTCTATGGCTCGCCGCAGGTGAGAAAGATCATACCTGACATCATCAATCGCGATCTCCCCCGAACGAGGCTCCACCCCGAATATCGTCCGCGCCACGCCTTCATGCCCGGCACCGCGAAGTCCGACCAGGCCCAGCACCTCGCCCGCAGCTATATCGAACGAAAGCGGACCGGCCTTCGCGCAGCGCAAATTACGTATCGTGGCAAGGGCACGCCCTTTTTCCGACACCGGTCTTTTGCTCGTCTTTTGCGCGGTGCGGCCCACGATATCCCGCATCAATTGCCCGGAATCGGTCTCGCCAATCGGACGGTCGGCAACCAACCGGCCATCACGCAAGACTACGGCCCGATCGGCGATCTCGAACACATCAGACAAGCGATGCGAAATATAGATCATTCCCACCCCCTGCCCTTTCAGCTGTCGTAGCATCGCCAGCAATTGCCCGACCTCTTCTGCGGGCAAGGATGCCGTCGGCTCGTCCAGCACCAGAAAGCGGCAATCGACGGCCAGCGCACGGGCGATGGCGACCAGGGATTTCTCCGCACGGCCAAGGTCCTGGACCCGGCTGTCGGGATCGATATCGCAATTCAGCCGGGCCAAGGCATCGGCGGCCAGTTTCCTGACCCTGCTCCAATGGATCAACCCCGCCCGCCGGGCGAAACCCGGAGCGAGTGCCATATTCTCGGCCACACTCATCCAGTCGATCAAGCCCAGATCCTGATGGATGAAGGCGACAGGCTGCGTCTGACCAAAGCGCGGAGCGTGATGATGATAGGGCGCACCATCGAGGGTGATCCTGCCGGAATCGGCATGATGGATTCCACCGAGGATCTTGATCAGCGTCGATTTCCCGGCACCGTTCTCACCCAGAAGCGCGACGATCTCACCCTCGCGGACCTCCATCGAAACATCGTCAAGCGCCTGTGTGCCGTCGAAACTCTTGACGATGCGGTGAAAATGCAACCCCAGTCCCGCCTCCCTCGACCAGTCGGCATTTGCTTGTAGATGGGCGGTTTCCTCCATGCGTTCTCCGAACCCCCAGCCTACGGCCGCTGCACGCCCATGCAATTGAGCGTGACGGCATAAAGCGATGTTGTGGCACAGATATAAAGCCTCGACTTGCCCCGTCCGCCGAAGCAGATATTGGCGACGGTTTCGGGTACCAGGATTTTACCCAGAAGCTCTCCCTCGGGCGACAGGCAATGCACCCCGTCTCCGGCCGAGCTCCACAGGTTACCATCGCTGTCGAGCCGGAAGCCATCGGCTGCGCCAGGGCTGACGCTATGAAAAACCTCTCCGCCCGTCAGGCTGCGTTCGTCGGCACCGATATCGAAGACGCGAATATGCCGTGCCGCGTCCGCATCGAACATCAGGCCGGTTTCGGCGATATAGAGACGGCTTCCATCGGGCGAGAAGGCCAACCCGTTGGGACAGGCGAAATCGTCGCAGACGGCCTGAAGCTCGCCGCTGACCGGATCGATACGATACACAAGGCAAGGCAGTTCCTGCGGTGCCTGATAGCCCTCGTAATTCGTCATGATCCCGTAATGCGGATCGGTGAACCAGACCGAACCGTCGGATTTCACCACCACGTCATTGGGCGAATTCAGCCGCTTGTCCTGATAATGCGAAGCCAATGTGGTGATGCTTCCGTCATGTTCGGTCCGGGTGACGCTGCGCGAGCCATGTTCGCAGCTGATCAGCCGCCCCTGCAAGTCGCGCGTATGACCGTTGGCGAAATTCGATGGGCAACGATAGACTGAGACCTGTCCCTCTCCCGGTCCAAGTGGCGGGGTGTAGCGCATGATTGCATTGGCGGGAATGTCGGAAAACAACAGGCATCCGGCATCGCCGCACCAGGCCGGACCTTCGAGCCAGCGAAACCCGCCCGCCAGCCGTTCCAGCGGCGCGTTATGCATCACAAAGCGGTCAAAGCGCCGATCAAAGGATTGATGCCATTCCGTCATTTGTCGATCACCTCGAAATCAACTAAACACTACTCGTTTCAGTGCCGGCCCAGGTGCGGTCTCGGCCCTGGGCTTTCCTTTTAACGCATAGCGGGAAAGTTCGTTGCCTTTCTCACTGTATATATAGAAAAATAATCCAAAGTAGAGGTGGCAGACCCGGCAACAACCATTCACAGCAGTGGGCCGTATCGCTGGCCCCTGCGATCCCCAAAAGTGCAAATTCAGGATGTGGGAAGTGACCCGGCAATCGCCTCTGCCTGTTCATCCAGCGTGACGATGGCCGAAACATCGGGTTCCCGGAAAGTCGAGAATTTCTGCGTCACCGTCAGCTCGCCCAGGTCCAGAACATGGATCTCATCGCTATCCATACTGACGAAAGCCCGTTTCATCCCACGATCGAAGCTCATCGAGATGGGGCGGGAATCGAGTGCCACCCGCCTGGTTATCTTCAGGCTTCTATCATCCAGAAGCGATATCGTCTGTCCAAGATAGTCGATTGTCATCAGCCGCTCACGCTCGGGATCATGAAAAATCCGCACAGGGTCTCCGGACACGTGCTCGTGGGCCACGATCTCGAGTGTCGCGGTATCGATGGCGACCACGGTCTCGCTGATCCTGTTGGTGACGAACAGCATCCTTTCATCTGCCCGCAAAAGCCGGCCCTCGGGCTTTTCGCCGGTCGAGATCGGCACCGGCGTCACCGAGGAATCCCGCGGATCGAAAACCGTTACGTCATTGCTTCCAAGATTCATCGAATAGCAGCGCCGCCCATCGCTCGTCACAGCAAAGAGATGCGGCTTGAGCCCCCCGACCGGGACTGTGCGATCCGGTGCCCCGCCCCTGGCCGGATCGTCCCAGACCGCGATCCGTCCCGCCCCTTCGGACAGTGCGTAAAGCCTGCCTTGCCCGTCCAGGCCGACACCATGCGGTCGGGTCATTCCGTCCCCGAGGCTCAGCCGGTCGATGATCCGCCCTCGCGCGACATCCAGCGCCATGACTTCATGCCCGCCGGCGTCGGCGCTGCCCGAGTTCGCCACACCGTAATGGCCTATCCATGCCATCGCACGCCCTGCATTCAACGTGAACTCATGCGGGAAATCCGGCAATGGCACGCTATGCAGCCTCGTGCCGCTATCAGCGTCGTAATAGGATAGGCAATGCGCACTCTTTTCGATCAAGAGCAGGATTTGGCGAGCCATCGAGTTCAGCTCCCTGATTTGCGGGCCATCGGAACCGGCGCGCCATCCATGGGCACGCAGCGGGTACGTCACACGGGATCCATAACATCGCCTCCTCGCCCTTGACGAGAGGATGCATCGCCTGATTCTTGTCGCATCGAATCGACGTCTCTTATTCCGCCGCCGCCAGATGGTGACGGGCCATCCCGACCACCATGTTAAAGGCGTTTCGCGTGGGCGTCATCTTGGCCTTGTTCTGCCCGGCAATGTCGAAGGCGGTTCCATGCGCGGGTGTGGCAATCGGAATCGGCAGACCCGCCAGCACCGACACCCCCTGGTCAAAGCCCAGCAACTTGATCGCGATCTGTCCCTGATCGTGATACATGCTCACGACTACGTCATATTCCCTGTCTCGCATTTTCAGCCACAGGGTATCGGCCGGAAAGGGCCCGGCCACATTCACCCGGCGCTCTTGCATGGATTTCACGGCAGGGGCGATGATGTCGATCTCTTCGCGCCCCAGCAATCCTCCCTCCCCGGCATGAGGATTATATGCGGCTACCGCGATCCGTGGGTGGACATAGCCTGCAAGGCGCAGGGTGCGATCCGCCAATGCGATGCCGTCCATGATCTTGGACTGGGTCAGCATCCCCGGCACATCCTTCATCGCAACATGCGAGGTAATCCGTCCGTTCCACATGTCATGCGCGACGTTGAACTCACTCACCGCTCCGGTCGTCCCCAGGAAATGCCGGGCAAAGCCGATCTCATCGGCAAAAGGATTACCGCCAAGATACATGGATGCCTTGTTGAACGGCATGAACAGGATGCCATGCACCGCAGTCGTTTGGGATAGTTCCAGCGCCATGCGCATCTCTTCGAGCGAGGACCGCCCACCCTCTGCCGAAACCTGGCCCAGAGCTGTTTCGGCGATACCAGGAATATGTATATCGAGATGTAGCAATCCGGTCTCTGAAAACTCGATCTCCTCAGTCTTTGCGATCGAGCGCATCCCCGCCACCCTGCGGCCCACGATCCGCTCCCCTCGCTGGAAAATCTCGGGATCGCCGAGAACCACGATATTGGTTATCTCGCGGATATCATCGTTCAGCAGCTTGACCAGAAGTTCAGGCCCGATGCCCGCCGGATCCCCCTGCAAGATTGCAATAACGGGCTTTCTCATGGCGGTCTGAACCCGGCCCACCGCCCCGACGGTCATATTCTGTATGTCATCCGCCATGCATTCCACCAAACCGGGCTGAACAGGCTCTGATTAGCGCATAGGCGAAGGGTCCGCCCATAAACGAAAGGAAGAGCAGCCATCAGCCCCTGAAAGTGAGTCAAGCTCCCGATCTTGCAACTCACTCTTCGAATATAGCATCATTCGATGTAATTTTGGTATACTATATTTCGTACAACTTTCGGACCAAGCAGGTAAGCACAATCCGCCTCGCCGCTATCGTCAGAAATAACAACTGTGAACCACAGATGGCCTCCGGCCCTCGCACCAACCATTCCCTGGTCCCAGAACATAAAACGCCCCGGCACTTCGATGAGATGCCGGAGCGTTGCATTCAAATCCACCCGCCGCCTTGATCGACGACTGGTAAAAGGCGACGCCTTACGCCGCTTTCAGCATCTCGCGCTCAGAGCTTTCGATCAAAGCGTGGTGCAGCGCCTTGATCGCCGGCTTCATCACCTCGCGCTCGACAATGAATTGCACATCCACAGGACGTGGTCCCTGCGTCGCGCCGATCGCCTCCAGCCCATTATCGGCCAGCGCGTTCAATCCGCGGCTCAGGACCGCCAAGCTATTCAGATCGCGCCCCACCGCGGCAACCATCGAGATCGCGCGCGATGTCACCCGCGCCGAAGGATAGCGTTCCATCAGGTCCTTCTCGACCCGGCGAAGCACCTTCAGCGAGCTGTCGACGTAATGCGTGACCGTGTTGGCATTCGAGACCTTGGACACGATGCGGACATTGTGCCGCGTCAGGATATCCAGAACGGCGCTGTCATAGCCCTTTGCGCCGACCATGTCCTGCTCGAACAGTTCCAGCGCGAACAGGTCGAGGCCAGTCACGATCTCGACATTCGGGCCATCGGCGGGCTGATCGTCGATCAGCGTGCCAGGGTCTTCGGGTTCGAATGCGTTGGTCACGCGCAGCGGTACACCCGATTGACGCAGCGTCTTGGCTGCCTTGGGATGGATCGCTTCCATGCCCAGGTTGGAAAGCTGATCCGCGACATCGTAATTCGTCCGGCCCAGCTTGCGCACGGCATCCTGCCCGACGAGCTTGGGATCGGCCGAGGACAGATGAAATTCCTTGTGGATGATCGCCTCGCGCGCGCCGGTCAGCGATGCCAGCCGCGAGAAGGTCACCTCGGAATAACCACGGTCGAATTCGCGCATCAGCCCCTCGGCACATTGCGCATAGCCGGTAACGATGGGCATCTCGGCTGCCGGATCGATATCCTTCATTGCGCCCTTGATACGCTCGTCGAGGCTGACATCGCCCTCGTCACGCCAACCCGACAGGTCGACAAAGCGGGCATTCACGCCGGCACGTTGCAGCATCAGCGTGGTGACAAAGGCCGAATGCGCCTCGCCCAAGCCCGACAGCAACTCGCGGGTCTGCAGCATGTGCTCGGACAGGCGGAAATGGCCGTAAGTGCACAGGCGCTGCAGATCGATCAGGCAATTGCGGGCGCCAAGGAGGCGGTCATGCACGAAAGCATCCGCGCGCTCGATATCGCCGGGATGATCCAGCACAGCCTTATGCGCCGCGACCATCGCATCCGAGACGCGGTCCAGCGCCTCGTGCCAGCCATGATCAGAATCCGAATTGGCGAATGCCGCATAGACCCCCGCCTTGCCGGATTTCTTGTGTTCCAGCAGCAGATCGGTGATCCCGCCAAAGGCCGAGACGACAAAGATACGTCCGTAAAGATCAGCCTCTTTGCGGTCACCGATGATCAGCGTGTCGCGCAATTCATGCACACGTGACATGGACGTGCCGCCGATTTTCTCGACAGTATGGGTCATGTTCAATCCGTCAGTTCATCCACCGGGGCATACGAGCCGTCTTCACGGTGGACTTCCTTGCCCGTTACCGGCGGGTTGAAGCAGCAGGCCATGACCAGCTCTTCCTCGGCCCGCAGGGTATGCTTGTCATGCAGGTTCAGCGCATACATGACACCGGGCTTGATTTCATGCGTCTCGCCGGTCGCCAGATCAGTGATCGAGCCCTTGCCCGACATGCAATAGACGCTTTCGAAATGATGCTTGTAGTGGAAGGTATGTTCGGATCCCGCCTCAAGTGTGGTGATGTGGAACGAGAACCCCATTCCGTCATCGGCCAGCAGCATCCGCACCGAGTTCCAGCGCGCATCCGACACCGAACGGTCAGTGTCTTTCAATTTGTTGAAATCGCGAATGATCATCTCTGTCTTACTCCGCAGCAATCTTGGTCGTGTCGAGAATTTCCTGGGCCGCATCCAGCAGGATGTCAAAGCCCTTTTCGAATGTCTCGACCGGGGTGGTCAGCGGGGCCAGAACCTTCACGACCTGATCTTCGCTGCCCGAAGTTTCGATGATAAGCCCTTTTTCATAGGCGCGTCCGCAAATCTTCTCTGCCAGCTCTCCCGAACCGACATCGACGCCGCGCATCAGCCCGCGGCCTTTCAGGAAGGCGCCGGGAACCAGATCTGCAAGCTCGGTCAGCCGCTTTTCGATCAGCGCGGCCTTCTCAGCCAGTTCGGCCTCGAAACCCTTGTCGGCCCAGAATTTCTCGATCGCGACACGGGCGGTGACGAAGGCATGGGTATTACCCCGGAAGGTGCCGTTATGCTCGGCCGGGCCGAATATGTCATGTTCGGGCCGCACCAGGACCAGTGCCAGTGGCAGACCGAAGCCCGAGATGGATTTCGCCATGGTGACGATATCGGGTGTGACGCCCATCTCCTCGAACGAGAAGAAGGTGCCGGTCCGGCCGCAGCCAGCCTGGATATCATCGACGATCAGCAGAGCGCCGTGCTTCTTGGCGACGGCAGCAATGTTCCGGACGAAATCGCCCGAGGCAGCATTCAGCCCGCCCTCGCCCTGCACGGTCTCCAGCATGATGGCGGCGGGCGCGTCGATTCCGCCCGAAGCGTCGGACAGCATCTGATCCAGCAGTGCGGCCCCGTCGACACCATCGGCATAGCCGTCATAGGGCATCCGGGTAACGCCCTGCTTGTCCATGCCCGCACCGCCACGGTGATAGCCGTTACCTGTCGCCGCCAATGCCCCCATGGTAACGCCATGAAAACCGTTGGTGAAGGCGACGATGTTCGTGCGGCCGGTCGATTTGCGCGCGATCTTCATTGCCGCCTCGACGGCATTCGCACCGGTCGGACCGGTGAACATCACCCGGTGATCCATCCCGCGCGGGGCAAGAATGTGTCGATCGAAAGCGGTCAGGAAACCGGCCTTCGTATCGGTATGCAGGTCCAGTCCATGGGCCAGCCCGTCGGCAGTGATATGCTCGACCAGCGCGGCCTTCATATCCGGATCGTTGTGACCGTAATTCAGCGAAGAGCAGCCGGCCAGGAAGTCGATGTAGTCGGTGCCGTCCTGCGCACTCAGAATCGAGCCGCGCGCGGCGGTGAAGACTGCCGGAATACCCCGGCAATAGGAACGCGCCTCGCTTTCGCGACGCGTGAAAATATCGGTATCGATACCGTTGGTCATATCCTTGGGCATAAGAAGTCCTTTCGCACCTTGTGCGTTTTTATGGGGTCAGGCGATCCGGTCGCGGTCAGGCGGCGACCGAGGACGCGCCTTCTTCTTCCGGCAGGGTGATCGTCACCATATGTTCGGTGGCGTGCTGGCCATCGAAATGGGCATCGCGCTTGTAATGCGCCTTGTCGGAAAGCTCCCCACCGACCCCGCGGGCAAAGCTGCGGAACAGCGCCCAGGAGGCCTCGTTATCCTTGGTAATGGTCGTGTTGAGCTGCTGTGCCTCGGCACAGGCATCGCGGCCGATCAGATGCTCCAGCATCTTGCCGCCAAGACCGAGCCCGCGCGCGCGCGGGCTAACAGCCACCTGCCAGACAAACAGCGCATCCTCGTTCGGGATCATGTGACCGGAGATCCAGCCGACGATATCGCCATTCATTTCCGCCACCACGCAGGTGTCACGGAAATGCTCGGCCTGAACGATATTGCAGTACATCGAATTCTCATCCAGCGGCTTGCACTCGCGCACAAGCTCCCAGATGGCGGAGCCATCGGTGCTGCGCGGTTTGCGCAGGATGAGCGTCCGATTACGGTGCTTTTCGATCTCGTTCACGTCTTTGGGCATAGAATCTGATCTCTGTTTTGCTTCGCCTTACTAACTAATGAACCCGCCCTCTGGTTGCAACCGATACGGCAAAATTTAGCCAATATCAGCTAAATAGCTGGTATAACGGGGGTTTTAGCGATATCATCGCCGAAACCCTGCAAAAAACACCTTAGTCAAGCAAAATATTTTCTCGAATAGTTTATCAATTGAACGATTCCTGTATTTCATGTGATGATCGCATCATGAGCAAAGCCGCAGACAATCGCCTGGATGAAGCCCTTATCGCGTTGCGCCGCATTCTGCGCGCAACCGAGCTTTATGAGCGTGAACTGGCACAAGCAGCCAGGCTGACCCCGGCCAAATTGCGCGTGCTGCAAATCCTGGCCAGCCGCGAGGGCGGCAGCGCCACGCCTACGGCACTGGCCAATCAAATGGGTGTCAGTCAGGCGACGGTAACCGCGCTGGTCGATCAGCTGCAAAAGCGCGAGATGGTCAACCGCCAGCGCTCCAGCATGGATCGCAGGCAGACCAATGTGGTCATCGCAGAAGCGGGAACCGAGGCATTGAAAAATGCCCCGAACGCCTTGCAGCAGCATTTCGTCAAGAATTTCGAGAAGCTCGAAAACTGGGAACAGCAGATGGTTCTTGCCGTTCTGGACCGCGTTGCAGGGATGCTCAACGCCGGGGAAATCGAGGCATCCCCCGTGCTGACCATCGGCGATATCCGTAAGGATCGCGGCCGCCTGTGACATCGGGCGGTTCCGGAGGCGGCGAAAACCGCCTCCTCCCGGAAGCCCCGCTCACAACCAGCCCCGCGCATGACACCAAGCTGTTACGGGCATGATGTTCAGACCATCATCTCTTTCGTCGCGGTCAGCTTCAGGTCAGGATGGTCGCGCTCAATGCGGTCGATATCCCATTGCAGCCGCGTCAGATAGACTAGGTCGCCGTCATGATCATAAGCCATATGTCCCTTGTTGGCGTTGGCGAAGATATCGACCTTGTCCTTCGCCCCCTGCACCCACCGGGCAGATGTGAATTGCGAACCCTCGAAGCGCACCGGGATGCCGTATTCCAACTCGATCCGGCTCGCCAGGACCTCGAATTGCAGCGCGCCGACCACGCCGACGATGAAGCCCGACCCGATGGCAGGCTTGAAGACCTTCGCCGCTCCCTCTTCGGCGAATTGCATCAGCGCCTTTTCCAGATGCTTCGCCTTCATCGGGTCCGTGGCGCGCACCGATTGCAGCAGTTCCGGTGCAAATGACGGAATGCCGGTAAAACGCAACGGCTCGCCCTCGGTCAGCGCATCGCCGATACGCAACTGCCCGTGGTTCGGAATGCCGATGATATCGCCCGCCCAGGCCTCTTCGGCCAGCTCCCGGTCGGCGGCAAGAAACAGCACCGGGTTCGACACCGCCATCGGCTTTTTCGTGCGCACATGAGTCAGCTTCATCCCGCGTTGGAAATGTCCCGAGGCCATGCGCAAAAAGGCCACCCGGTCGCGATGCTTGGGATCCATGTTGGCCTGCACCTTGAAGACGAAACCGCTCACGGACTTCTCCTCTGGCGCGATCTCGCGGCTGGCAGAGTTCTGTGGCTGTGGTGCCGGGCCGTATTCGCTGATCCCCGTCATCAATTCACGCACGCCGAAACTGTTGATCGCGCTGCCGAACCAGATCGGTGTCAGATGACCTTCAAGGAAGGATTGGCGATCGAACTCCGGCAGAAGCTCGCGCGCCATCTCGATCTCTTCTCGAAACTTTCCAAGCAGGTGCTCCGGCACATGATCGGCCAGTTTGGGGTCGTCCAGCCCGTCTATCTTCACCGATTCCGCCACCCGATTTCGGTCGGCCCGGTCCATGAGCTCCAAGCGGTCGTTCAACATATCGTAACAGCCGACGAACTCGCGCCCCACCCCGATGGGCCAGCTCGCAGGAACGACATCGATGGCCAGGTTTTCCTGAATCTCGTCGATGATCTCGAACGTATCCCGGCTTTCGCGGTCCATCTTGTTGCAGAAGGTCAGGATCGGCAGATCGCGCAATCGGCAGACTTCGAACAGTTTGCGGGTCTGGCTCTCTACCCCCTTGGCCCCGTCGATTACCATGATCGCCGCATCCACGGCAGTCAGGGTGCGATAGGTATCCTCGGAAAAATCGCTGTGCCCCGGCGTATCGACAAGATTGAAGCGATGACCGTCGAAATCGAACGACATCGCCGAAGCAGAGACTGAAATGCCGCGATCCTGCTCCATCTTCATGAAGTCCGACCGCGTCCGCCGCGCCTCGCCCTTGGCCCGTACCTGCCCGGCCATCTGGATGGCGCCGCCATAAAGCAGGAATTTCTCGGTCAGCGTGGTCTTGCCCGCATCCGGATGCGAGATGATCGCAAAGGTCCGGCGGCGGGCGATTTCGGGCGGGAGTTCGGGGCGGTTGCTCATGCTCCGGCATGTAGCCTGCAGGACCGCGCGGTGCAATCACCCTTCATCCATATCAAGACGCCCCGGTCTCTATGGGGCCATTCTCTTCTTCTTTGTGCAAATACCTTGCAGGGGGTCTGGGGGATGCAAAATCCCCCAGTTGTCGCGGGATGCAATCCGGCAGGGTAAAGAGCGCTATTCCGCAGCCTCGTTATGCGCCGTTTCAGAACCGGGTTTCATGCGGAACCCACGCTCCAGTTGATCGAAGGGCGCGACAGGGTAATCGCCCGAGAAGCAGGCATCGCAATATTGCGGGCATTTGGCGTTGCGCCCGCTCGCCTCACCCACGGCGCGATAAAGCCCGTCCAACGACACGAAAGACAGCGAATCGACACCGATATATTCGCGCATCTCATCGGGCGTCATCTGTGCGGCCAGCAGCTTGTCGCGATCGGGCGTGTCGACGCCGTAAAAACACGGCCAGGCAGTCGGCGGGCTGGCGATGCGGAAATGCACCTCGGCGGCACCGGCATCGATGATCATGTCCTTGATCTTGCGGCTGGTGGTGCCTCGCACCACGCTGTCATCGACCAGCACGACCCGCTTGCCACGGATCAGGGCGCGATTGACGTTCAGTTTCAACCGTACACCCATATTGCGGATCTGGTCGGTCGGCTCGATGAAGGTGCGGCCCATATACTGGTTGCGGATGATCCCCATCCCATAGGGAATCCCCGATTCCTGCGCGAAACCAATTGCGGCGGGGGTGCCGCTATCGGGCACTGGGCAGACCAGATCGGCCTCGATCGGAGCCTCGCGGGCCAGTTCCACCCCGATCTGGCGGCGGGTCTCATAGACAGAACGGCCACCGATGATCGAATCGGGGCGTGAGAAATAGACATGCTCGAAAATGCAGAAACGCCCCTGAGAGGGGCCGAAGGGGCGCGATGTCTGGACCTTGCCCTTGGAAATGACGACCATTTCGCCCGGCTCCACCTCGCGCACGAACTCCGCGCCGATGATGTCCAGCGCACAGGTTTCTGAGGCCAGCACGAAGCCGTCATCCCCGACCCGGCCCAGCACCAGCGGGCGGACGCCAAGCGGGTCGCGCACACCGATCAGCTTGGTCCGGGTCATCGCGATAACCGAGAACGCGCCCTCGATCCGCCGCAGCGCATCCTTCATCCGCTCGGGAATGTTGCGCTGGATCGAACGGGCCATCAGGTGAATGATGCATTCGCTGTCCGAGGAGGACTGAAAGATCGAACCGCGTTCGATCAGTTCCCGGCGCAGGGCGGCGGCATTGGTGATATTGCCGTTATGGGCGATGGCGCATCCGCCCATGTGAAACTCGCCAAAGAACGGCTGCACATCGCGGATGGCGGTATTGGCCTTCGATCCCGCGGTGGAATAGCGCACATGCCCGATGGCCAGGGGGCCCGGCAGCGTCGCCATCACATCGGCCTTGGTGAAATTGTCGCGCACATAGCCAAAGCGATGCGCGCTGTTGAACCCCTGATCCGCGTCGTGGGTAACGATGCCGCCCGCCTCTTGCCCCCTGTGCTGAAGGGCATGGAGCCCCAATGCGACGAAGCTGGAAGCGTCGGCCACACCGATCGCCCCGAAAATTCCGCATTCCTCGTGAAGACGGTCCGAATCGAACGGATGGGCCAGAAATGGTTGCATTGGCGATCCTGAATAGCGTCTGGCTGTCATTGGGTATGTAGTGCGGCGGACATCAAAAGTCACGCCCCCGCGTGGCTGCGAGGGCGGATTTCCTTCATCATTTCGTCATGAATGTCACCGAATCGATACCCGGATCAGTTCGCGGCAGGCGGCGTCTGTTCCGCATCGACCGCTTCGCCGGTCGAAGTGCAGCCATCGACCAGCTGCTCGTAGCGGCGAACGATCCAGCCGGGCGCGTCGTCGGGGATCTGCTCGTCCATCTCTCCACGCAACCGCTCGAACACCTGGGCCGAGCGGGAATTGTCGACCATGGCGACCTGCGAACTTGTCATAACGCGGTCATAAACGATGAACGCGATTGCGACGATCAGGATGCCGCGAGCCGCGCCGAACAGGAAGCCCATGCCTTGGTCGATGCCGCCAAGGGCCGATCGCTGCACAACCGAGGAAAACAGCGGCGTGACAATCGAGAAAACCACCAGTGCAAGCGCGAACACCACCGCGAATCCGGCGATCGTTGCCAGTTCGCAACTATCGCCGAGAAAACGTTCTAGCACCGGAAGCTGTGCGATCATCGGGCGCACGGTCGCGGCGAAAATGAAGGCCAGCACCGCTGCGGCGATCCAGCCGAGGATGGCAAGCGATTCGCGCACGAATCCCCGCGACCATGCCAGAATCGCAGAGAGGATGATGACCACGGCCACCACCGCATCGATTATCGTGAAACCGTCCATAGCATTGCCCCTGCGCCGGATATCGTTGCATTTCAGGCGGTTCAGCCGGCGCCGAAAACCTCGCCCACAAATCCTGTCAAATCGGCAATACGCCTGAGGCCCATGCCGCCCAAGCCCTCGACCTTCTGGCCTTCGGGTAAAATCGCTTGTGAAAAACCAAGTTTTTGCGCCTCTTTCAACCTGTTTTCCGCCTGAGCGACCGGTCGAAGCGCCCCGGACAGGCTGATTTCACCGAAAAGCACTGCCTCCGGTGGAAGAGCGCTGTCCTCTCTCGCGGACAACAGCGCCCCCGCGATGGCAAGATCGGCGGCGGGTTCGTTGACGCGCATTCCGCCCGCGACATTCAGGAAAACGTCCAACCCCGTGAAGGGGATGCCGCAGCGCGCCTCGAGCACGGCAATGATGGTCGAAACGCGCCCCGAATCGAGCCCGACCACGGTGCGGCGCGGCGAGGCCAGCGTCGAGGGGGCCACCAATGCTTGCACCTCGGTCAGCACCGGGCGGGTGCCCTCGATCCCGGCGAAAACGGCGCTGCCGGGCACCGGCTGGCCGCGTTCGGACAGGAACAGCGCCGAAGGGTTGGCGACCTCGGCCAGCCCCGCCCCGGTCATCTCGAACACGCCGATCTCGTCCGCGGGACCGAAACGGTTCTTGACGCTGCGCAGGATGCGGAACTGGTGACCGCGCTCGCCTTCGAAATACAGGACGGTATCGACCATATGCTCGACAACGCGGGGACCGGCGATCTGGCCATCCTTGGTGACATGGCCGACGATGACGATGGCCACGCCACTCCGCTTTGCAAAGGTGACCAGCTCATGTGCGGCGGCGCGGACCTGCGCCACGCTACCGGGCGCCGCCTCGACATGGTCGGCCCAGAGCGTCTGAACCGAATCGATGATCGCCAGGTCGGGTTTCTCGCGATCCAGCGTGGTGAGAATATTGCGCAGATTGGTCTCGGCACCCAAGCGCACCGGCGAGTCAGTCAGGCCAAGGCGACCGGCACGCATCCGCACCTGCGCGCTGGCCTCTTCGCCACTTATATAGACGGCATTAAGCCCGGCCCGCGCAAAGGCCGCGGCGCCTTGCAGAAGCAATGTCGATTTGCCGATCCCCGGATCGCCACCGACCAGAACCGCCGATCCCGGCACCAGCCCGCCGCCCAACACGCGGTCCAGTTCGGCCAGCCCCGAATGACCGCGCGGCGGAGGCGCCTCCTCCGTGGCAAGCCCCGACAGGGGAACGGCACGCCCCTTGGCGGCCCCGAGACTTCGGCCCGGCCCTTGCGACAACGGCGCCTCCTCGGCGATGGTGTTCCACGCACCACAGGCATCGCAGCGCCCGGCCCATTTCTTGTGGGCGGTGCCGCAGGCGGTGCAGGTGAAGCTGGAGACGGGTTTTGCCATGCACCGCTTGTCGCACCAGATGTCGGGTGCCGCAATATAGGTATTTGAGCAAAGAAGAAGACCTCACGGCATTGTCGGCTTGATCTTTCCCGGCGGTGCGGTCAGGGTCTGCGCGCAATTTCAGAGGCTTCACGCATGTCCAGCCCCGCGCCCTTTTCCCGGTACGAATTCATGATCGCCTGGCGATACCTGCGCGCACGCCGCGCAGAGGGCGGTGTCAGCGTCATGACATGGATCAGCCTGATTGGCATCGCCCTTGGCGTCATGGCGCTGATCGCGACGCTCTCGGTGCGGGCCGGGTTCCGGGCCGAATTCGTGGACACTATTCTTGGGGCGAACGCGCATACCACCGTCTACATGGCGCCGCAGCGGGTCGAGAACGAGTTGACCGAGGATGTCTATGTCGTCCCCGGCCGAATCCAGGATTACGACGCCATGGCCACGAAGCTGGCCGAATTGCCGGGGGTCGAGCGGACCGCCCCGATCGTGCGTGGGCAGGTCATGGCGACGGCAAACGATTCCTCGAACGTGGCCGAGGTCTTCGGGGTGTCGCTGGATGCGCTCAAGGCGATGCCGAGGATCGTCGATCCCCAGACCTCGCAGGGCAATGTCGAGGATTTCGACAAGGGCGTTGCCATTGGCGCCGGAATCCAGCGCGAACTTAACCTTAATATCGGCGACAAGATCAAGCTGATCGCACCGGAAGGGGCCAAGACCCCGGTCGGCACGACCCCTCGGGTGAAATCCTACGAGGTGACCTATGTCTTCAGTGCCGGACGCTATGACATAGACCGCACGCGGATCTACATGCCGCTAGCCGAGGCGCAGGATTATTTCAACCGAGAGAACGTGGCCGACGAGATAGAGGTTTTCGTCAGCGATCCCGAAAAGGTGGATGACTGGACGCTGCCGCTGTTGCAAGCAGCGGGGGACGGCACGCAGGTTTGGAACTGGCGCGATGCCTCGGGCAGTTTCCTGTCGGCGCTGGACATGGAGGACGACGTGATGTTCGTGATCCTTTCGGTCCTTGTGCTGATCGCTTCGATGAACATCACCTCTGGCCTGATCATGCTGGTCAAGAACAAGGGCGGCGATATCGGAATCCTGCGGACCATGGGCCTGACCGAGGGATCGGTGTTGCGTGTCTTCTTCCTCTGCGGGGCCTTCACGGGAATCATCGGGACATTTGCCGGTGTGATCCTTGGCGTAGCCCTGGCGCTCAACGTGGATAGCATCATGGCGGGGCTGAACGCCCTGACCAATGGCGGGGCGTGGCAGCCGGAAGTCCGGGGCATCTATCGCCTGCCGGCCGAATTACGGGCATGGGATATTTTCCGCGCCGTGGCCCTGTCGTTGACACTGTCCTTCATCGTCACGATTTTCCCGGCGCGCAGGGCGGCGCGGATGAACCCGGTGGAGGCATTGCGTTATGAGTGAAGTCCTGCGGCTGGAAGGCGTCTCGAAAACCTACGGCAAGGACGGCCCCGCTCCGGTCGAGGTGCTGCACGGGCTGGATCTGAGCGTTGCCCGTGGCGAGGTGGTCGCCCTTGTCGCCCCTTCAGGTGCGGGCAAATCGACGCTGCTGCATATCGCCGGGCTGTTGGACACACCGGATTCCGGACGAGTGTTGTTGAACGGCCGTGACCTCACCGGGCTGGGCGACCGTGCCCGAACGGAAGCGCGACGGCAGGAACTGGGATTCATCTATCAGTTTCATCATCTTCTGCCCGAGTTCAGCGCCGCCGAGAACATCATCCTGCCGCAGCTTGCCAATGCCACCAGCCAGCGGGCAGCAGCGGAACGGACCACGGATTTGCTGGATCGGGTCGGGCTGGCCCATCGCGCCGATCACCGGCCCGCGCAATTGTCGGGCGGCGAACAGCAGCGGGTGGCCTTTTGCCGGGCGTTGGCGAATACCCCTGCCCTGCTGCTGGCGGATGAACCCACCGGCAATCTCGATCCCGAGACCTCTGACCGCGTCTTCGAGGTGCTGATGACGCTGGTGCGCGAAACCGGGCTGTCGGCCCTGATCGCCACGCATAACCACGCGCTGGCCGAGCGGATGGACCGGGTGATCGGGCTCACCGGAACGGGCTCCTGACCGGTGGAGAGGCAAGGGGCACAATGATGAAGGCGATGGTTCTGGCCGGGCTTTGCGGCACGGCGGCCCTGCCCGCCGCAGCCGATCCCTTCGAGGATTTCGGCACCGCGATGAAATACGGCTTGCCTGCCGTGGCGGCGGTCTGCGCAGCGCGCGACGACCGGCTGGAAGATTTCGCGGTTCGCGGGCTCTTGCATGTGGCGGTGGTGGTAGCGCTGAAATCATGGACGGATGGCAGCCCGATTTCGCGACGACCGTCGGGCGAAGGCAGCGGCTTTCCCTCGGGCCATGCCTCGTCCGCGAGTTTCGGCGCAGCGGATTTGGCCGGAAAATGCTTCGATGACGAGCCCCTAGCAGGCGCAGCCGCCTATGGCGCAGCCGGACTGGCCGCAGCAAGTCGGGTTCATGCCGGAGAGCATACGGCACAACAAGCCATGACCGGTGCTCTGATCGGCTTCAGTTTTGGTGCCGCAAGTTTCGGAATCGGCGGCGAAGGCGCCGAGTTCAGCATCGGCATGCGGTTCTAGGCTCAGGACCCATTGATTGGCTTTTGGGTTTGCGATTCATCGCCAGACAAATGAGCGGTGACATGAGCAATCTCCTTGCAGAACCTGAATCACGTCGAACAACCAAAATCAATGGGTCTGGAGCCTAAGACGCAACGCCCGTCTGGATTCCAACGGATCAGGATCGTCCAATAAGATTTCGGGTGATGGTGTGAGAGAAAAATTGCTGAGAACCAAACTTCGTGAACTAGGTGCTTGATGCCGATCAATCGAGGGCTAAGAGTGAGTCGTGGAGTCTCAGCTGGGCCGGACAAATGGTCAGGAAAAGTGTTCCGGACTCAAAAACCGTCAACCCGTAATTCATTGATATATCTGGATAATATTTGGAAGCACCACAAAGATTTGCCCTCGGCACACGAAATAACACAATGAAATCAATTGCGGCTTTGTCACATCGAGCGTTGGTTCTGCCTTTTTTATCAAAAAGCCTTGCCTCCTTCCGAGCATGACAAAAGCTGACATTACGCCGGCTCTATCAGATATCAAGGTCAGATCAGACGACGTTGGAACGCCGAAGCATCATGATGTTCCGCAAACCTAACGGAAGTGGTATCGCACCATTGCTCAGTTGATGATTGAATTCATCGTCGCTCGATCGCCCGGACAGTTCAGCCAATTCGTTCGGGGAAATGTGCGAGGCCTGAAATTCCTCAAAAGATGTCCTGCAGCTGTATTTTCCATAGCGAATCCTCGGACTCTTGCGCTTCGTGGGTGGTTTCAAGAAACCTGCTTCACGCAAACGATACACTGTCGGTCTGCTAAGGAAATCTTGACAGACCGAGCAAAGCGACGCAGATAGGATGCACAAGGCTTTGAGGTTCGCGGGTGCTTGCACCTTCCCTCATGGTCAAAAGAGTTAGAAGGCTCGTTGCCATTAGGCAGCGGGCCTTTTTTGCTATCAACCTTCAAGGAAATGTCCTGACAAAACAAGAATGGAAACGAAGCGAGAACATATTGAGCGCATAGCATGGGGTGGCGGATTGAGAGCAGACCATTGGAGGCTTGAAACACCTAATCGCCGGACGCTCACAAGACTTGTCCTCAACGCACGAATAATACATTGAAATCAAATGACGGGGGAGAAATATGCCGATCTGGCGCCAGCATACTTCGTTTTCATCGGCATTAAGCGACTTGGTTTCGCGGAAACACCACGTTTCGTCGCTTGCCGAGAACTAATGGCTGAGCGCCGTGTTTTCGCTGAAAGGCAGCCTCTTCTGACTGAGATCGCCCAGATTGATTGGCAAGTGTTACAAGGGCAATATACTTCGAACGGACATTCTTCAGAGATTGAGTGCAAACGTAGGTTCGTTCCCTATTGCTCCAGTATTCCCACACCAGGACCGAACGAAGAATGCCGGCAGCAATGAGACTGTGCACGGTACGGACTGGCCCGCCCCATCTGATTGGTCCGGTTTGATTGTTAGTGCATGAGCAGGCTCGGGTCTATCGATACGATGGTTTCCGGTGCCGGCGGGCGATAGCCCAGAGCACTATGCGGTCGTTTCGTGTTGTAGTGTTTTCTCCATTGTTCGATCAGGATTTGTGCTTCTCGCAAGCTGTAAAAGATCTCGCCGTCGAGCAGTTCATCCCTGAACCGGGCATTGAAGCTCTCGCAATAGCCGTTCTCCCAAGGTGAACCTGGCTCGATATAGGCCGTTCTGGCACCGACAGCCTTGATCCAGTCCTGAACAGCCTGGGCCACGAACTCGGGGCCGTTGTCGGAGCGAATGAACCCCGGCACGCCCCGCATGATGAACAGGTCGCTCAAGGCATCGATCACGTCATTCGAACTCAGCTTGCGCTTGACCCTGATCGCCAGGCATTCCCGGCTGTGTTCATCCAGGATGTTCAATGTCCGGAACACCTTGCCATCATCGGTGCGGCCATGAACGAAATCATAGGACCAGACATGATCACGATATTCCGGCCGGAGCCGGATGCATGATCCGTCGTTCAGCCAGAGCCGGCCTTTCTTCGGTTGTTTCATTGGCACTTTAAGCTTCGTCGGGCAAACAGTCCCCCGGACTGTTTCCTGATCCTCCTCAGTCTCGCCGCCACAGCCTTTCGACGCGTTTATCGTTCACCTGCCATCCAGCTTCTCTCAGCAGAGCTGCGATCCGACGATAGCCTGAGCTGCCATATTGACGGGCCAGTTCGATCATGTCTGCGACCAGCCGCTCTTCGTCGGCACGTCCTTGCGGTGGATATCTTTGGGTGGAGCGATGTTGGCCCAGCACACGACACACACGACGCTCGGAAACCTTCATCTGGCTGCGCACATGATCGATGCAGGCGCGACGGCGAGCGGGGCTCAGAAGTTTCCCTTGGCATTCGGCATGTCATTCGAACCAGTGGCATTCCATGCCTCATTCCCCCAAGATCAGCTTGTCCAACGTCAGCTCCGACACAGCCCTTCTCAGCCGTTCATTGTTCGCCTGCTCTCTCGAACCGGTGGCGTTCACAGGCTCAATTCTGAAGTCGCTTGAGTTCTTTCAGTTGGTCGCTTCCCATACCGCCATATTGCTTGCGCCAACGGTAATAGGTCTGTTCGGTAACGCGAACTTCACGGATCGCATCGACACGCGACATTCCTTGGCCGACCAAGACCTCAACTTGCCGCAACTTCGTGACAATTTCTTCGGGTTTGTGACGCTTGTTCGCCATTTCTGATCCTCCGTTTTCCTAGCACTACTTTGGCAGATTTTTCTCACCCGCTGCGATACGCCTTTCGCAATGAGGGCATCGAATAGGCGGTGGACGCTCCAGGATATCGAGGATTGCTTGCCTGACGGCTGGCATGGTTGGTTGTGGGGGTGGTCCCGGGACTCTTTTTCCCCCGTCCCGCAGCCTTGAGGCGGCGGGATTGGAGGAAGGCGTAGGCGATCATCGTCATCAGTGCGTGTCGGTGAAGACCCGTCCAGGACCGCCCCTCGAAATGATCGAGACCAAGCTCTTCCTTGAGTTGTTGATGCGCCTGTTCGCAGATCCATCGGGCCTTGACGGTAGCGGCGAGCGTCTTGAGGCAGGTGTCGGCTGGCAGGTTCGAGGCGTAATATTTCCGTTCGCCGGTCGCACGGCGTTCACCGATCAGCCAAACCTCCTCGTCACCAGGCATAGCCTGCACACGGCCATCCGCCATGCGATGCCGATAGCCATCGGCGATGCGGACACGGATTGCGGCGAACTGGCAATTCAACCTGCCTTTGGTCCCACGCCTCCAGCTGACCTTCCGCCATTTCTCGTCCTTCAGCATCTGTTCAGCGGAAACGGCCACGCGGTCGGGGAGGTGATATTTGCGGCGGCGACCGCGTCCCACCTCGGGAAAGACCAGCCCGACATCCGCCGGATAGACGTTCTGGCGCCGCGACAGGCCGACCGCCCATGCAAGGCCGCGCTCGCTCAGAGACTGGCGGAAAGGCCCGCCCGATCCGTAACCCGCATCGGCCAGCACACAGCCGAAGCGGACGCCCGCATCCCTCACCCGGTCAATCTCCTCGATGGCAATCTCAGGTTTACTCAGGGCCGCTCGCCGATATTCCGGCACCCGGGCTCGGGCCATGCGGTCGGGATCGTCGGTCCAGACTTCCGGTAGAAACAGCCGCAACCCCACCGCCACCGGCACCTCGCGCGACGCCAGTGTTACCGAGACCAGCGACTGGCAATTCGCGGTCTTGCCCAGCGAGGAGGCATATTGTGGCGCAACCCCAACCGAGCGTTCGCCCTTCTTCGGCAGACAGGTATCATCGATGACCAGAAAGGCCTCCGCGCCGCCAACCAGCCTGTCGGCCTCGGCCAGCAAGGCCGCTTCCAGCGGCGCGCTGTCCCAGACCCCGTCGGCGATGAAATGATGCAGTTGGTCATAGCTGACCGCCCTGTCCCGCTCGGCCATCGGCTGCACGCTCTTGCGATCACCCGGGCCGATCAACCCGGCAACATAGGCCGGACACATCCGCCCCCGCGTCTTGTGCCCAAGCCCCGCAATAAACGGTGCCAGCCATGTCTCCAGATCGTCCCGCCAGTTCTCCATAATCCGCCAGCCTCCCTCAAAGCTGGCTCCCTATGAATCACCCAAAACACCTCCCGTGAATCCGGAGATTGTCGTATCAGCAAAAATCTGCCAAAGTAGTGCTAGGCTCCAGACTCATTGCGTTTCAGAGCCAAAATAGGATCGTCGCGGCAAGTGCGATGGCGGAGAGGAAGGTCTCCGGGCAGCGGTCATATCGGGTTGCGACTCGCCGCCAATCCTTCAGCCGACCAAACATGATCTCAATCCGATTGCGGCGTTTGTATCGCCGCTTGTCGTATTTCACCGGCTTCTTGCGGGACTTTCGACCCGGGATGCAAACCTTTATCCCCTTGTCTTTCAATGCTTCTCGCAGCCAGCCGGCATCGTATCCCCGGTCCCCCAGGAGCCAATCCGCCTTCGGCAAGCCGTCCAACAGGGCCGCCGCGCCGGTATAATCGCTCACCTGTCCCGCCGACATGAAGAACCGGATCGGGCGGCCCTTCGCATCTGTGACCGCATGCAGCTTGGTGTTCATGCCGCCTTTTGTGCGCCCGATCTGGCGGTTTCGCCCCCCTTTTTAACCTGCAGGCTCGAGGCCGTGCGGTGCGCTTTCAGATATGTCGCGTCGATCATGATCGTCTTGTGGTCCGTGCTTTCGGCGGCCAAGCCCATCATGATCCTCGCAAAGACCCCGCGGTCGCTCCAACGTTTCCAGCGATTGTAGAGTGTCTTCGCCGGGCCATATTCCTTCGGTGCATCGCACCACCGCAAGCCGTTGCGATTAATGAATATTATCCCGCTCAGAACACGTCGGTCATCCACCCGGGGGCGACCATGCGACTTCGGGAAGTAAGGTTCGAGGCGCGCCATCTGCGCGTCAGTCAGCCAGAAGAGATTGCTCATGTCACCGCTCTTTTTTCTGGCGATGAATCACAAACCCAAAAGTCAATCAATGGGTCCTGAGCCTAGAGTGGCTGGTTCAGGCATCATACTTGGCATGGCCGCCTGAGAAGGATGTGAAGCACGAGACTGTCTACTCGCCGGGCAAAGAGGACCACGCGGAGAGCAACAGGCGAAACTACATCAATATGTTGGCGGCGATTCAAACACCCGATGTTGTCAGTGCATTTGAAAGACTTGCAAAGTCAAAGGTACTTTCGAGCTACCGAGACACTTTCTTGTATCAGATCGAGTTGATGAAGCGAGGAGCGGGGAGAAGGCCGGAAATCTTACCTGATGAAGCAATTCAGTTTCTCAACGATCAGTCCAAGCCACCATCGACTGTGGAAGAGTTCAGGAAGCTCTGCCAAACGCATCTAGAGACGCTCCTCGAGCGGCTGCATACTTCCGACGATGATGAAAGCGCCTTCTTCCGGCGGGGCGAAGCGAAAGAAGGCGATTTAAGAAATTGGCTTGCCGCCCGCCTGAGAGACGTGGGGGAACGCTACTACACCGTTGTCAGGGAGCAAGAAGTTGCGGGTGAGAAGCGGCCTGATCTCAGGATGCACTCAAGAGTTGATGCTTTAGGGAAGGTGTCGGTCGAAATTAAGCTTGCCGATATGAAGCATTGGACTGGGGATGAGCTGGTCAACACTCCGGGTGAACAGCTTTCGAAGCAGTATCTGTTTGAGCCTTCGTCCCACACAGGTATCTATGTTCTTGTAAATGCAGCTCGTCCAAGAAAGCTCGAGAAAGACAAGACCAAGAAGGTCAAAAGAAGCGCCTTTCGTAAGACCGTCGCTGGCAAAGCGGTGAACTTCGAGGAACTCGTGGCGCGCGTGGGAGAGAAGTGTGCGGCAGTAAATGAGGGACTCGCTGACGGTAAGATGGTGGCCGCAGTGACGCGCGACATCTCCGAGAAACCGTCTGATACTATGTAAACGGGTTCCGTGAACCAAACGGCCGCTTTGCCAAGTCTATCTTTTGAAAGCAGCACTTGCAGCGAACTTCCGGTTTCCGCCCCAAGAGGCACGACCTCTTGGCCCTAGGTAGCGCGAATCACATAGAACAGTCGAAATATCAATGTATTGGCTATCATATGCAGATGCGATTGAGGCAAAATCACCGATAAAAAGGGCAGAACTATCTGCCTCTTTCCAAATTGTGAATTGCCACCTAATTCGCCCTCACAAAACACGAAAAATCAAATGGTTAGCCGAGGCTTTGCGCACTATTTCTTCCTTTCTCGCCAAGAAAAGTTTCCTTCGCCATCCCGCAAAGCCGATAGCGAAGCGCATGACAAGGCAGAGTTAAGCCGCCTGTCTTTTCTGGCCCGTATCGAGCTGATATAGTGGTAGAAGCTGATCCGTCTTGAGGCCTATGTGCCGTCAGCTACCGCCAGGGCGAAACACGGAATGGGCTGCCGCTGCGGGGTTTCCGGTAATCCTGACACATGAAAACCGGGCCAACAAAGTGCAGAGTAATTTCCCTATTCAGAGAATAAGATGGCACTTCTGGCCACCTCATGCGGCCTCCAACATGTCTACAATCTTCTGTAATTCGGTGAGGATATCAGCATGATGCTGCGCAAGATGCCTGACGATGCGAGCGTTTCCCAGCAAATGGTTCACATAACCAACAGCCTGAACCAGGTCGAGCTGATCTGCGCCATAGCTCTGCTCGACCAATTTGAACTCTCGGTCTAGATTTTCCGATTCGCGCTGCATTACCGCGATTTGCTCCTCCGTCAAACCGCGCGGGCGTCGCTCGCGACCTTCAACCAACTGGTCCTCTGGTGTCGATGCAACCAGAGAGCGGGCATAGCCTGTAGAGTAGCGATTCATCGTAATCATCGATTGCGCCGCCTCTATCTGCCGCATGGGCTTCAGGTAGCGCAGTTCCGTGAACACAGTAATCGGGACGTGTTTATCACGTAGAAGCTCGGCTGCTTCGGGACAAATACCAACAAGCAGGTTCCGCTTCATGCGGATATTCGCGATATTGACATTAAGCGCTCGCGCCAGACGTTCCTCGGAAACTCCCTTGCGGATCGCGTTCAAAATCATCTTATGCTCTTGGATGATCGCGATCCGGCTGACACGCTTGTTGTAAGTAAAAGCTTCATCATCAAGTGCAATCAGGCAGACAACCTCAGCTTCACCGCGATTTTTAAGGATGTCGATACGTAAATGACCATCGAGGAGATGGAACCGATCCCTATCATCACGGTCACGAACGATAACTGGGGGCTCGATGATGCCGACCTCCGCAATCGACGCGGCGATTTGACTATATTTGACCGACTTTCGAACTCTCTCAGAGATTTCGTGCAGCGGGAGTATGGCATCAATCGATATCCGCAGGCTGGTTTCCTCGAAGCCGATTTTCACCTGAGGTGCGGATTGTTTCCTTGTCATATCCGTGTCTCCCGGGCCTCCGCCAAACGTGTGGCGATGCGCTCAGGCATGATCGCAAGCCCTTCATCCTCAAGTATTCCTATGAAGGTCTCGTCATGTGAAAGCCGCCTGAAGGCTTCGATGATCAGAACCAACCTGTCGCGGGCAGCGTTGGCTCGCCGGATCATGTCGCGCTTGCGCTCGGCTTCCTCCTGATAAGCCTTCATCAAAGCAGCGGTGGACAAGCGCTTCGTTGCAGAAGATTTTTGTGCAGTAAGCCCCTTGCCCCGACGACGACGAGTCTCGACCAATTTCTTGGCTGCCAACAAACGCTTGCCTCGCAGAAGCCCCTTGTCATAGGCGTCCTGCAACACTCGCTGGACATCGTGGTCGCCAGCCTCCGCGATTTCCACTGCCACGCTAATAGGGATCGTTCGGGCTTCCACCGAACTCAGGAGGCGTTGCTCTCCTTTCTCGAGCAAATGAGCCACACCATTGACATATTCCGTCGACAAGCCGGTTTTTCTGGCAATATCAGCTGACGAATAACCGCGCTCGCGCATGGCACCAATATCTCGCAGCAAGTCGATTGCCTTGTGCTGACGGCGGGCACAGTTTTCGACCAGGCTCGCTATCATGCAATCTTCGGCATCCGCAGTAACCACGAGCGCAGGTACATCCTGCTGGCCAAGTGCCTGATAGGCTTCGAGCCGTCCTTGTCCACAAACGAGATCATAATAGGGACCGCCAGCTTCCATCCGACGGGTCACGGTAATTGGCCGTTTTAGCCCGATTTTTGAAATATTATCAACAATTTCCTTGAATACTCGCTTATTCCGGAGGCGAGGGTTGAGGACATTGATGCGCTCAATTGGGATCCACTCGACGCGCTGTGCAGGCCGGGCTCCCATCATGCCGCCCTCGGAAACGGCTGCCGCGCGGCCATAGCGTAAAAACAACCCAATGAATCGAAGCGATACGCGTCGAGCGATAAACCGTTGTGTTCGCTCAGCCTGAGCAGCGCGGTTCTCATGTCCAACCTCGGTAGTAAATAATAATCATGGGGTTCATGATTGTCCGCATCCATGCGCACAGCGACGGTCAGATCAGGTTTCAACGCGGTGTCGAGCCGCAGCTTCCACCGCAAGGAGCCCGCTGACGTATGAAAACACCGGGCAATAACGATCGTGGCGGTGAATTCGTCATTGATCGTCAGGATGTCTGTTAACGGATCCTGGGTGACCGTTCCCCCTGCCTGGCGCAAACCGGCAAGAACTTCCCCAACCACCGTCGGATGAAGTGCGCGCAGGTTCCGGTTGATCTCGATATAGCGATAATCCCGATCGGGTGAGAACCCGACCAAAGCGTAAGCCCGGAGCAGCCCGCCGAAGCGGGTACGGTAAGAGCTGCTTGAAGGCGCTCCCTCGATCTCGTCGATGATCAGTCCGGACAACATTCCGTTGCGTTCGAAGATTTCTCGCAGGATCTCCAGCATGGCTTCATCACTCATATGCTGTGCACGCGCTGTGATGATCGCCTGCGCCCTATCGAACAATTCTTGATCGACAATCGGCGTGAACACACCGTCCGCGCGAACCCAAGACTCACGGGGGTTGGACACATGTTGATTCTTTAATTTGAACGAGGTCCGCGCCCAAACATTGTTACCGATATACTTTTCGTTTGTCAGAAGCTGATGAACTGTTCCGCGTGTCCACGGTCGGCCTAAATCGGTGAGGATATGACGAGAATTCAGTAGATTCGTGATGTCCGATTCTTTGCTGCCCTCCACGAATAGTTGGTAAATTTCTCGCACGATTTTCACCTCGGCCTCAGGGCCGGGAACGAGGATCACGCGATCGGTGGCAATGCTCTTCTGTTGCCCCTGTTCAAGCTGCTCTTTGGCCACGCCATGCTGATCTACGAGAAGGCGTCGCAACCCAAAACCCGCGGTACCGCCCTGACGAAAACCCAAACGAATAAGGTTCGATTGTCCTGCGAAGACTTTGACCGACAACTCGCGACTGTACTCGCCTGCCATTGCGCGCTTAACGGTTTTGATAATTGAGGAACCGACGCTGCCGTCATTCTCGAACTGCTCGGCACAGTAATGAACCGAGATGCCAGCACGCCGGCAACGGAGCTCGTGGCTGGCCGCCTCATCGGTATCCTGCCACCGGCCCAACCTGCTAACATCGTAGACAAGCAAGGCGCGATAGTCGGCGCGGTCGTTGTCGATGTCATCGAAGAGTTTCTGCAGAGCGGGTCGGCCACCAGTGGTGAGGCCACTCCGTCCTTCGTCAGCGTAGGTACGCACGATGCGGAAACCGCGTTCGTCAGCATATTTACGAATAGCTGCAGCCTGGTTATCGGTCGAATACCGCTGATGTTCGGTTGACATGCGGACATACTCAGCAGCCGGTATGCCCTGCAGCTCGGTCGCAGGGAGTTCGTCACTGCCGTTGTTCCACTTAATGATCATTGCCTGCCCTAGTGGCTTGCGCTGCGTAATTCACAGAACAGCATTAACCCGAAAGGAGCAGAAGAATGCTTCCCAATAACGGTAGAAAACTTCCTAGAATGCAGCGTGCACCATCAGAGACCGAGTATATCGTGCAGATCAGCAATGCCTTGCGCGGCGAACTGGGTGGAACTGGTGTGGCCGTGAAGACAATTATGCGTTGGACGGGCGCCAGTGACCGGAGCGCCAGAACCTGGATGAACGGTTCAGGAAGCCCTAGCGGTTATCATCTCCTGTGCCTCGCCCGCGAATGCGACGCGGTATTTGAGGCTATGCTCGACCTCACGGGCCATCCGGAAGCGAGATTAGGCTTCGATTTGCACGCGGCAGAAGTAGCGATCGCAAGAGCTATGGGCGCATTCGAAGCCCTCAGGCGGCAAAGATCAGAACGCGGCACTACGCATCGCCCAGTCTGACGCCTAAAGGTCGAGATCCCAAGGGTTGATCACTTCCACACTGAGCGCAGCAAAAGGTTCACAGGCGCGTGTCGCAGCAGGCGCGGTGTTACTTGCAACGGCTATTGCCGCTATTTGCCCGTCGACGTGTCCGACGGTGAAGCTCTCTCTCTGCGCCTCGATTGTACCCGTCGCGTAGCTGATGTTCGCTACGCAGGTGACGCAGACGTCTTACTCCAACGTGAGAACAGTAATGTCAGGTTGGGAAGCTTTGATCGCTCATAGAATTGCGGCAGGTCGCTCCCTGAACACACTGGGAGTGCGCCCAACGCTTCAAGGTCCTTGCGAAGATGGGGCGAGCGTCGATGTAGCTCTACAGCCAGCATAACAAGCGTAGCAAAACGCGCTCGAAATCTGTCCAATGTTTCGGCTTCAATGACCTTGCGCATACAGCCGCTGTCGGGATCCCGGCGCGATGTC
Organism: Paracoccus saliphilus; assembly: GCF_028553805.1. Classification (NCBI taxonomy): domain Bacteria; kingdom Pseudomonadati; phylum Pseudomonadota; class Alphaproteobacteria; order Rhodobacterales; family Paracoccaceae; genus Paracoccus; species Paracoccus saliphilus. The sequence continues at coordinate 875,537 of NZ_CP067140.1, read as the reverse complement.
ATTCTCAGATACCCCATCGAAGCCAGGGAATGAAGCTCCGCACTTCGAAGCCGAAGGATTCCAAGTGCTTCTGTGAATAGGATAAACTTCGGATCCCGGTTGGTAATTTTGGATCGCACCTGTTCAAGATCCACCAATAGCGCGTTGATCCCCTTGATCCGCTTGTCGCGATAGGTCGGGGAGAGTTCACCCTGCATGAATAGCGTCAATATTTCCGATGCTTTGCATGCAATCCGTTCTCGAACCTGCGCGGCCGTGAGGAAATTTCCGTGTTGCCTGGTAGCTGGAAGGTCCTCGACGGCACGGAGAAGTTCGTGTGCGTCTCTTCTGCTGATGTAGCGGGCTTTGCCCCCACGCGTGTGGAACGGAAGGATGCGGCAATCGGCAAGTTTCTGAACAAGGTCAAAGGAACAGTTCAAGATTCGCATTGCTTCCTTAATCGTAATCTGGTCATCTATTTGATCCTTGAGTGCCGGAAGCAAATCGACGCGCACGCCTTGACGTTCAACCGCCCCAGTTGAGACTGATTCCCCGTTCGCCATTTGGAACCTGAGGAATTGGTCAGGCTTCATCCTGAGTTCCCTGGCGGCATCAGTGACGCTGAGCAAGCGAGGTTGTTTGACCACCGTCCCAAGGACGATCGCCCCTGACTTGATCGGAAAACTCTCGATGATATGATCTCGCACCACCGATTTGAGCAGTTTCATTTCCGGCGCAGCACGGCTGGATGACAGCCATGTCAGAAACATTCCATAGTCTCGCCGATGAAACTTCTGGCTGTCGGACGATTCACGTGTCAGATCATCAAGACATGATTTGAGGGCGTCCGCACCGCCAGACAATATATCAAACCCTTTGGCGCCGGCGGCATGCAACATGTCATCGGACAGATGGGTGAACTTTACTTGCGTACCATATAGAATGCGGCCACCGAGAGATTCCGCGGCGCGTGCCACCACAGGCAGGGTGAAGCAGTCAGGCCAGAAACCAGCATGGGGCGTACCGCGAAGACGTGTCCGCAAATAAGTTTCCAGCGAGCTCTCTTGACGATGTATATCGATATGACCCGTGATCAGATCGAAACGCTCTCGGATGATTGCCGCAATGTCGTAGTTTTCCTGCGAGTGCTTTCTGGAGGGTAGCCGAATGAGCGGGACATGATGGATGTCGCATGTTCGGATCGAAACAATCTGCCAATCCGCCCGAAGAAATGCCCCGCTAAAGCCGTGCTGATCGACCGACGCCCTGATGCATGCTGGACAAACCCTCGGAATTGATCGGCAGACGGTCCTGATCGTCCCCATCTCTCGCCCAATCCGAACACGTAACTTTCCGACATTTCTAAATGTCCATCTTTGAAGGTTGCTGTTATCCACCCCGGCGATTTGAGCGACCCGCGAAACTTCTTTCTGCTCTCCCCGGATAATCCCGAACCAGTCAAGTCCGAGATCAAGGCAGAAATCCCGTGCCGATCCATAGAAGTTCCTTTGCGCGATCCCGGAAACAAGGGAGACGGGCGTTTCGCGCTCGAACATTTGTCTCGTCAATGCCAAGGGCATAAGCCCGCCTTCCGACGCCGCATATTTATTGGACATCGCACTCTCCGTGATTCAGCAACTTTCGGGTGTCAATTCGTTCGAAATCGCCCGCTACGAATGGGTTGAGGCCGTCGATGCAGCCGGCGCGCTTACCGAACATCCGCGTGAAATGAAGGATTTCCAAAGTCTCGGCACCGGACAGCATCGCCTCTTCCAATGCGGCGATAACCAGTTCGATCAGCAACCCGAACTCCCGCGCCCCGGCATGGATGAGCCGTGCGGCAAATTCGGTTGTGCCGACTTCATTGCACGGCGTCATATCCGCACGCCGGGAATAGAGGCAGAGCAATTGCCGGACGCGCTCGGCATCGAGCACAAGATCGAGCCGGGGAAACTCGATCGGGTAGACCCGGCGTGCCAACTGGGCGTCGTGGTTAATGATGGTTTTCAACTCCGCCGTACCGGTCAGGATCAGACCAACCGGCCAGACCGGGTGCTGCATCAGTGACTTCAGGGTGTTGACGACCGAGGTCAGCTCCTTTGGAGTCTGATGAGCCGAAAGGTCCTGCGCTTCGTCGTAATGCAAGAACAGCGTTTGGCGGGCGGCGAGGTGATCTTTCACCATATCCCAGATGGTTTGGGCGGTTCTTTCGCGGCGAAGCGGGAAACCGAGTGCCGTAAGCGTGGTTTGACCGACGAATTTCAGGGTTGCCGGTGTTGGCACCGGCAGGCTCGCGACCTCCATGCGCGGGGTTTCCGGCTCCTCCAGAACCAGATCCGGCTGCACCGCGAACAGGTGTCGCGCCGCAGTGGTCTTGCCGCTGCCGGAGGCACCTATCAGTGCGATGCAGCGGGCCTCGGCTACAACTCCGGCTGCAATCTCTGCCCGCCGTCGCTCCAGCAGGTAGCGGAAACGCTCTTCGAATTGCCGATAGGCCCGATTACTCGAGAAGATGGATCGCAGCGCGAGAACGCGCTGCGGGATGCCAATGTTCAGAGATTCAGTCATCGAAGGTCCATTCGTCGCCGTCATCGGAAACCTCGCGTATATTTTCTCCGAACGAAGCGCCGCCAGACATGGGTTGAGGGGGTGGTGCATCCGGGGTGATGACATCGCCAAGAAGATCATCTGGTTTGGGCCGGTTTCGGTCGTTTGGCCGTTCGAGATCACCCGTCGCGGCCGAACCCTCGGGACCAATGCGCAGCCCTGTAAAGAGCTGCCGTTCCTCCCGGTCCAATCCTTCGGCCGTGAGATGCGGCGGTTGTACGCGGCGCAATTGCCGGGCACGGGCATCGATCGCAAAGATTTTTTTCCGGGTATCCCGAATGATCTGCTCGGACAGGACCGCCTCCTCTCGGAACCGCGTCCGCAGCTCGCGCACCATCTCCAGCCAGTCGCTGAGACACAGGCCCCATACGGCATGCGAAACGGCCTCGGCGCTGAACCATTCATGGCCGAGGCAGATGGAAATATACGTCAAATCCTCGGGATCTACCCGAATAGGAATCTCGCCACTTGCCCCGCGTAGTAAAGCTTCCTGCAGTTGCGAGCAGGTATAGTTGATCCCGAAGGCTCGCACCCCATGTCGATCGAGTTTGCGGTTGAGCGGAATACCAAACACGGCACGGCGATGATTGGCATCGGGTGGTGGCGTTACCCCCTGCTCGGCCGACAACCGTTTCCAGGCGTTCGCCGGGGTCTCTCCCTTGAGGCCGGCATGAGGTGAATTGTGGTAGATATCGACGATGAACAGCGTAAGGATCTGTGCCAATTCGTCATCAGTCAGAGCCGCCCATTGTTCCGATGGATAATCGCCGCGTTCCACTGGGTTACCGAAGGTGCGGCCGATCAGCATCGGCGCGAGCTGTTGACCGAAAGTACGGAATAGACGCTCAATTCGGCCGCGGAGTTTTGGGACCCCGGCAGGTGGTGCCTCATAGGTTGCGCCGAGATCGGCGACCGCCATCCGGAACTTCTCGGCGGCGAAGGCTGAGCCCTGGTCGGTCGCGAGAACGCCAATACCGCCGCATTGGTCCCAGGATGTTTGACAGCCTGACGCTTCGGCGATGGGGGTTTTGTCCTGGATGATCAGGTTCAAAGTTCGAATTGCATCATCGGCATTCGGCGTCGACACAATACGGAACCCAAGCACACAGCGTGTCGCGCAATCAAGGGCAACATAGATCCAGCGTCTGCCGACCTCAAATTTTGCCCGATCTTCGCCTGGCCAGCCGTCCAGCGCACCACTTTCACCCAAAAGGGAACAAATGTCGATCTGCCACTCGTCCATCTCGATACGCTGCAATGGATAGTCGGCACTCAGTCCGTCCTCGTAGAAACCGAACTTGCGGCGGGCAGCATCGATCCCTTTGCGCTGTGCGATGACCTCAAACGGATCAAGAGCCTTGATGCGGCGCCGCACCGTCCGGGCCGATGGTACGGGCAAGGGCGCGATGCCTGCGGTCGATCGACCGCGATTGATTTTGGCAAAGCGATCACAGACATTCTCGACGATCTGTTGCTGCGTGGGTTCGTTGCGATCAAGATAGCCGACCACGCATTCGGCAAGGACGGCTTCGGCCTCCGCTATCAGCTTTCGGGTAGAAAGGTCGGGCCGACGCTTGCGCAGAAAAACCAACGGGCTATGACCGCCAGCCTCATACATTCTGACCCATTGCAGCAGCCAGCGTGTAGACGGAAAACGGCGTCGCTCGAACAGCTGACCCGCGCGCGGATTGCGTCCGACATCCTGACCGCTTTCCTCGATGTCATTCACGCGGCGTTCCAGGATGGGTATAATCTTTTCCACCACCTGTTCGGAGCGATTGGTTTCGCCACGCGCCTCGGCTTCGAGAAACGTTCTGGCACATGTGGCTTGCCACAATATCTTTGCGCGCTGTTCCGGAGGCATGGTTTGGACATAGTCGATATCGCAGCGCAATCGACGAAACGCGGATTGATCCGAGAAGGCCCCGCGTTTGAGTCGCACGTCGGGGCGTGACAGCAGCCGCATGAAATCATCGCTGGTAAACGACAGGCAGACGGACGAATCGTCGAGCCGCGACCAGATCGAGCCGCTGCGATCGCTGGTCAGCAGCCGGTGCTCTGCCCCTGCAATTTCGAGGCAGTCGATTTCAGAAAGACGGAAATGGCGGGTCATTGGACAACCTCCGGCGTAATGCGGGTGGAAGGAAGAATGTCGCCGCTATCCACTGCGCGCAGAATGCCGGCGAAGATGGCGCGGAAGGCCGCGCGGAAGGCCCGGCCACCGAGCCCCGATCGCCGAACAAGATCGGCAATCGGAGTTGGGCCAGACATGTCACGGGTCAGTTCTGCAATGATCCGGTCGGCTTCGGGATCCGGAGTGCGGCGAAAGTCGTGCAGCTTTTGGGCGTTGCGTGCGGCGGAAGGGCAGTAGCGCTGTTCCGTTATCAGCACGACCTCATCGGCGAAGTTGAGCGGGGTCGCGGCCCGGATCCGCTTCAGGGTTTCACGAAAGCCATGGCGTTCAACAATGGCCGCGGGCTTGACGGCAATCGCGATGCGGCGGCCGTCAGCAAGCGTGATCAGGAAATCGAATGTATGCGGCTTGCGCCGGCCCTCGGCGGCCCGATATTCTACCGGGGGTGGCTGGTCCCAGATGTCTACGACATCCGGACGCGCGAGAAGTTGGTAAAGAACATCCTGTTCGCGTTTGCTCTCGAAATAGCGCAGTCGGGGACGCGGATCGTGCGGGGTCTGGCCGGGGAGAAGCCCGCGCGAACTGGCGCGTGACCGGGCCGGCGGTTTCCGGGTCGCCTTGCTGGGCAAGGGGTGCGTGAACGATGGGTTGAATGGATGGCTCATCTTGTCTGGCCCGGCGAACGGTCATGCATGGCCATTCGCCCATGGGCACTTCTCCTGTGTCAGAACAAAAAGGGATTCTGTGCCGCGAAGGGCGGCACTCAGGCTTGACTTTCTGAAGCTGTCGCGGGAGGATGAGCTATCGAGTACCAATCGATTAGCGGCCTCGTGAGCGACAGCTTTCGGGGTCGTTTTTTGTGCAAATAGCTACATTAGCTTGCTCCTTTCTCGTTGCTGTACCTGCCGGGAAAAACCTCTTCGACCGGCTTCCCGACCGCCCTAGCCAAGGCGGCTTCGATGCGCTTGGAGCGTCGCAGCCCCTGGCTGACGGTCGTCACGGATCCTGGAAGGACGCCCATCTCTGCGGCGATCTTGCTCAATGACGTACCCCGGATACGCAATTCCATCTTTAGGCGTTCATGATCGGGATGTACGCATGGCGCTTCCAATAGAGCCTCCTAGCAAAGTTAGTTGCCGGTGCATGAAGAGAATCACGTTTTGGCGAATCACGTCAATCAATGAAGGGGCGATAGCGAAAATACGTGCAAAATTACGGTAAAGTCAGCAAAATACTGGCAATGTTGATATCACCGGATTTTTGCACTCCGAGGGAGGGCACATGGCGTGGACAAAACACTGGGTGAAACCGATCGAAGATCGCCTGGCTGTGGGTGGTCACAACCACGCCGATTTCCATGCACCCGACGAGTTTCTGAAGATCATTCGAGAGACGAGTTCCCTTGCCGCGCTGAAAGCACATTTTCCGGCACCGCGCCGCCAATTGATTCAGGCGCTGGAGCATTTTGGATTTGATTTCATGGAACTCCTGCGCACTCAGATACGCGATGGAAAAAACGATAGCGAGCTTGCAGCGCTGCACGCGGTCGATGCGAAATGGATTGCGGACATACGCGGGAAACTGGGTATTCCGTCACATCGTGGAAGACCGAGCAGGCAGGTGGCGGATGAAATCTTGCGGGATGCATATGCCAACCACAAAAATTACGCGGGGGCGGCGCGTGAGCTTGGGATGGATCCTCGAACATTTGGCCGGCGCTATCGCGCCGCGGTTCGAAGGCCCGCACAATAGCAGCTCAATCCCAGAGACCGGTGAAGCGACTGGCCGCGGTGCGGGTGTAGCGGGCGGTATGGCGGGGATCGCGATGGCCGAGATAATCCTGGATCAGGCGCAGGTCGCGCCCGGCATGGGCAAGCGCATGGCCGCAGGAATGGCGCAGCATATGCGGATGGACCGGCCCGAGGCCGGCCCGCCTGGCGATCGCGGCAATGAGATAGTTGACGGCCTGGCGGGTCAGCGGCTGGCCACGTTCCGAGAGAAACAGCCAGAGCATAGCATCCTGCCGCACCGACAAGACACGCCGCAGGGCACGGAGCTCGTCTCCGGCCAAGGGCTGGTTGGTGGCAAGACCGCGTTTCAGCCGCCGGACCCAGATGTGTCCGGATGCGAGGTCGAGATCATTGCACCGCAGCGCAATCAGCTCACTGACCCGCAGCCCGTGGCGGTACATCAGCAACAGCATGAGATGATCGCGCGCGCCGTGCCGACCGGATTTCGCCGCCGCCAGCAGCCGCGTCATCTCGGCCGGGGTCAGGTAATCCCGGTCGCGCCGATGCGCATCGACCGGCTCGGTGCCGCCACTCTTGACAAAAGGCCGGTTGGGACGCGGATCGCTCATGTGATACCTGCCCTGGAATTGCCGGGGTCGCTTTCCCCGACTCTCGACAAAACGCACTTTCTGTAAAGAGTTTAATCCCTGTTCAGCCTATCGCGAAACGCTACGGGTGACGAGCCTTGAGGCTGTAACGGTTAGCTTCACTTCTCAAAGGCGTAGATTTTTTTGTGAGATCAAGAGGGTGGTGCAGAAGTGGGATTGCCGGCCTCGCCCCGGTACTCGTATGCTGAGGCAGTGGCCGCTTTTGCACCGGGATTTACCATGGCTCGATACAATCCAAGCGCCGACCTTTCGCCGCTTTATGAAACGATGGATCGCCTTCGCACCGATTGCCTGATCAATGATGGTTCGCTTCTATCACCAGGTCGGTCACTTTGGACCGCTGATAACTTTGCCGGACTCCAGCGAACCTATGTCCAAAACCTTGACGCCGGCGACGGAAATTTTTTCGAGAAGCTCAAAGCTCAGCTTTCTGATTCCACGAGCGACGGCCGCTGTCTGATGGCCGAGTTGATCTGGTTGCTCTACGCGTTCCAGCGCTCTGATGTCGCCCCCTCGACCAAAGATCAAAAGGTTCGCGAAGTCTGGTCATGGTCCGGCGGGGAACTGCAGCCAGAGGTTGCGGCACTTACCGACCCAGTACTTCAAGGCGTCGGGCGCGCCGGACAGGGATATAATAACAATAAATGGCGCGAACTCGTCCTACTGATAACCGCCATGCAGGATCTGAAAGCGAAACCCGAGAACGAGCGTCGTCATTTAGTCTCTGACGGAGAAGCATTCGCTTCATGGATGGACGTGCATGTCGAAGGTGATAACCGTCAATTGCGGCACATCCTGCCGTTTCTGTTTTTCCCTGATGACTATGAGCGCATCAGTGCTGCATCGAATAAGCGTGACATCCTTGTAGGCTTTGGCGCAGCTTCGCCGGCGGAAGTGCGAAGCATGAGTTTTGTTGAGCTCGATGCGGCGCTCGTAACACTGCGGAAGGAACTTGAGGCAAAACACGGTTCGCGGGTCGATTTTTACGAAGGGGATTTCAGGACCGTCTGGCAGAAACCTAAAAAGAAAAAGAAAACTTCTGCACAGGAAATGAACGAGGATGAGGTCGTTCCACCCTGGAACAACCATGAACTGAATACGATTTTCTACGGCCCACCTGGTACAGGAAAAACATTCAGCACCGCGAGACGTGCTGTCGAGATTTGTCTGGGGCAGGCACCGGAAGACCCGATCGCTATGCGTCAAGCATACAACCAATTGGTCAAGGACGAACGCATCGGCTTCGTCACTTTCCATCAGAGCTATACCTATGAGGACTTTGTCGAGGGACTGCGGCCTCGCCCGATGGCGTCAGGCGCGGGTTTCACCCTCGAGCCGGAAGCTGGAATCTTCAAAATAATGGCAGAGCGTGCGTCGGAACAACAAGGCAATCATGTTCTCATCATCGACGAAATCAACCGCGCGAACATTTCCAAGGTCTTGGGCGAACTCATCACACTGCTCGAGAGCGACAAGAGAATGGGGGCATCAGCAGCGACAACGGTGACATTGCCTTATTCGAAATCCGCCTTTTGCTTGCCACGAAACCTTTACATCCTTGGCACCATGAATACCGCGGATCGCTCGATCTCGCTGCTGGATACAGCATTACGACGCCGATTCGTCTTTGAAGAGCTGCCACCTGATATGTCGATACTCGTGGATATCGAACTCGATGACAGTGCGCTCGATCTGGCGGCCGTCCTAACAAGCATCAACCAGCGACTGATTTATTTCCTCGGTGAGGACGCTCAGATCGGCCACGCATGGTTTATGGAGGCGAAGACGAAAGCCGATCTCGACCGGATCATGGCCTTCAAGGTCATCCCTCTGCTGCGCGAGTACTTTCATGATGATCTCGAACGTGTCCGGATCGTTCTGGGAGGCGGCGACGGCTTTCTATCGCGGTCGCAGCTGCCTGTCCCCAACGGGGCGGAAGGTTATGCGGAGGATCGGTATCGTTATTCGGACATTTATCGCGAAGAGGGGGCTTATCCGGAAGAGGCTTACATCACGCTTCTGGATCGATCATAATGTGGCCTGGCCGTCACCACTATACGGTGCCGGAATGGTCGTCCCTGCCTGTCGGGCCGGAGGGCATAAGTGAACTACAGGCGGAGCAACTCCATCTTGCTGCGATTACAGCAGCTAGGCGACTTGGTGTTCCCGAAAACGGTGTGTTGGCGCGGGGCTTCCGGCGGTTGGAAACACGACAAGTCTGCGGGATCATTGCTGCGCCGGGAATCTCTTTGGAAATCCTGCCCAAGCTGAAGGATAACGACGGTGCGTTGCGCGCGACCCTAATCCGGATGCTCGCCTTGGCTTTTGATGTTCCACTTTCGGAGGGCCAAATCACTGGCTTGAGCACACAGGACAATGATCTCCTTGAAGTATTCATCAACTTGTTTGTGACGCGTCTTGCGCAACAGGTGCAGACTGGACTCATGCGGGCCTATGTCCCGAAAGAGGAATTGTTGCCCAAGTTGCGTGGCAATCTTGATCTACGGCAACAGATACTGCGCCGTGCGATTGATCCTTCCCGGCTGCATTGCCGTTTCGAAGAATTTTCCGAGAACACACCTTTGAACCGCCTGTTCAAGACGTGCCTTTTGTATCTCGGTTCCTTCGCGCGAACTGAACCGCTTCGTCGGCGTATTACCAGTCTAACAGAACGGTTTGCGGGAATTCCGCAAAGTCGCGCACCGTTAAAGGAGCGGATCGTCTGGAATCGGTTGAATGAACGTTTCCGCGACACTCATACTTTGGCACGCATGTTGCTTGAGGCGGTGTGGCAAAATACGACATACGGCACTTTCACTGGAGTGGCCCTGTTGTTTCCAATGAACCTGTTGTTCGAGCGCTATGTATCGCGCTGGCTGCAAAGGGTGCTGCCTGCAGGAACGGTGTCGGTGCAACGCCGGACGTACACATTGCTGCAGCACGGGGCTTACCCATTGATCCCCGACATCGTGATCGAAACCGATGCCGGACCGCTGATCGTTGATACCAAGTGGAAGGATCTTGGCGATCCAATCGGATCAGTCTCCAAAGTCAGCCAAGCCGACCTCTATCAGCTCGCATCCTACGGGGCGGTTTATGACGCCAACCGCGTCATACTTCTGTATCCGGGAACTGCACAGGATCGGCAGCCAACGGTGTGGCAATATACCGCCACAGATCGACAGGTAGAAATTCGGCTGGTCGATTTGCGGGTCACTCAGACAAGGAAGGATTGGGAAACGCTAGCGCGACAGCTCGTCACGCAAAATTATAAGTAAGAATTGTCAGCACAGATACTTTACAAAACGCGTGTTCTGTAAAGAGTTTTTGCACTCCAGAAAGCAATTTGGACCGAGGAGAGACCGAAATGAATTCTCTGGAATTCTCGCGACGCCTGCCGGAAGAATTCAGCGAGGCGGAATTCATCGCCGCGCTCGCGAGGTGATAGATCTAGACGAAATTCAGTATCTGAGTGATGCGGAATGTCAGAGCCTGTTCGACCCCGTCATTTTCCTCGCTGATTACGTGATCCTGCTGCGGGAATTCTACCAGTAGGCGAGAATCAGAAGCGGGGATCCGGTTCTCGATTACCGCGACCCGGTGATCTGGAACCAATTGAGCCGGGCGCCAGGCGAAAAGCCAGATTTCACCCAACCAACATGTCTTGGCGTCAGCGAAGATCCAGCGCGATAGTGAACTCGGTGCGAGGCCAGTTGCTGTAGGCCCAGTTCGTTGCCCCGCTTGCCGCGTGATCTTGATCCCGGCGCGAATCTTCGCAGGCCATGACGACCGGTCGGTCACTATCTTCCGGTTGACTCAGCGTGTTTCATCGGCCTCCCCCCAGCTCTCGTCCATGAAGGCCTTTCTTTCTAAAGGGGAGGAGCTCGCCCGAAAGCCTTCCGCCTCGGCACGTTTCTGGAGTTGGTGCACCCGGAGCCGCAGATCATTCGCGTGGTGCGTCACTGCGGGCCTGCTATGCCGATCATCCTGTTCCATGCGGTCACCTTCATTCTCAAATCGGTTCAGAGTATATTATGATCCGCGGAACGCATTCTGCAAAGCGCCGCGACGAAGATCCAAGTTATTGTTCCACTATCTCGTTGCATTTGCAGGATAACAAACGCAACAATTGCATTATGGGACAGTCGGTCGGTAATTTTGGTTTCCTGGATCACCTCGATGGCGAGCTTGCCAATCTGGGGCGATTGGCCGAGAGTTATTTTCAGGACGATCCGAGTACGAGCATCATAAAACTCAGGCAGTTTGCCGAACGCCTCACGCAGCGACATGCTGCGCTTGTCGGGATAGAACCGCAGCATAGTGACACCCAATCCGATCTCTTGCGGCGCCTGAAATATGAACGGGCAGCACCAGAGCAGGTTCTGGATGTCCTTCACTATATCCGCAAGCGGGGAAATACGGCGGTTCACGAAGGAAAGGGCAATCACCGGGATGCGCTCACCTGTCTTAAGATGTCCGTGCAGCTTGGCGTTTGGCATGTTCGTGCGAGCACCCCGGACCATGAGTTCTCGACAGGGCCTTTCATTCCGCCGCAACCGCCATCCGACAGCAACACGGAATTGCAGCAAGAGCTGGATCGTCTTCGCGCCGAACGAAATGAGGCTCTGACAGCTGCGCAAAAAGCCGAAGAAGAGCGACAGCAGGCCATTCTCGCGGCAGAAACGGCCGAGGCGCGGCATCGGCGGGAGATCGAAGAACGCAAAACCTGGGAAGCGCTCGCTCAGGACGCAGACCGTCAACTTCAGCAATTCGTCTCCAAGGCACAGCATCAGGCCCCGGCCCAAAAAGCATCCATTGCAAAAGCTGGGCATGAGGCCGCAAGCGTCATTGACCCCGATGAGCAAGCTACCCGCGCACTGATTGACCAACAACTCCGGGACAGCGGCTGGGAAGCCAACAGCATCGACATCAGATACAGTAAGGGTGTTCGCCCGGCCAAAGGCCGCAATCTGGCAATCGCCGAGTGGCCCACGAAATCCGGACCAGCCGACTACGCACTGTTTGCCGGGGAAACATGCGTCGGAATTGTCGAGGCCAAGCGTTATCGCAAGAACGTCTCGGCGGCCATCGACCAAGCCGAAAGATATTCAAAAGGCTTCGAATGGCCAGAAAATGCAGAGAGCTGGGATGACGGCTACTCTGTACCGTTTGTCTTTGCGACCAATGGCCGCCCTTATCTCAAGCAGGTTGAGACAGAAAGCGGCATCTGGTTCCGTGATGTCCGCCTCGCCAGCAATCTCCGACGCGCATTGATGGGCTGGTTCCGCCCCGATGAGTTGCTGTCAATGCTAGAGGTCGAAAAACAGAAGGCGCAGGAGGCACTGGAAGCCAGATCATTCGATTTTGGTTTCCAGCTTCGCCCCTATCAGAAAGCCGCAATCAAGGCCGTGGAAAAGACGCTTGCTACGGAAAGGCGGGAAATGCTGGTGGCGATGGCCACCGGGACCGGCAAGACCAAACTTGCTATCGCGATGCTTTACCGCTTGCTGGCGACGAAAAGGTTCCGCCGTATCTGCTTTGTCGTGGACCGCTCGGCCCTTGGCACGCAGACCAGCGACGAATTCATGAGCACCGCGATTGAAGGACCTAAGACCTTCGGCCAGTTATTCGGCATCATGGGGCTCGAGGATATCCGGCCCGATCCGGAAACCCGAGTCCACATCTGCACCATTCAGGGACTGGTTAAACGAGTCCTCTATAATAACGACCCTGCCGATGTGCCGCCAATCGGCCAATATGATCTGATGGTGATTGATGAATGTCACCGGGGCTATCTGCTTGATCGGGAGATGTCGGATGCGGAGATGAGTTTCCGAAATCAGGAAGATTATATCTCCAAGTACAGACGCGTCCTCGAATATTTCGACGCAGTTAAGATCGGCCTTACCGCAACGCCTGCACTGCATACCGCACAGATTTTCGGCGAGTCGATCTATACCTACAGCTACCGTGAGGCCGTCATCGATGGCTGGTTGATTGACCACGAGCCTCCGATCCGGTTCCAGACCGCGCTAGCCAAGGCAGGGATTACATTTGACGCCGGTGAGGATGTCGAGTTGCTGGACAGCAAGACGGGCGAGGTCCAGACGGAAACCGCACCGGATGAGTTGAGTTTTCAGGTCGAGTCTTTCAACCGCAAGGTCATTACCCAGCCGTTTAATCGAGTTGTCGCCGAAGAGCTCGCCAAGCACATTGATCCGAGCCTTGAAGGCAAAACGCTGATTTTCGCGGCCACCGACGCGCACGCTGACATCATCGTCAACGAGCTGAAGAAAGCCTTCGCCGCGCAATATGGCTCGATTGAGGATTCCGCCATCCGCAAGATCACCGGCAGCGTTGACAAGGTCGGCACGCTGATCCGGTCTTTCCGCAACGATGCCTTCCCCCAGATCGCCGTGACCGTTGACCTGCTGACCACGGGCATCGACGTGCCGAAAATCACGAATCTCGTCTTCATCCGCCGCGTCAACAGCCGTATTCTCTATGAACAGATGCTAGGCCGCGCGACGCGCCGATGCGACGATATCGGCAAAGAGGTTTTCCGCATTTTCGACGCGGTCGATCTGTACGCCACGCTGCAGGACCTGACGCAGATGAAACCGGTCGCCAGCAATCCTAAACTGACATTTGAGCAGCTTTTTGACGAATTGGCGACTGTTACCGAAGAAGATCAGCAGGCTTTGATCCGGGATCAAATTCTCGCCAAACTACACCGCAAGCTGCGGAAGCTACCCAGCAAGGTGGCGCAATCCATTGAGGACTTGACCGGCGAAACTGCCGAGCAGCTGCGCGACCGGCTCAAAAATGAGCCGCCGGAAAATGCCGCTGCACATGCCAAGAAATTCACTGGATTGGGAAAAATCCTCGACTGGAATCCGGATGGCTCGGGACCAAATCTCCTTCCGATTTCACACCACGAAGACAGCATGCATGCCGTCACCACGGGGTATGGCGAGCACGACAAGCCCGAAGACTTCCTCGAAACTTTCACCTCATTCGTGAAAGAGAACCAGAACCGCATTGCCGCCCTCTCGGTCGTGGTCCAAAGGCCGCGCGATCTGACCCGCGCCGAATTGCGTAGCCTGCGCCTCGAACTCGACAAACTGGGTTTTTCCGAAACCAGCCTGCGCCGTGCATGGAACGACGCCTCGAATGAAGATATCGCCGCCTCGATCATCGGTTTCATCCGCCAAGCCGCACTTGGCGATGCTCTGATCCCATTTGAAACCCGCGTACAGAATGCGACCAAAGCCATTCTGGCCAAGGCGAAATGGACCGACCCGCAGAAACAATGGCTGCGCCGGATCGCCGATCAGATCACACAGGAAATCGTGCTCGACCGTGCCTCCATCGACGAAGGCACCTTCAAGCACCACGGGGGCTTTAACCGGCTCAACAAGGTGTTTAACGGTCAGCTTGAAAGCATACTGCATGACTTCAACGAAGAACTCTGGAAAGTGAGCGCATGAATCCGAATACCGCCGATATCGTCAACAAGCTCTGGCGCGAATGTAAAACGCTGCAATCCGCAGGCGTCTCCTATGCCAATTACGTCAACGAGCTGACATATCTGCTTTTTCTGAAAATGCTTGAGGAAACCGAACAGGAGCACCGGCTGTCGAACGGCCATAGCTGGCGCAAACTGGCAACGACCGAGGGCGGCGATCAGCTTGACTACTACAAAATCATGCTGCTGGAGCTCGGCAACCCCAAGGTAACTCATGACCCGGTGACGCTCGCGATCTTCACCGATGCCACGACGCATATTCGCCTGCCCAAAGACCTCAAGATTCTGACTACCAATATCGACAAGCTCGACTGGTTTTCCGCGCGGGAAGACGGGCTGGGCGATATGTATGAAGGGCTGCTGGAAAAGACCACATCGGCCACGAAATCCAAGGCGGGCCAGTACTTCACCCCACGCGCGTTGATCGACAGCATCATTCGCCTGATCAAACCGCAACCGGGCGAAATCATCCAAGACCCCGCCGCCGGGACCGCCGGTTTCCTGATCGCCGCTGACCAATATATCAAGGCAGCCACCGACGACCTGTTCAAAATTTCGGAAAGCCAAAGCAATTTTCAGCGCAAGCAGGCATTTCGAGGGCATGAATGGGTGCCGGACACCCACCGCCTCTGCGTCATGAATATGCTGTTGCACGGCATTGAAAGCCTCGTCGGCTGCGAGGATAGCTGTTCCCCCTCGGGCGAAAACCTTGGTCGCGCCGATGTGATCCTGACCAACCCGCCCTTCAACAAGATGTCGGGCAATGTGAACCGTCCCGATTTCACACTGACAGCGGGCGAGCGCGTCGGCCCGATGCCGTTTCTTGAACACGCCATCCGCAACCTCAAACCGGGCGGACGCTGCGCCATAGTCATGCCCGATAACATCCTGTTTGGCGACGGCACCGGAACCGAGCTGCGCCGGTTCCTGATGGTCAACTGCAACCTGCACACCATCCTGCGCCTGCCCACCGGGATTTTCTATGCTCAGGGTGTCAAAACGAATGTGCTGTTCTTCACCCGTGTGACGGACAGGGTCTATCCCGCCAATCACAGCACGCAGGCGACCGATGCGGTCTGGTTCTATGACCTGCGCACCAATATGCCCTCTTTCGGAAAAACCAACGCCCTGACTGCCGCGCATTTCGAGGAATTCGAGACTCTGTTCGGCCCCGATCCCTTGGGCGGGTCAGAGCGTGAGGATCAGGGAGAGGCCAGCCGCTGGCGCAAACTGACGCGCGAGCAGATTGCGGATCGTGGCGATAACCTCGACTGGACATGGCTGCGCGATGAAAGCGGCGACCCAGAGGACGAGATGACCGAACCCGACGAGATCGCCGCCGCGATCATGGGCCATCTTCGTGCCGCGCTGGAGGAGATCGAAGCGCTGAGCGAGGAACTGGACCCCGCGCCGGTCGTGGAGGCGGCAGAATGACGGAACTGCCGAAGGGGTGGGCGACTTCACCACTTGGAGAACTATTATCGATACAAAGTGGATTTGCATTCAAGAGCACGGAGTACCGACCAAGCGGGCATTTTCTAATTCGTATCGGAAACGTCCAAGATGGGCGCGTTTCACGCGACAAGCCTCAATTTGTGGAACTGGACGCGCGGACCAAAGCATTCGAACTGGCGGCAGGTGATATATTGACGTCTTTAACGGGGAATATAGGGCGTGTCGCCCGTATTCAGAATAAGCACCTACCGGCAGCGTTGAACCAGCGCGTAGCAAGACTCAAACCGACAAAAGCTCTGCAATTCGATGGTTATTTATATGCCTTTCTCACATCGCCTTCGTTCAGGACAGAATTGGCATTGCATGGAAAGGGCGGGGCTCAACAGAATGTGAGTCCTGCGACCATTGGAGAACTGAAAATCCCCCTTCCCCCACTCCCCGAGCAGAGGCGGATTGTGCGGAAGCTTGTCACCCTCACCGCCCGCACCACCACCGCCCGCACCCACCTCTCCGCCATCGAAAAGCTGGTGGAGCGGTATAAGGCGGGTGTTTTGGATCAGGTGTTTTCCACAGCCGAAAACCGTGTTGCGCTTGGTTCGTTATTGACTGGCATTAAGGCCGGGAAAAACCTTAGATGT
The DNA here is from genome assembly GCF_028553805.1 of Paracoccus saliphilus. Taxonomy (NCBI): domain Bacteria; kingdom Pseudomonadati; phylum Pseudomonadota; class Alphaproteobacteria; order Rhodobacterales; family Paracoccaceae; genus Paracoccus; species Paracoccus saliphilus. The sequence continues at coordinate 858,798 of NZ_CP067140.1, read as the reverse complement.
GATGAACGCCCGCCGTTGCCGCATGAACGCGGGACTGTAAAGGTAAGCGCCGTATCATGGGGCAGATTTCAGCCCGATCAATCTAAAACACTCCCGCCCACGTTTGAACCAGATCCCAGTAGCTTAATTCGTCCGGGAGATTTGCTCTTTTCCCGAGCCAATACCGTTGAGTTGGTAGGGGCCGTGGTCATAGTGGATGTTGCGCCAAAGAATTTGTTCCTTAGCGACAAGGTCTTACGTCTTGATACTTCAGATCATTTAAAACCGTGGATTCTGTGGTATTTGCGTAGTGGAGAAGGCAGAAGACAGCTTGAAGAAGTTTCGTCTGGCAATCAAATGTCAATGAGAAACATCGGACAAGCAAGTTTGAAGGCAGTGACCATCCCTCTGCCTGACACCGAAGAAAGGCGTAATGCGCTAAATCTAATCGAAACCGGCTTCGCCAAAATCGACCGCCTTGCCGCCGAGGCCGAGAAGGCCCTGAAACTGACCGATCGCCTCGATCAGCGCATTCTGGCCAAAGCCTTCGCCGGTAAACTCGTCCCCCAAGACCCGAATGACGAACCCGCCGAAACTCTCCTTGCCCGCATCCGCGCCGAACGCGCCGTCGCACTTAAGCCGAAGCAGGGCAGGAAAAAAAGGCCACCGCATGATCTCGTCTAACCCAGCTTCGGGAGAGCCGACTGCGCCTAACTACCCGGCGCACGCTGTCGAGAATATCCCGAATCCCGGCCTTGCCAGTATCAAACCGCTCATCATCGAACAATAAATGGTCTCCGAATGTCAGGTTCATCGCTCTGCTGGCGATGGACTCCACAGCGGCGAGTTAGTCATCAATGGGTAGAAGAGGACCGCAATATAACCATTGTTTTGGCTGATCAACTTCGTACATAATTAACTGACGACAGAAATGCTTGATCTTGCCGCTATCCCAGAGCATGATTGCTCTCGCTCGGCGCCAAATGAGAAATGCTAGGTACAATGACGTTTGACGAAGGAATACCGGACACGTGCCCCCCTCATGAGGCAGAGCATATAGTTGACGATGAGCAATTCTTCAGAGCTGTAAGCGCAGAACAAATAGGTGAAGTCGATTTTCATTCTTGGGTCAAACGTGGTCTTCCTTCGGCGCGCCCCGAAAAATGCCAGCATTGGGGAATATCTGTCTGGCGTGAGCTTGAGGCCGTACATCATGCACGAAAGGTGATACCTTCTCTTGCCGAAAAATACGTTGCGGAAGGTCGTTTAAATAAAGGCGACGGCTTGTGTTTGGCAACACCCTCCCGTAACCAGCCTAGCCACTGCACTCTATGGTACAATATCGAATGCGACATAGCATTCAAGTTTCGTGTCGTTCTGCCTCCCCTTTTTGAGGACTGACCTATGGGAGAATGGACATTCAATAGGGAACCGGATGGCTCCATCAGGGAACAAACAATAACTCCCAAAGATGTTCTTTTTGAATTTGATGAGCCTCTCATTTTTAGATCAGATGTTGGCGTATTAGATTGTTTGCTGAACAAGGTTTCGTCACGGCAGGAAACCTCATATTATTTGGCATGCGAAACAAATGATCTCACTATTAATGCGCTTAGGCATGGTCGAATTTCTGTTCTAGGTGCGTTTAACTCAAACAATTTTTGGATATTTGGAACCAATCCACACGGAGCGATAGAGGCATACTGGCGACTAAGCGCCGATGAAGTGCCCACCAAATTCAAGCCAGAGGCAGGCGTTCCGTTGTATCACTGGATGGATTCGGCGCCGGATACCCTTGCTCAAGCAACAGCTTTGTTTTCCATAAAATTCAGAGGGAAGAATCTAAAGCAAAACTCAATTGCACTGGGACAGATGAAGGGTTTGATTGATAAAAGTTTTTCGACCGTTCGCGCATTACTAACTCCGATTGAATTGATGCACTCAAAGTCGTCAACACTCGACTTCGATTGCGAAATCGCTTTATCATCATTTTTAATATCTATACATGAACCGCTAGTTAATATGAGTTCAGTTCGACGAAGGAAGGATTTAGAAAGTCTTTCAAAAGAAGATATTGAGGCCGACGTTCGAAAAATGAGCTTTTTACTTGCGGAAAAGCTTGGACAATTTTCATTAGCCGCAAAAGGGGAAGGTGCACTTGCAGATTATATGGCAAAAAATCTTGCAGTGACTTCCGCCTTGAGTCAAATCCTTCCAGAGGAAGGCGGATTTTTCAACTCTGTAGAAGTGAACGTACTATCAAACGGAGTGATTAAGAGTATTGTTTTTGATGAAGAAGATGCTACGCAAATTTACGCCGCACTTCATGATATAGAAAATAAACAAGTTAAAGATAGCGGAAAAATTGTTGGTGGTTCGGAAAAGTCTAGAACTGTAAGAATCATGTCTGTGCGTGGCAAGCAAGTTACTTGTCATTTCGAACCTGACACCTTCAGTCTTGTAGCCCCGGATGGGAAGTTGGATTTAAGCCGGTATATACATATATATGGCATCTTAGAGCAGCGTCCTAGGGTAGATCGTATGGAAGTCGAACACTTTGAATTCTACGATCCTCGCAACATCGTTGCCTGACGCACATGGTGCAATCGTTCGTAGTTTTTTCAATACTATATTGGCGTATCTATTGAGCCAGACACATTCGAGGACAAGCGAGCGCTGCAGGCCGATCCGCCTTCATAACCATTTCAGCCGCCGATACTGATGCCGATTTACTCCACGGCAACCGAGAGCAGACTTGTTGGAACCAGTGCCTACATCAAGTTATTCCTTGGTGGTTGCTAGCCAAGTCGATCGGATCTCGCATAATGGACAGTAGGCACGATAAATCAAAGGTCGAAAAAGAATTCTTTGCCTCGTTCACTATGCCCTGACTGAGTGTCTCATTGTTTCCGAAAGCGTCAACCATCCTGCCACAAAGGAAGAAATGTGGCGAAACAGGACGACTATCGTGGCAATCCACACAAATATTAACTGGTCGGAGCGAGAGGATTCGAACCTCCGACCCCCTGCTCCCGAAGCAGGTGCGCTACCAGGCTGCGCTACGCTCCGACCGTAGGGTGGGCAGGTAGCGCGAGCCGAAGCCGAATGCAAGACCTGTCAACGGCGAGGATGCAACAATCTTTGCAGGATGGCGGCTCTTGGCGCGGTGACCGACTCGTTTCGCAAACGTGCCGCGGTTGCGGGGCGGTTCACCGAATTTCCACCGCTGCCTTCGCGCCAGACGATATAGAGGCCCGAGACGATGATCACCAGCGCCCCGATCAGCGTCGGCAGATCCAGGACTTCACTGAACAGGAACCAGCCATACAAGGTGGCCCAGATGATCTGCGAATATTGCATCGGCGCGACGATGGCGGCCTCGCCCGCGCGATAGGCCGCGATGACCAGTAACCCACCCGCCAGACCGAAGATCGAGATCAGGCCGGCAAGGGCAAGATCCTGCAGAGGCATCGGCTGATATTGGAGTGTCAACGCTCCGCCGGTGACGACAAAATTGCCCAGCATGGGCCACATCATCAGCACCAGCGGCCGCTCGCGACTGCCGAGTTTGCGGGTGACGACCGCAACCATGGCACTGGCCAGGGCCCCGATCATCGCGGCGAAATGACCGGGCTGCAGCGGATGGGTGCCGGGCCGCAAGACGATCAGCACCCCGCATAGCCCAACGATCACCGCGCCCCATCGATGCAGGCCCACCTTTTCCCCAAGTACCGGGATCGACAGGACGGTGATCAGCAGCGGCGTGGTGAACAGGATCGCGTAGACCTGCGTCAGCGGCAGGGTCGAGAAGGCGAAGAACCCGGCAAGCCCGGCCGAGATCGCGCAGGCGGTGCGCAGGACCAGCCAGCCGGGATTATTGGGACGCAACGTGCCCGAGGTCGGGTCGCGCAGCAGGATGACCGAGACCAGCGGAAATGACAGCAACGAGGCGAAGAACAGGATCTGGTGCGATGGGTAGCTGCCGCCAAGGACCTTGATGACGGCGTCATGTGTCGCAAAAACCCCCATTGCCGCGAGTTGCAGCAATACGCCCCGAACATTTCCGGTCAGTTGCACCTATTTCCCGGCTGCCAGGGCCGCGACGATCCTGTCGCCCATCTCGACGGTGCTGACCGGCGTGCCCCCGTCAGGCCCCATCAGGTCGGGGGTGCGGACACCGTCGGCCAGCACGCGCTCGACCGCGCGTTCCAGTTCCACCGCGGCATCGCCCTGGTCGAAACTGTAGCGCAGCGCCATGGCGAAGCTGAGGATGCAGGCGATGGGATTGGCCTTGCCCTGCCCGGCGATATCGGGCGCACTGCCATGCACCGGCTCGTACAGCGCCTTTGGCCTGCCATTGGCCATCTTTGCCCCAAGGCTGGCCGAGGGCAGCATGCCAAGGCTGCCGGTCAGCATCGCCGCCGCGTCCGAGAGGATGTCGCCGAACAGGTTATCGGTCACGATCACGTCGAATTGCTGCGGATTGCGGACAAGCTGCATCGCGCCGTTATCGGCATACATATGCGACAGCTCGACCTCCGGGTATTCGTTGTCATGCACCCATTGCACCTCTTCGCGCCAGAGGATGCCGGATTCCATGACATTGGCCTTCTCCATCGAGCAGACCTTGTTGCCGCGCCGCTTCGCCAGCTCAAAGGCCGAGCGCGCCACGCGCCGGATCTCGCCGCTGGTATAGCGCTGCGTGTTGATGCCGACGCGGCCGCCCTCGTTCTCGGGGTTGTTGTTGTCGTCATGGATACCGCGCGGTTCGCCGAAATAGACGCCCGAGGTCAGTTCGCGCAGGATCAGGATATCCAGCCCTGCCACGACCTCGCGCTTGAGCGACGAGAAATCCGCCAGAGCCTCGAAACACTGCGCCGGACGCAGATTGGCAAACAGGTCCATCTCCTTGCGCAGCCGCAGCAAGCCCCGCTCGGGCTTCACACTGAAATCGAGATCGTCGTATTTCGGCCCGCCCACGGCCCCCAGCAGCACCGCATCGGCCTGTTGCGCGCGGGCCATCGTCTCGTCGGCCAGCGGCGTGCCGTGCTTGTCATAGGCCGCCCCGCCGACCAGGTCATGGCCGATGTCAAAGCGCATGCCGCGATTGGCCTGGAACCAGTCTATCACCTTGACCACCTCGGCCATGACTTCGGGGCCGATCCCGTCACCGGGCAGAATAAGCAGCGAATAGGGGGTGGTCATGCGTGTCTCCTCAATGTCTTGTCGTCGGGTTAGAGCCGGGGTGATGGCTGGTCAAGATCAGCGCACCTGCTCCATCAGGATTTTCGGCATCGAACAATCCTCGCGCGCATCCGTCGCGCAATCGCGGGGTTCAAACTCGCGGGTCAGGCAGATGCGTACCTCCTGCAGCGACCGGTCGCGGCAGGTGACGGTGATCCCGTCTCGCGTCAGCTCGGGATTGGCCTCGATGAAGGCATCCTCGACCACCGAGGGCGGCAAGCTGATATCCCGGTCGAGATCGTCGAATACTTCGGGGATCGGCGCGCGCTTGGCGGCCTCGCGGATCGCATCGTAATAACCATGCGCCGACAGGCCCGAGCAGCGCCCGTGTTTTTGCCACTGATACCAGGCCAGCCCGCCCGAGCCCATGATATCGGCCATGGTGGCACTTTCCCGCCGGGACGGATCGCGTTCCTGCGTGCGGCAATCCTGCGGCCAGCCATCCTCGTATTGCGGCCACAGCCCATGCACGATGAAATCCGTATCGCGTTCCGGGTCGCATTGCTCGGCATCGCGCTCATCGCCGGTCAGACTGCACCATGTCGGCGACCAGCTGAGCGCCAGCACGTAATAATCGAACTCGCCCGCGACATCTTCGGCATGGGCGGTGAATGGCAGCAGGGCGATCAGGGCGGCGCGGAACAGGTATCTCATGGCAGCCAAACTAGCCAGGCAGCGGCCGCCGTCTAGCCCCATTGCGCGATTCCTCTTTTCACTTCGCATCTGAATCGCTATATCCGCCCTCAATTCCCCCGATTCCGAGGAATGGCGCCCGCCAAAAGCCGATTCCCGGCCCAAGCAGGCCATGGGTTCGGGGCAGAGACGCGAAGGAGACTGACATGAACAAGCCACTGATGGCCAAGGCCACCGCCGTCTGGCTGGTCGACAATACGACGCTCAGCTTCAAGCAGATCGGCGATTTCTGCGGTCTGCACGAACTCGAGGTGCAGGGGATCGCCGATGGCGACGTGGCGGCCGGGGTCAAGGGCTATGATCCGATCGCCTCGAACCAGCTTTCCCCCGAAGAGATCAAGCGGGGCGAGGCCGATGCGGCCTACAAGCTGCGCCTGAAACACAACCCGGCCGCCGAGGGCGAGGAAAAACGCCGGGGGCCGCGCTACACGCCGCTCTCCAAGCGCCAGGACCGTCCGGCGGCGATCCTGTGGCTGGTCAAGTTCCACCCCGAACTTGCGGATTCGCAAATCTCCCGGCTGGTCGGCACCACCAAGCCCACGATCACCGCGATCCGCGAGCGGACGCATTGGAACATCCAGAACATCCAGCCGATCGACCCGGTCGCGCTTGGCCTGTGCAAGCAGACCGAACTGGATGCCGCCGTGCAGAAGGCAGCCAAGAAGCGCGGAACCGATGGCGAGGTGATGACCGATGACGAACGCCGCAAGCTGGTCAGCACCGAGACCTCGCTGGCGATGGAAGATGACGACGCGAAACTGCCGACCGCGATCGCCGGGCTCGAGAATTTCTCGCTGTCGAAGGACGAAAGCGAGCAGCCGCCCGAGCCGGAACTGGATGCCGACAGCTTCTTCAACCTGCCCGAACAGGATGAGGAAGAGGACGACGAGGACGAAAACAAGAGCTGATATTCGCAACCACGCATGAAAAAAGGCCGGCACGATGTCCTCGTGCCGGCCTTTTGTCGTCTAGGACCGGGTCGGTCAGGTCTTGCTGCGAATGAGGCGATAGCCCCAGATCAGGATGCAGGCGCCCGCGACCGCGACCACCAATTGCCCGAATATCCCGCCAAGCGTCGAGCCCAGCACCAAACGCAGCAGCCAGTTGCCGACAAGCGCGCCGACGATACCCAGGATGATATTCGTCAGCAGGCCGTGATCCGATTTCATGACTTTCTCGGCGATCCACCCGGCAAGCCCGCCAAGAATGATCGTCAGAATCCAGCCAATTCCTTCCATGTTCAGGTTCTCCCCTCTTGATTGATGGCGACCCGGTAGGCCCCTCGTCCCAAGGAATGCATAACCGGGCGGTTTCGTTCCATATTCATTGATCGTTCAGATCGACAGGCAGACATATTTCATCTCGAGAAAGTCATCCATGCCATGGCGACTGCCCTCTCGCCCCAGCCCGGATTGCTTGACACCGCCGAAGGGCGCGACCTCGGTCGAGATGATGCCCGTGTTCACGCCGACGATGCCGTATTCCAGTGCCTCCTGAACCCGCGTGATACGGCCGACATCGCGGGCATAGAAATAGGAGGCCAGCCCGAATATCGTGTCATTGGCCTTGGCGACCACCTCTTCTTCGGTCTCGAACTTGAACAGCGGGGCCAGCGGGCCGAAGGTTTCCTCGGTCGTAACCTTCATGCTGTCTGTCACCCCGGTCACCACCGTCGGCTTGAAGAACAGCCCGTCGATACGCTCGCCCCCGGTGGCGACCGCGCCGCCGTGATCCAGCACATCCTTGATATGCTCTTCCACCTTCAGCGCGGCGGCTTCGTTGATGAGCGGGCCGGTGGTGACGCCGTCCTCCAGCCCGTCGCCGACCCGCAGCTTGTCCACCGCCTCGGCCAGCTTGCGGGCGAATTCGTCATAGACCCCGGCCTGCACGTAGATGCGGTTGGCGCAGACGCAGGTCTGGCCGTTATTGCGGAATTTCGACGCCATCGCGCCCTCAACCGCGGCATCCAGATCGGCATCGTCAAACACGATGAAGGGCGCGTTGCCGCCCAGCTCCATGCTGCATTTCAGCACCTGGTCGGCGGCCTGGCGCAGCAGGATGCGGCCCACCTCGGTCGAGCCCGTGAAGGTCAGCTTGCGCACCAGCGGGTTCTCGCAGAACTCCTTGCCGATCTCGCTGGAGCGCGACGAGGTGATGACCGACAGGATACCCTTGGGCAGGCCCGCCCGCTCGCCCAGCACCGCCATGGCCAGCGCCGACAGCGGCGTTTCAGCCGCAGGGCGTGCCACGAACCCGCAGCCGACGGCCAGCGCGGGTGCGGCCTTGCGGGCGATCATCGCATTGGGGAAGTTCCACGGCGTGATCGAGGCCACCACCCCGATCGGCTGGCGGATCACGCTCAGCCGCTTGTCGGGCTGATGGCCGGGGATGGTTTCGCCGTAAACGCGCTTGGCCTCTTCGCCGAACCACTCGATGAAACTGGCGCCATAGGCGATCTCGCCCTTGGCCTCGGCCAGCGGCTTACCCATCTCGGCGGTCAGGATCAGGCCCAGATCATCCTGATTGGCCATCATCAGATCAAACCATTTGCGCATCACCTGCGCGCGCTCCTTGGCGGTGCGCGCCGCCCAGCCCTTCATCGCCTCGCCCGCCGCCGCGATGGCCTGCGCCGCCTCGGCCCGGCCCAGATCGGCCACCTCCGCGATCACGTCGCCCCGCGCCGGGTTGATCACCTCGAATGTCGCGCCATCGCCGGCCTCGACCCATTCCCCGGCCAGGAAGGCCCGTGTTTCCAAAAGCGACGGATCGCGCAGAAGAGTCCGAAGATCGGTGGAATGCTTGGTCATGACAGTCCCGTTTGCTGGATTTGCCGAAAGATGATCATGCGGCAGCCGACTTGTCAAAGGGCTCCGGTCACACCGGGATCGCGGTCGTCCGTAATACCGTGCGCAGCGCGAATGACGAATGCATCTGCGCCACGCCCGGCAGGCGCGCCAGGTGCTGGCGATGGATGCGGGCGAAATCGTCGGTATCCTCGACCACGATCTTCAGCAGGTAATCCGCCGTGCCCGCCATCAGGTGACATTCCAGCACATCGGGAATCGCCCGCACAGCACGCTCGAACGCGTCCAGCAATTCGTCCGCCTGCCCCGACAGGGTGATCTCGACGAAAACCGTGGTCTGCCGCTGCAATTTCCGCGCGTTCAGCAGGGCGACGTAATCCTGGATCACGCCCGTCTCCTCCAGCCGCTGCACCCGCCGGTGACAGGCGCTTGGCGACAGATGCACCCGCAGCGCCAGCTCGGCATTGCTGATTCGGCCCTGCTTCTGCAACAGGGCGAGGATTCGGCGGTCTATTGCGTCAATCTCTGACATAATGGGATATTCTTCGAATACTTATGAAAATTGCAATGCTTTCTACCAAAATCCCCTGCCCCGCGTCCACAGCTTCGCAGCACCTTGCGGCAATTTTCTGGCAGTCTATCCGCGATGTAATTGTGAATGGTTCCACACGAAGGGAGGAGCAGCTTCATGAAAATCGGTTGCCCGAAGGAAATCAAACCGCAGGAATTCCGCGTGGGCCTGACCCCCGCCAATGCCGCCGAGGCGATCCTGCGCGGCCATGACGTGCTGATCGAGACCGGCGCAGGGATCGGCGCGGGCTTCACCGACGAGGATTACCAGGCCATCGGCGCCGAAATCGCCCCGGATGCGGCGGCGATCTTTGATCGGTCCGAACTGGTCATCAAGGTCAAGGAACCGCAGGCGGTAGAGCGCAAATTGCTGCGCGAAGACCAGCTGCTCTTCACCTATCTGCACCTTGCCCCGGACCCGGACCAGACCCGCGACCTGCTGGATTCCGGCGTCACCTCGATCGCCTATGAAACCGTGACGGATGCGCGCGGCGGATTGCCGCTGCTGGCGCCGATGTCCGAAGTGGCCGGACGCCTCGCGCCGCAGGTCGGATCATGGGCAATGCAGAAGGCCAATGGCGGGCGCGGCGTGCTGATGGGCGGCGTGCCGGGCGTCCGTCCGGCCAATGTCATCATCATCGGCGGCGGTGTCGTCGGTGCCGCGGCCGCGCGCGTTGCCGTGGGCATGGGCGCGAATGTGACCGTGATGGACCGTTCGGTGCCGCGACTGTCCTATCTGGACGACGTGTTCATGGGCAAGCTGACCACCCAATATGCCAACGCCGCCGCCACCGCCGAACTGATCCAGACCGCCGACATGGTCATCGGCGCAGTCCTGATTCCCGGCGCGGCCGCGCCCAAGCTGATCACCCGCGAACAGCTTTCGACCATGCCGCAGGGCTCGGTCCTCGTGGATGTCGCCATCGACCAGGGCGGTTGTTTCGAGACCTCGCGCGCCACGACCCACCAAGACCCGATCTACGAGGTGGACGGGGTGGTGCATTACTGCGTGGCGAACATGCCGGGCGCTGTGGCGCGCACCTCGACCCAGGCACTGGGCAATGTAACCCTGCCCTTCCTGCTGGCGCTGGCTGACAAGGGCTGGCGGCAGGCGGTTACCGATGATCCGCATCTGCGGGCCGGGCTCTCGACCCATCGCGGCAAGCTGACATCGCTGCCCGTGGGCGAGGCATTGGGCCTGCCAGCGGTCACGCCCGAGCAATTGCTGAACCAATGACGAAATGAAATGGGCGCGTCCGGAACCGGGCGCGCCCTCGCCGCTTAGCCCTTTGCCGCCAGCAGGTCGCGGATCTGGGCCAGCAATTCCTCCTGCGACGGACCGGCGGGCGCCTCCTCTACCGCGGCCTCCTCTTTCTCTGCAGCGGCCTTGGCGCGGTTCACGGCCTTGACCAGCAGGAACACCACCCAGGCGATGATGAGGAAATTCAGCACCGCCATCAGGAAAGAGCCATAGGCAAAGACCGCCGCGCCTGACTCGCGGGCCGCCTCCAGGCTGGTGCCTTCGGCAACCTCGCCCGACAGGATAATGTATTTATTGGTGAAATCGACGCCGCCAGTCACCAGCCCGATGATCGGGTTGATCAGGTCATTGACCAATGAGGTGACGATGGCCGTGAAGGCCGCGCCGATGATGATCCCCACGGCCATGTCCATGACATTGCCCTTGGCGATAAACTCTTTGAATTCCTGAATCATGTTCCTTGTTATCCCCTGTGAACTATCGGCAGGACGCCGCCGGTAAAAGGTTAATTCACCTCTCTGCGGCTGGCAATTCCTTGCCCGTGGGTACAACTGCGAATGGCGATGTTTCGCCTTGGGCCGGGATGGCGGCGGTCCGGCTATTCCTCGTCATGGCTGTCGGCGTCGCGATCCCGTTCGTATCGCCTCGCCAGCGGGAACTCCGGCAACCAGGATTCGCGCCGGATGGTCCAGCTTTCATAGCTGGGCATCAACCGGTCCGGGGAATCCAGCGCGCCCAGATGCAGCTCGATCTCATCCCCGCTGCGCGCGAAGACCGACGAGCCGCAACGGGGGCAGAAACACCGGCCGGCATAATCACCCGTCTCGCCCTCGATCGTGACCGCATCTTGGGGGAAAACCGCTGACGCATAGAAAAGCGCCCCGTGATGCTTGCGGCAGTCGAGGCAATGGCAGATGCCGACCCGATATGGAGGGCCCGAGGCCGTGACCCGGACATCGCCGCACAGGCAGCCTCCGGTGAATTGCTCCATGTCATACCTCCCTTCAATTCCGCTCGTGAAGCCTCTCCCATAGACCGTCAGTCGTGTAAAACCTTTCCAGAAACTTAACATTTAACATGGCGTCAGCGTTGCAACGTCCGCTGCCTGTGTACAGGTTGTGTACGCGCTGTGCACAGGCGGTGTACGGCATGTGCAGGCAGAAACCCTGCGTTTTCAGTGTCAAACGCAAGTGCTGTTGCGCCGCAGCCGCAAAGCAGCGCACGCCCTCGTTGCGCAACGCTTTTCATCACCTCCAGATCTGCTTTAGGCTGCGGATCAAAGACAAGGATGCGAGCATGCAGATCATCACTTCCGACGCCGAGTCCCGACTGGACTGGATCGCCCTGACCGACGCGCTGGCGCGTGGTCACAGCCTGCCACGGGCCGAGGTCGCCGACAGTTTCCTCTATCGCGGCAAGGATACGCTTCTGACCCGCTCTGCCTGGATCGACGGGTTGGGGCTGGCGGTCAAACCGGCGGCGGTCTTCCCGGGCAATCCGGCGAATGGCGTGCCGATGATCAACGGCGCCGTGAACCTGTTCGACGACGCCACCGGCCAGTTGCAGGCGATCGTTGATTTTCACCTTGTCACCAAGTGGAAAACTGCCGGAGACAGCCTGTTGTCCGCCCGCCGTCTCGCCCGCAAGGATAGCCGGCAAGCGCTGATCGTCGGCGCGGGAAATGTCGCAGCCTCCATGGCCGATGCCTATCGCGCCCTGTTCCCGGATATCCGCATAACCATCTGGAATCGCACGGCAGAGGCAGCCCGCGACCTGGCCGAACGCCTGAATGCCACGGCGGTCGAAGACCTCGCCGCAGCCACCCGCGACGCCGATCTGATCGCCACCACCACCATGGCGAAAGAGCCGGTTCTGCGTGGTGAATGGCTGCAACCCGGCACGCATCTGGACCTGATCGGCGCCTACCGCCCCGACATGCGCGAGGTCGATGACGAGGCCATCCGTCGTGCCCGTCTCTTCGTTGACAGCCGCGATACGACCATCGGCCATATCGGCGAAATCCAGATGCCGCTGGACAGCGGCGCGATCACCGAAGCGGATATCCTCGCCGATTTCTACGACCTGCCCTCGGGCCGCTACGCCCGCGAATCTGATGCCGAGATCACCATCGCCAAGAATGGCGGCGGCGCGCATCTCGACCTGATGACCGCGCGCTATATCCTTGAGGCCAGCGGATAAAATCGGGTCAGTCCGTCACCGCATCTCAATCGCTGCCCGACGCCTCGCCTTCGATCCGCTGCGCATGATCCTCTGCCTGCGCTAACAACCAGTTGCGAAGCGCCAAAACCGGCGGGCGGATCGGCGACCGGCTGCTGGTCGACAGGTAAAACGCCTTGCGGCCCGGCATATCCGGGCCAAAGGGACGGATCAGCCGCCCGGCCTTCAGCATCTCTGCCGTGGTCACATCGTCGCCGATGGCGATTCCCAACCCCTGCGCCGCGGCATCGAGGCAAAGATAGGTCCGGTGAAAGGTCAGGTGCCCCGCCGCCGAGGACAATGCCAGCCCCTCGCGCCTGAGGATCTCGTCCCAGCTTCCCATGCTCCGGTCATGGATCAACCGCTGACCGGCCAGCCCCGTCCGCCGCATCTCTGCGGCCAGATCCGGGGCGCAGACGGGAAAAGAAGTGAAACTCAGTAACGGCTCCCGCGAATATCCCGGCGCATCGATCGGCCCCCATGTGATGGCAAGATCCGTGCTTGGCGCGATCGTCCGCGGCGGTTCGGGATCGGATCGTAATTCGATGTCGATGCCAAGCGCGTCCAGTCCCGCCCGGTCCAGCCGCGGCATCAGCCATAACAGCGCCAGGTCGGAATCGACATCGAGCACCACCTTGCCCCTGGCGCCTCCGGCAACCCGTGTCCCCGTTTCTAGCGAGATCAGCACAAGCGCCTCGGCGACAGTCCCGGCATAACGGGCCCCGGCGGGGGTCAGTGCCACCTGCCGGTGACGGCGCTCGAAAAGCTGAAGGCCCAGATCGGCCTCCAGGTTCTTGATATAGCGGCTGACCGAGCCATGCGTGACGCCAAGCTCGTCAGCCGCGCGTGAAAAACTCTGATGGCGGGCCGCCGCGTCGAAAGCGCGGACGGCGTTCAGATTGGGGAGGCGGCGAGACATGACGTGACGTTAATAAATTTAACGCTACGTGGCAAATAACTTTCATTGAGTGATCTGATGTCCGGCACTATGTTGGAGGTAATCCGGACGCCATGACCGAAGAAACCGTTCTGCCGCGATGGGCTCGCTCCCCATTTTCGACGTGCTGAACGGATCGGGCGGGCGCTTCCGGTTCCACCAACATGACAACCCGATGGAGGTTCAGATGTCGCATTACACGATAAATACCCGCTCCCGGCCTGACCTGCAGCGCCTTGCCCTCAAGGCAAATCGGGAACGCTCCAGGATGCTCAGGATGGGCCTGGAACAATTGACCCTCCATCTGCACAGATCATGGCGCGGAATCTTTTCGCATCGAAAGCAGCATGGCCTGTAAGAGATCCATCCGCAGCCCTCAAGACCTCTCGAACGCCCCTTGCCGCCTCGTCACGGCCATTCGTTCCATTATAGGCAGTAATAAGCGGGTTTCTTCGCCGATTATGGCCTAAATGGAATCAATGCCGGTTTCCTTGACTCACGGAACCGTGATCTGAGCCGCGCAACGCTCGCTGCCGGTGTACGGGCTGTGTACGCCCTGTGCACGTTCGGTGTACGGATGTCACAGCCGGATTCCCAGCATTTGCTGGTCAAATCCGGTCAAGTGTTGCGCGGTGTGACCCAATGCAACGTACGGTGATGTTGCGCGGCCTATCCTGCGGGCCGCGCGTAATAGCTGTATCCGGCCATCTCGCGGAATCCGAGGTGCCGATACAGCGCCATCGCCCCCTCGTTGTCACGGCTCACGGCCAATCCGATCCGCTCCGCCCCGTTCTCCGCCGCCCAGAAAGCCGCCTGCCGCATCATCCAGCCCGCCAGTCCCTTGCGCCGCAAATCCGGCAGGATCTCGACGCAATGAACCATGGCAACACCTTGATGAATAGCGACAAATGCAGCCCCGGCGGCACGGTCCGCGATCCGCCCGAGGATCGATGTGACAGGCGCCTCCACACGCTCCATCACCGCCTGCCGCGCCGGCCCGATATTACCCGCCGCCCAGATCTCGCGCTGAATCGCCATGGGCGGCCAGACGGCGAAAGCCGTCACCCGCGGCAAGTCCCGATCCGTCAGCGCGGCAGTTTCGATCTCCATGATCGCGGTGGGATTCTCGCGCCGGAACCCCTGCGCCTCCAGCGCCGCGACCAGTTCCACATCCTCGTCCAGCGCACGGAACAGCGCCCGCTGTCCCCACCCTTCATGAACCTTGACGGCTTCCGGAATATCGCTGTCTTTCCAGCCGGTTAAAGCCCTGGCCGAGCTGACGCGCCCGCCTGCGCCCAAACCTTTCCCAACGCGGAAACCGCCTGCATCCGCATATTCCACGGCGGGCCATGTCGCCTCGAATGCCTGTGCCAGTGCCGCGTCCATCATAGCTTCAGCAACCGCTTGAGTTCCGACATCGCGAACGCCACCCGCGCGCCATCCAGCCCACGCACCACCAGGTTCGTGCCCCAGCCAGACTCGTCGTGGAACGGATAGGAACCCATTGACAGATCGGGGAATTCTGCGGCCAATGCCTGCAGTTCCTCGGCCACCTCGCTCTCGCCGCGCCTCACCTCGACGCTCAGCGATTGCGCGGGCTGCCCGCCCGGCAGCCGCGGAATCAGCCAGTCGACCATACCTCGGAACACCTCGGGCACACCGGCCATCACATGGGTCCTGCCGATGGAGAAGCCCGGCGCCGCCGACACCGCGTTATCGATCAGCGTGGCCCCGACCGGCACCCGCGCCATCCGCAGCCGGTTCGGCGTCAGTTCCACCCCCATCCGGTCGCAGCGCGCCTGCAAAAGCGCCCGCGCCTCCTCGTTTATTTCGACCTTGGTGCCATGCGCGGCGGCCACCGCATCGGCGGTGATATCGTCATGCGTCGGCCCGATCCCGCCCGAGGTGAACAGCAAATCAAAGGCGCCGCCCAGAGAGCCGTCCAGGGCCCGGATGGCGGCGACGATCTGGTCATGGTCATCCGCCACGATCCGCATCTCGCGCAGGTCGAACCCGGTGGCCGTCAGCACCCCCGCCAGATGATGCGCATTCCCCTCGCGCGTGCGCCCCGACAGGATTTCATCGCCGATCACCAGGATGGCTGCCGTGGGATTGTCTGATTGCATGGCCCTGCCCCTCGCTTTTACCTTCTCCTTCTATGCCTCTGCATGGGGCTGGAACAAGTGGGCCGGTGCGACTATCTATGCGACCAGAAGAAAGGATTACCCGATGGACGAAGAAAGCCGCATCACCAAGGAAGGCATCCGCATCCATGCGCCGGAGGATTTCGAGGGCATGCGCAAGGCGGGCGCCGTGGCCGCGCAAATCCTTGACGAGGTCAGTCCGCTGGTGGAACCGGGCGTAGCCACAGGCGCGCTCGACGATTTCATCCGGAACCGGGTCGAAGAGCTTGGCGCCACCTCGGCCACGATCGGCTATCGCGGTTATCAGCACGCAAGCTGCATCAGTGTGAACCATGTGGTCTGCCACGGCATTCCGGGCGAAAAGAGCCTGAAGAACGGCGACATCCTGAATATCGATGTTACCGTGATCGTCGATGGCTGGTATGGCGACACCAGCCGCATGTATGTGGCCGGAAAGCCGTCAATCAAGGCGCAGCGGCTGATCCAGGTGACCCATGACTCCCTGATGAAGGGGATCGAGGCCGTTCGTCCCGGCGCGACCTTCGGAGATATCGGGGCCGCCATCCAGACCTATGCCGAGGGGCACCGGATGTCGGTGGTGCGGGATTTCTGCGGTCACGGTCTGGGGAGGGTGTTTCACGCGCCGCCCAACGTGCTGCATTTCGGGCGCGAAGGGAAAGGCCCGGTGCTGGAGGAAGGCATGTTCTTCACCATCGAGCCGATGATCAATCTCGGACGGGCCGAGACCAAGACGCTTGCCGATGACTGGACCGCCGTCACCCGCGACAAATCCCTTTCGGCGCAGTTCGAGCATTCTATCGGTGTCACCTCGGATGGTTTCGAGATCTTCACGCCCTCGGACCGCTTTTTCCCGGAGTTTCGCTGAGGCAGTTTCGGGGATCGCGACCAGCGCACCCGGTCAGGCACGGCCCGCCGCGGCAGAGAGAAGCGACGGATCTATCCCCTGCGCCCGCAGCGCCGATTGCCATTTCACATCGTGATCGTCGCCGAAGATCAGTTCCTCGGCGCTATCACCCACAAGCCAGCCGTTCTGCAGCATCTCGTCTTCAAGCTGCCCCGGCCCCCAGCCCGCATATCCGAGGACCAGAACAGCCGATTCCGGACCATCCCCATGCGCCAGGTCCTCAAGAATGTCGCGGGTCGTGGTCATCGCCAGATCCTGCCCGATCCGCAGCCGCCCTTCGGGGTCGTTGCCGTGTTCAGGCACATTATGCAAGACAAAGCCCCGGCCCGGCTCGACCGGCCCTCCAAACCGCACCTCGATCAGGCGGGCGCCGTTATCGGCCTCTATCTCGAGCTGTTCGAGCAGATCGCCGAAATCTATCTCGGGCAATGGCCGGTTCAGCACCAGCCCCATCGCTCCATCGTCGGAATGTGCACATATCAGCACGACCGAGCGCTGAAAGCGCGGATCGCTCATTCCCGGCATGGCTATCAGGACCTTGCCGGTCAGGTTCGCGGGGTCGGACTGTTCGGGGTCGCTACTCATCTGGTCTCCTTGTCCTCCCAAGATCGGCGCTTCGGGGCGATGATGCAAGATCCCCGCGTGAAAGTGATTTCATCCACCCCGCAACTGCGGCTAAACCCGTCCCATGACAATCCGAACCACGCTGATATCCCTTTGCACCGCGTTGGCCGTCCTTCCCGCCGCCGCGCAGCAATTGCCGCCGGGCGTGCAATCGGCACAGCTTCTGCCCGGCTGGACGGATGCGGATGGCAATCGCATCTCGGCGCTTGAGCTACGGCTGGAACCGGGCTGGAAAACCTATTGGCGCAATCCCGGCGATAGCGGCCTGCCGCCCAGCTTCGAGTGGCAGGAATCGGACAACCTGGCCAAGATCAGTTTCCACTGGCCCGCCCCCGAGGCGATCCGCTCGGGCGATGAGCTGACGCTTGGCTATCACGATCTTCTGGTCCTGCCCTTCACGGCGGAACCCACCGATCCCGCCCGGCCCATCGAACTCGCCGCCAGCATAGATCTCGGCGTCTGCGAAAAAATCTGCGTCCCGGCCCATTTCGAATTGCAGGCTCCGGCTGCCGGCGAAAATCCCGACCCGCAGATCGAAACGGCGTTGGCCCGGATGCCCGAGCCGCTCTCGATCCGGCCGGATTGCACAAGGCAGGATATCGCGGATGGAATCCAGCTCAGCGTGCTGCTGCCCCGGCAGAAAATCGATGTCGCAGCGATGGAGCTGAAGGATCGCCCCGATATCTGGGTCTCTACCGCGACGCTCGAACCTTCGGGCAATGACACTCGGGCCACCGCGGATTTCGTACCGCCCTCGGGCGAACCTTTCGATCTGGATGTATCCAGCCTGCTGATTACCCTGATCGGCGAGGATGGCACGGTCGAGATGCGGGGTTGCGATCTGCAGGGCACCCCTTCCGTCGATTAGAGCATGTCGCGATGAACCGGAGATGCCACACATTTACGTCTCGCGATGGCCGGGGGCGCTGCCCCCAGACCCCCGGGATATTTGGATGAAGAAGAAGCGATAGGAGCTAATGCAGACAGGCGCGACTCGCTCTACGTCAAAGTCAGCATTCTCTTTCAGACCGAGCCAGCCTCCAGCCGTGCCGCGATGGACAACAGGTCGGCCCACGCATCGCGTTTGGCTGCCGGGTTGCGCAGCAGATAGGCCGGATGCGTCATCGGCAGCGCCGGGCGGTCAAACGCCTGCACCCATTGTCCCCGAAGCCGCAGAATTCCGCGTCGTCCCAAGGCCGTCTGACAGGGAATATTGCCCATCAGCACCACCAGGTCCGGCGAGGCAAGTTCGATATGCCGCCGCACGAAGGGCAGGCTAAGAGCGATCTCCTCGGGACTCGGGTCACGATTTCCCGGCGGACGCCAGGTCAGCACATTGATGATATAAAGCGCCTTCTCGGCATCGACAGCATCACGCGCGAGCCCGATTGCCCCGAACATCCGGTCCAGCAATTGTCCTGCGCGCCCCACGAAAGGCCGGCCCTCGCGGTCCTCCTGATCTCCTGGCGCTTCGCCCAGGATCAGGACACGCGCCGTGGGATTACCGTCGCAAAAGCAGAAATTGCGCGCGCCTTTCTTCAGTTCGAGCCCGTCGAAATTTTCCTGAACGCTCGCCAGCGCCGCAAGGCTGTCTGCGGATGCCGCCAATCTCTCGGCCTCGGCGATCAGCTTCGACGAGTCATCGGGAGAATCGACAGATAGCGCCGGAGTCCCTGACGGCTGCGCGGGCATCTGCGGCACTGGGGGTTTCGGCCGCGCAGCCAGTTCGAACCTATCCAGGCAATTATCCGAGATCGGCTCGTCAGCGCCCATCTCTGTCTGCCATTCGAGCAGCGCAAGCGCCGTCGCGGCATCCAGTTCGATTCCCTGATATGTAAGATCGCCGTCCATTCCGATAAGCTAGACCCGCTGCCACGCGCAAGCAAGCATCAGTCGATCACCAGCATGTATCCCGCGCCGCGAACGGTTTGCAGGAAACGCGGCTCTTTCGGGTCGGGTTCGATCTTGCGGCGCAGGCGGGTCATCTGCACGTCGATCGCGCGCTCCGAATTCTCGGCCTCGTCACCGCTGCCGCCCCGGCCCAGATCCTCGATCAGCTCGGTACGGCTGACAGGCTGGCCCGGGCTGGCAGCCAGGCGCCGCAACAGCGCCTGTTCGGTTCCGGTCAGGCGCAGGGACGCATCCCCCTGCCACAGCTCGGCCTTCTCGGTGTCGTAGCGCAATGTTCCCAATGTCATGAACTTGGGCTGCGTGATTTCGGCCACCGGGACCCGGCGCAGGATCGCCGCGATCCGCAGCAGCAATTCGCGCGGCTCGAATGGCTTGGGCAGGTAGTCATCGGCACCGCTTTCCAGACCGGTGATACGATCTTCCGTCTCTCCCTTCGCGGTCAACAGCAAGATCGGCATATCGGTCCGTTCGCGCAGGAACCGGGTCAGGGAAAAGCCGTCCTCGCCGGGCATCATGACGTCCAGGACGGCCAGATCGAATTCCAGCCCCGCCAGTAACCTGCGGGCGTGCGCCGCATCGCGGGCGCAGCTTACGAGAAAGCCGTTCTTCTGCAGAAAGCGGCTTAGCAGGCTGCGGATGCGTTCATCGTCATCGACGATCAGAATATGTGTATCTTGGCTGCTCATTGGCGGGTTCTTTCCGATCTTCCGGCGGGTCCGTCATCGCCTGATACTGCGCCCGCGTCTCGGGGTCCATCATCGCTTCCAGAACTTGCCGGAAACCCGCCACCGCCTGCGGGCCGGCATTGCGGTAGGCAGCGCGCATCCGGGCACGCTGAGCCTCTGACAGGCGGCGTTCCAGCCGGGTTCCCGGTTCGGTCAGGTAAAGCTGCCGTTCACGGCGGTCGCGGCGGCCGACCCGGCTTTCGACCAGCCCATCCTCTATCAGGGTTCGCAGTACCCGGTTCAGGGATTGCTTGGTCACCCCAAGCACCGCCAGAAGCGATGTCACGGTCAGCCCCGGGTCGCGATTGATGAAATGCAGGGCGCGATGATGGGCGCGGCCGTAATCCATCTCGGCCAGGATCAGGTCGGGATCGGCGGTAAAGGCGCGATAGGCGAAGAACATCGCCTCGATCCCCCGGCGAAGCTGATCGTCAGTCAGGAACAGCAGATCTTCACCGATCATTCCCGGCACTCGCATTTTCTGCTGCATCCTGTTTTCCTTTCTCTGCATTTCACTGCTTGATAGGGCAGCCTTGTTGACTTTCCAAGATTCGATTGCTAGCCGTCAAGCATCTTACGCAAGAAATTAGCCGATTCCGGGCTATTTTGCGCAAGATCCGTAAAGTCCGGGATTGATGGAGAGAAAAATGACGGCGGCATATGACGATCGCGACGGCAAGATCTGGATGGATGGCGAGCTCATCGACTGGCGCGACGCAAAGGTGCATATCCTGACCCACGCGCTGCATTATGCCAGCTCGGTATTCGAGGGCGAGCGCTGCTATGATGGCAAGATCTTCAAGGGGCACGAGCATTCGCTGCGGCTGATCGAATCGGGCCGTCTACTGGACATGCCGATCCCCTATTCCGCCGACGAGATCGACGCCGCCAAGGAGGCCGTTCTGAAGGCCAACGGTTTCGAGAATGCCTATGTGCGCGCGGTCGCATGGCGGGGCTCGGGCGAGGATATGGGCGTATCGGCCAAGCGCAACCCGGTCCGCATGGCCATCTGCGCATGGGAATGGGGCAGCTATTACGGCGATGCGAAATGGCAGGGCGCCAAGCTGGACGTTGCCAAGTGGAAGCGCCCCAGCCCGGAAACCATCCCCACCGCCGCCAAGGCCGCCGGTCTCTACATGATCTGCACCATGTCCAAGCATGCCGCCGAGGCCAAGGGCTGCTCGGATGCGCTGTTCATGGATTGGGAAGGATATGTGGCCGAGGCGACCGGCGCGAATATCTTCTTCGTCAAGGATGGCGAGGTGCATACGCCGCTGGCCGACCGCTTTCTGAACGGCCTCACCCGGCAAACCGTTGTCCAGATGCTGAAGGACAAGGGGATCACGGTGCATGAGCGTCGCATCAAGCCCGAAGAGCTGGAAGGTTTCCAGGAATGCTTCCTGACCGGCACCGCTGCAGAGGTGACGCCGGTCGGTCAGATCGGCGACTGGCATTTCCAGGTCGGCCAGACCACGCGCGGAATCGCCGAGGATTACGAGAAACTGGTCCGGTCATGAACCATCGCCTCGCCCATGTCGCGCTGGTGGTGCGCGATTACGACGAGGCGATCCGGTTCTACGTGGATGTGTTGGGCTTTCGGCTGTTGAAGGATATCTATCAACCAGAGCAGGACAAGAGATGGGTGCTCGTGCAGCCTTCCGGCGGAGGCGTCTCGATCCTTCTGGCCCGCGCCACGAATGACATTCAACGCGCGGCCATCGGGGCGCAATCCGGTGGCCGCGTGTTCCTGTTCCTGGATACGGACGACCTGTCTGCCGACCTGGCCAGATTGCGCAAGAACGGTGTCAGGATCGTCCGCGAGCCAAAGACCGCCGATTACGGCACCGTCGCCGTGTTCGAGGACCTGTACGGCAACCTCTGGGACCTGATCGAGCGGCCCGGGGCCGGGTAAGGCGCTGTCACCCGCCCGGCGAAATCACACCTCCCGGCCACGCTCGATGCGCAGATATTCGGCTGTCTTGCGATTCCCGGCACCGCGTGTCAGCGGGCGGCTATGCAGCGCTGCGACAGACGGATGTGTGCCCGCCTCGCGTTCCTGCCTTGTGTATTCGCGCAACCGCTGGTGGCTGTGGCCGCGGGGTTGGTCGCTGATGTGCTTGTTCATCTTCGGCCCCTCCTCAGGTGGATGAGCCGTTACTATAGGACCGAATCGCCTCGATTCAAAATCAGGCCGCCTTGATCCCCTGCGCAGCCGCCAGAACGGCATGCAAGGCCGTCGCGCTATCATTCGCGCGCAACTTGGCCCGGAGATCGGTATCCCGCAGGGTGCGAGACACCAAGGCCAGGGCCTTGAGGTGATCGACCCCGCCGGATTCCGGTGCGAGCAGGGCAAAGATCAGATCGACGGGCTTGCGGTCCACCGCGTCGAAATCCATCGGCTTGTCCAGCCGCAGGAACAGCCCCACCACCCTGTCCAGCCCATGCAGCCGCGCATGGGGCAACGCCACGCCCTGCCCAACGCCCGTCGGACCGAGGCTTTCGCGTTCCTGCAATGCGTCCAGCACCTCGGACGCGTTGAGCCGGTATTCGGCATGGGCCAGGTCAGCCAGCTCCTGAAACAGCCTCTTCTTGGATGTCACTTGCCCGAGGGAACGAACAGCTCCCGGCCCGAGAATCTCGCTGAGTTGCATTCAGTCGTATCTTTCCTGCGCTGCCCGCCCCCGCAAGATCCTTGCCGGGGCGGTTCCGTCCGAAAGGCGGTGCGCGACGGGTTATCCGTTGCCACGCGGATCAATCCAGCCCACATTGCCGTCTTCCCGGCGGTGGACGACATTGACGCCGCCATGTTTTTCGTTGCGGAACACCAAGAGAGGCGCCCCGGCCAGTTCCATCTGCATCACCGCATCACCTACCGACAAGGTAGGAACGCGGCTTTCCATTTCCGCGATGATGATGGGTTCCAGGCCACTACCCTGCGATTCCCAAGCATTCTCATCAGCGGAAAGGACATACATCCCGGCCTCTCCGAATTCAACAGGCCCCGTGCGATCCTTGTGATGATCTTTCAATCTCCGCTTGTAGCGCCGAAGCTGCTTGTCCATCTTTTCGCGACAGGCTTCGAACGCTGCATATATCTCGTTCGCAGCTCCGCGCGCCTGCACGGTCAGACCGGTGGAGAGATGCACAACCGTATCACATAGGAACTGATGCGCATCGCGGGAAAAGGTAACTGTCGCATCGGTCGGGCGCTGCGAATACTTGATAACCGTATCACCCAATTCCGTCTCGACATGCGTGCTGAGAGCATCGCCGACATCAATGTGTTTTCCGCTGATGGTATAGCGCATCGTTTTTCCTCTCCGGTTGCCCGTCTTCGCCTGCGCCGGTCCGTTCAAGCACCGGCGCACGGCGGAAAACGGGGATGGCAGGGCCCGGTCTGATACCGCACCCGCGTAACTCAATTTGGTGACAGTGGATCGCCCCTGTCAACGGAAAGCGAACGATTTGATCCAATTTCCCCTGATGACCCACCGAGGCCGTCCGGCATGGCGACCTTCAGCCGACATGGAAACTATCGCCCAGGTAAACCTCGCGCACCTTGGCATCGGCGATGATTTCCGAGGTGGTGCCGGACATCAGCACATGACCGTCATGTAGAATATAGGCGCGATCAACGATCGCCAGCGTCTCGCGCACGTTGTGATCGGTAATCAGAACCCCGATGCCGCGCGATTTCAGGTCATGCACCAATTCTCGTATATCGCCCACCGCTATGGGGTCCACGCCTGCGAATGGCTCGTCCAGCAGCAGGAAACTCGGCGCCGAGGCAAGGCAGCGGGCTATCTCTACCCGGCGGCGCTCGCCACCCGACAGGGCCAGCGCGGGCGCACCGCGCAAATGCGTGATCGAGAAATCGGCCAGGAGTTCTTCGAGCCTGTCACGGCGATGGCGCGGATCGTCCAGAGTGACCTCCAGCACCGCCATGATATTCTGCTCGACCGTGAGGCCGCGAAAGATCGACATCTCCTGCGGAAGATAGCCTATTCCCATGCGCGCCCGCCGGAACATCGGCAAGCGGGTCGCATCCTGTCCGTCGATCGTCACCTGCCCGGCATCGGGTGAAACCAGTCCCGCGATGCAGTAGAAGCAGGTTGTCTTCCCCGACCCGTTCGGCCCCAACAGGGCGACGACCTCACCGCGTTCCAGCCTGACCGAAACATCCCGGATCACCAGCCGGTTGCGATAGGATTTGCGCAGGTTTCTGACCGTAAGGCCGTCGCCCGCGTACATCTCGGTTTCCTGCATCAGTTCCCGCCCGGCTGAAGGACAGAGCGCACCCGGCCATCGACCCTGGCGGTGCCCGTAGCCAGATCGACCTGCATCTGGTCGCCAGTCAGGACATTGTTGCCCCGCGTCATGACCACATCGCCGATCAGCGTCACATTGCCGGCTTCGACGTCATAGCTTGCTTCTTCCGCCTCGGCGGCGTCCTCGCCGCTCACAAGGGTCACCTTGCCCTTCGCGTGAAGAGACTTGATCCGGCTTTGCTTTGCATCGGCATATTCGACCGTGACCTCCTGGGCCGACAGCCGCATCTCGCCCTGTCCGATCACGACATTCCCGGTAAAGACCGCGCGTCCGTTATCCTGTTCGACCGAAAGAGAGTCGGCTGCCACTTCGACCGGAGCCGAGACATCCGCCTGAAGCCCGCCGAACCCAATCTCCTGCGCCATTGCCGGAGAGGCCAGCAAGGTCAGAGCAATTATCAGGAGACGCGGCATGGTCATATTCCTTCGCAGAAATCAGGGCTGGTATATCAGACGGACACCATCGGTAAAATCCAGAACCGCCGCGCCGTCCTTGTCGGGGCCGGCACGCAGTTCCATCCTACCCGCAGTAATCTCGCCGAAAGGCGCGACGGCGTCCACACCTTCCGGCGCAAAGAGACGGGACCGATCGGTCGCGGCATCTATCCGCGCCGCGTCCAGGGTCCAGCCGGTGGATGTGGTCAGGCTGACCCCACCATGCAACATGATCTCGCCATCATCCACCCCTCCGGACGGCGCGGTCAACTGCGCGGTCAACCCGTCAGCGCGGCGCCAATCCAGCTGCAACTGGCTGGCCGTTCCGCCCTCGTCCTGCTGCGGGCTGGCCTCGGCGGCGCGAAGCGACAATTCGGCCCCGTCATCGGTCACACCCGAATATTCCGGGGCCACCATGCGCGGCTCGCGCGCCATCCGCTCGGCATCGACCTCGGCATAGGGGATCTCGGGATCGGTGTCGGGTTCGCTGGAGAACAGGAACATCGTCGAGAGAATCGCAAGCGCGAGCAACGGTAACAACACGCGCAGCCAGCGAACGATCCGGGTCCGGGTCATCCGCTCAGACCATGCCCGCGCGCAGGCAGTCATGGATATGCAGGATCCCCTGTGGCCGACCATTCGCAACCGCGAACAGACAGGTGATCTTGCGTGACTGCATCTCGGCAAGCGCCGCCTCGGCCAGAGCATCGGGCTCGATGACCCTCGGATCGCCGGTCATCACCTCAACTGCGCTGTGATCGAGCAACCCCTTCATATGTCGCCGCAAATCGCCATCTGTGATGATCCCGATCAGGTGGCCGTCGGAATCTGTCACGCCGGTCACACCATAGCCTTTCTGGCTGATAACCAGAAGCGCCTCGGTCATCGGGTCGTCCCGATGCACAAGCGGCATGTCGGAATGCATCAAGTCGCCGACCTTTGCCAGCCGCGCGCCCAGCTTGCCACCGGGGTGGAAGGTCCGGAAATGCTCGGCCGTGAATTCGCGGTGCTCCATCAGCGCGATGGCCAACGCATCGCCAAGCGCCAGCGTCATGGTCGTCGAAGTGGTGGGCACGATCCCGCTGCCGCAGGCTTCCTCGGCGGCGGGCAGGACAAGGACGACGTCGGATTGGCGCAGCAGGGTCGATTCCGGCCGTGACGCCACGCCGATCAGGGGGATGCGAAAACGCCGGGTATGCGCGATCAGATCTGCGAGTTCCGGCGTCTCACCGCTATTCGACAAGACCAGCGCCACATCGGCTTGGGTAACCATCCCCAGATCGCCGTGACTGGCCTCGGCAGGATGGACGAATTGCGCGGGCGTCCCGGTCGAGGCCAGCGTCGCCGCAATCTTTCGGGCAATATGGCCCGACTTGCCCATGCCGGACACGATCACCCGCCCCGATGCCCCGAGGATCAGGTCGATGGCCTGCCGGAATTCCGGTCCGAGGCTTGCCGCCAAGAGTTCCAGCGCCTCTGCCTCGGTACGGATTACCCGGGCGGCGGTATCGAGATATGCGTTCATTGCGGTCATCTAATGGTGGAAGATGTCTTTTTCATCCCCCCAGCCCAGCAAATCCAGATGGGCCCGCGCCGGGAGGAAATCGAAACAGGCCTGCGCAAGGCCCAAACGATTCTCGCGCCGCAGTCGTTCCTCCAGCGCCTCTTTCAGCTTGTGCAGGTACAGGACGTCCGAGGCGGCATATTCCAGCTGCGCGTCGGAAAGATCCTCGGCGCCCCAGTCACTGGTCTGCTGCTGCTTGCTGACATCGACATCGACTAGCTCGTTCAGCAGGTATTTCAGCCCGTGCCGGTCGGTGAAGGTCCGCACCAGCTTGGAGGCGATCTTGGTGCACCAGACGGGCGACGTGACAACGCCGAAGGCGTTCTCCAGTGCGGCGATGTCGAAGCGCCCGAAATGGAAAAGCTTCAGCACCTTGGGATCGGTCAGCATGCGGGCCAGGTTGGGGGCCTCGGTCTGCCCCCGCTCGATCTGGACCAGATGCGCATCGCCATCGCCCGATGACATCTGCACCAGGCACAGCCGGTCGCGGCGCGGATCCAGCCCCATGGTTTCGGTATCGATGGCCACCACCGGCCCAAGCTCCACATCGTCGGGAAGGTCATTCTGATAAAGATGTATACTCATCGCTTCTTCTGCCTGGTGTCTGCATCAAAACTTTGGCCCCACTGACCAGAAACTGCCGCGGCAATCCAGTCAAAACCACCCGATCGGCGGGATTTGCGCGCAAGCATCCTCATTTTTCGTCTCCGACTTTAGGCGGGGTGGCGTCACGGCGCGACTCCTTGCAGACTGTGCAGGTTCACCCCTGGGAGGAGGCGATGAACGAATTATCGCATAAAGCCCACGCCGTCGCGCGATTGGGGGCCGAGGTCGGCGCCACGCTGATCGGCCATGAAATCCTTGTCGAGCGGCTGCTGATCGCGCTGCTTTCCGGCGGACATGTGCTAATCGAGGGGCCGCCCGGCATTGCCAAGACCCGCGCCGTCAAGCAACTGGCCGCGCATCTGCCCGGCAGTCATTCGCGCATCCAGTGCACGCCCGACCTGCTGCCCTCGGACCTGACCGGAACGCAGATCTTCCGGCCCGAGGCCGGCGGTTTCGATTTCATGGCCGGCCCGATCTTTCACAGCCTCGTGCTGGTGGACGAGATCAACCGGGCCCCGCCCAAGGTGCAATCCGCGCTGCTGGAGGCCATGGCCGAGCGGCAGGTGACGACGAGCGGCACCACGCGCCCCCTGCCCGATCCCTTCATGGTCGTGGCCACGCAGAACCCGATCGAGCATGAGGGAACCTTCCCGCTGCCCGAGGCGCAGCTTGACCGTTTCCTTCTGCATCTGCGGCTGGACCTGCCGGGGGCCGAGGCCGAACGCGCCATCCTCGATTTGGTCGAGGCCGAGGGCCAATCGCCGCCTGCCGCGGCAACGGCGGTGACTCCCGAGGAATTGTCGCAGGCACAGGCAGAGGTGGCGCAAGTGCATCTGGCCCCGGCGCTCAAGGATTTCATCGTGCGGCTGGTCATGGCCACGCGCCCGGGCGGCACGGTGGCCGAATGGATCGAGCATCCGGTCTCGCCGCGCGGATCGCTGGCGCTGGCGGCCGGAGTGCGGGCGCGGGCCTGGCTGCATGGCCGCGATCACGGCCTGCCAGAGGATGCCGAGGCGCTGGCTGCCGACGCGCTGGCGCATCGCATGGTTCCCGCGTGGCAGGCCGTCAGCGAAGGCCGCAGCGGACGGTCGCTCGTCGCCGACATCCTGCGCGAGGTGCGGCCTTGGTAGCTCTGGCCCGACTTCCCGATGCTCCGGGAATCCGGTTGACGGCAGAGGAATTGCTGGCGCTACGTCACGAAACGCAAGGACCGGCCCGGCATCGCCCCGCCACGCGCCGCCCCGGCGTGGCCCCTGCGCGACAGGAAGGGGCTGGCATGGATCTGCGTGAAATCCGCGCCTATGTGACAGGTGACGATCCAAGGCGGCTGGACCCCGCCGCGACGGCCCGCACCGGCCAGCCGCATATCCGCAGCCTGCACGAAGATCGCGACGACACCACCTTGCTGATCGCCGATTTCCGCGCCCCGATGCTGTGGGGCACCGGAGAGGCGCTACGATCCGTCCGAGCGGCACGATACCTGGCGCGCATGGGATGGCAGGCGGTGCTGCGCGGAGGGTCTATCGCGGGTCTGACGGTTTCGGGCAGCGGGCTGGCGGAACTGGCCCCGGCCACCGGCGACGCGCATATGGCCGGGATTTCCCGGCTGCTGGCGCATCAGCATGATCACGCGTTGGCCGATCCGGGAGCACCTTCACTGACCGAAGCGCTGGCCCATGCCGCGCGTCTCGCCCCTGCGGGTGGACGGGTTATGCTGGCAACACATCCGGGCGGATGGCAAACGGCCGAGGCTGCGCTGGCGCGTCTCGCCCGTCGACGCAAGGTGACCGTCGCGCTGATGCTGGACGAGGCCGAATGTATCGCGCCAAGTGGTATTCTGGCGATCAGCGACGGCCAAGCCAGCCGCCTTGCCCGCCTGTCGGTTCCGGACCTGTCGGATGATATCAACCGGTTGCGCGCCCTCGGCGCAATCCCCGCAGAGGTGCAGCCGTGACGCATGAGGAAATGCTCGCCGCCCTCGCTCCGTCCCGCCTGCCAGTCGACATGGCGATACTGGGATGGCGCGAGGCCCTTGGACTGGCGGGTCTTGGCCTTCTGGCGGCACTGATATTCTTTGCCCTGCTGTCGCCATGGCTGGCGCGCCGTCCCTCGCGCCGGTCGCGCGTCCGGGCGACGAGGGGTCTGCCCGCACAAGAGCGTATCCTCGCCATCGCCCGCATCCTCGGCCATCTGCCCAAGCGCCTGCGTCCCGCCGCCTATGGCGAAGCCCCCTCCCCGGCGGATGCCGAGATCGAACGCATCGCCCTGCGCAGCCGGGGGCGGAGATGAGTTTCGCGCTGCCCTGGATATTGATCCTGCTGCCGCTGCCGCTGGTGATCCGGCATCTGGCTCCGCCACTGGCCATCCGGCGTCCGGCGCTGATCCTGCCCGACCATCTGGACCGGGCCGCCCGCGCCGAGAGGAATACCGGGATCAGGCAGGGACCGTGGCTCGCTGCACTGGCATGGATGTTTCTGGTGATCGCCATGGCGGGGCCACGAACCGAAGCGATCAGCGACATCATCCCTGCATCGGGGCGCGATATCGTGCTGGCGCTGGACCTGTCGGGCAGCATGATGAAAGAGGATTTCCGGCTGGACGATCAGCCGGTCTCACGGCTCGAAGCTGTCAAGCGCACGGCCTCGGCCTTCGTGGCGGCGCGGCGGGGCGACCGGATCGGGCTGGTGATCTTTGGCGAACGGGCCTATTTCGCCTCGCCCCTGACCTTTGACGTGGATGCCGTCGCCCGCGCCATCGAAGAGGCCCAGATCGGCATATCCGGGCGCGGCACCGCGATTTCAGACGGGTTGGGGCTGGCGACCAAGCGGCTGGCCCACAGCGACGCGCCGACACGGGTGATCGTTCTGCTTTCGGACGGGGTGGACACCTCGGGCAACGTCCCTGCCGTCGAAGCGGCAAAGCTTGCCGCCGGTCACGGCATCCGGGTTCACTCGATCGCGCTTGGCCCCGAGGATCTGGAAAATCAGCCCGCCTCCCGCGACGCTGTCGATGTCGCGACCCTACGCGACATAGCCGCGGCGGCAGGGGGCGAAAGCTTCCGCGTGCGAACCACCGAGGACCTGCAGCGCATGGCCGCCACGCTGGACCGGTTGGAGCCGAACCCGTCCACGCGTCCGCCAATGCGCTATTGGCAATCGCTCTGGATATGGCCCGCCACGCTTGCGCTGATCTGCCTGACTGTTCTTGCCGCCCGGAGGCGAAGATGGGCGGGCTGATCCTGTTGCGAGCATGGTGGCTGTTGGCCCTTCTGCCCCTGCTCTTGCTAGTGCTGTGGATCTTGCGTCGGGCACCCGATGCCGGAGGATGGGAGCGGATCATGCCGCGCCAGATGCTGCGGGCCATGACCGCGCTTGGTGCATTGAGCGGGCGGCAACCGGTCTGGCAGCGCATGTTGGCGCCTTTCGCGATATTCGCGCTGACAATAGGGCTGGCGGGTCCCGCGCTGCCGCGCCGTGATGCACCGGTATTGGCGCAGACCGATGCGGTCATCATCGCCAT
This sequence comes from Paracoccus saliphilus, assembly GCF_028553805.1. NCBI lineage: Bacteria > Pseudomonadati > Pseudomonadota > Alphaproteobacteria > Rhodobacterales > Paracoccaceae > Paracoccus > Paracoccus saliphilus. The sequence goes on along the minus strand of NZ_CP067140.1, from coordinate 828,312 downwards.
CGACATGTCCCCATCCGTCGCGAATGGACCGGGGTTGGCCGAGGCACAGGTCACTGCGGCGGGGCTCTTGCAGGCGCTGGCGGGACGGCCCGTCGGAATGATCCTCTATGGCGGCGAGGCGTATACCATCGCCGCCCCCACAGCCGATACCGCCACTCTGGAAACGCAAATCGCCGTTCTGGAGCCCGACACCTTGCCCAATCCGGGCAGCCGTCCCGCCGATGCGCTTGGCCTGGCGGGAAAGCTGCTCGACAAGATGCGCCGGGCCGACCTGATCCTGATCTCGGATGGTGGTGGCGTGGACGCGCAGGCCGAGACGGAGGCCTCGCGACTGGCGGAACAGGGAGTGCGTATCTCGACGTTGCGCCTTGCCGCAATGGCACCCGAAGCGCCCGCCCCGCCCGAGGATGCATTGGAGCGCCTGGTCAGAGGCGGCGGCGAGGCATTGCCCGCCGACCAGATGACCCGGCTGGCGGCCCGGCTTGATCGGCCCGGCGCGGCGGTCCGTGACCCGGTGCTTGTGGCTTTGCAATATCGCGATCTCGGCCCGTTTCTAGCCGCATTCGCGCTTCTACCGCTGCTGGTCATGTTGCGGAGGCAGAGATGAGGGCACCGATGATAATACTGGCCGTCGCATTGGTCGCGCTGGCCGTGGCGGGGCCAGAAGCGTTAGGGCGGCTGGCGCTGCGTGTGGGGTGGGATGGGATGGCCGCCCGCCTGTTATCCGACCCGGCGGCGCGAGGCGTGGCACTGTATCGTATCGGCGACCATCCCGCCGCCGACGAGGCCTTTGCCGAGGCCGGGCGGTCGCAAACCTATAATCGCGGGCTCAGCCTTGCCGCGACCGGGGACTATCCGCTATCGGTCGCCTATTTCGACGCCATGCTGTTCGCCAATCCGGCCGATGCACAGGCCCGCGCCAATCGCGATCTGGTGGCATCGATGTTCCCGCCCGCCCGCGGTGACAGTGTCGCGCCGGGACGGCTGGCCGGGGCCGGGGGGCGCATGTCGGACGAGGCAATCGAAACCAAGCTGCTGGCCAATGCCTCAGGGCCGAAATGGGACCGGCAACTTGATCGCAAGGGGATCGTCGCCAGCGATGAATGGCTGGAGACCATCTCTGACGATCCGGGTGAGTTTCAGCGCCTGCGCATTCGCGCCGAATACGAGCGCCGCGCCCAGTTGGGACTGATCCGCCCGAAGGAGGCGGACTCATGGTGATTCGTCTGCTGCTGCCAATTATCCTTTGGTTGACCCTCACCGATCTTGCCGCGGCGCAAGGCGATACCCGATTGATGATTCTGCACGACCACGGCAATCCGGTCGTCTCGGAGATGGTCGAATTGACGATCCGCGGCGAATATGACCTGACCGTCTCGCTGGAAGAGATGATATTCCCGAACTCGCCCGATTATGACTGGGTCCAGATCGCCCGCGACGATTGGCACAAGGAACGCGTCAATGGCCGCCTGCTGCAGATATTCGAACGGAAGGTAGCAGTCTTTCCAAGCCGCGACGGACCGGTAGAGATCGGCCCGGTCACGCACAACCTGACCTATGTCACCGAAGACCGCAAGCGCGCGGAAACCGAAGTCACCGCCCCGGCCATTACGCTGAATGTCCACCCTTTCCCCGGCGATCACCGCCCGCTTTCGGCGCGTCAGTTGACCCTCACGGATGAGCTGTCCGCCAAGCCGGGTCAGTTGAAACAGAACGAGGTCCTGACCCGCCGTGTCACCATCGAGGCAGAGGGTACGTTGGCACATTACCTGCCGCCGCGCCCCGATCTGCGCCAGCCCTGGATGATCAGCTTCACCGCCCCGGAACAACGCGAAACGATCATGACCGAGCAAGGCCCGCTGGCCCGCGTTGTCTGGGAGTGGCAGTTGCGACCGCATACCGGCGAACCCGCCATCCTGCCCGGCACGGGTATTCCCTGGTTCGACACGGCAAACCGACAGATCGAGATCGCCCCGCTCGCCCCGATCCCTTTCGGCCTCGCCGGCTTTGGATCGAATTTCGGGGCCGTGAACGAGAACGGCGCAGGCAATGGGATAATCGCTGCCGGTATTCTGCTGCTTTGCTGCGCCTGCGGCCTGTCCCTCATGCTCTGGCGTCGCGTCCCACTGCATCGTCATGTGCTTCTCATGCGCCTGCGCCGCCACCTGCCCTCGCCGCATTCACGTATCATGCACGAGGCCGCGAAGCAGAACGATCTGACCACCCTTCGCGCGGCGGCAGAGCGGCATCTGCGCTGGCTGGGCCTGCCCGCGCGGGGGTTTTCCGAACTCGACCGGCAGCTCTACGCGGCTTTACCTCCGCCCGGTTTCGATGCACTGGATTGGCTAGCCGGATTTCGTAAGATGGCCCGGTCGGAAACGCGAATAAAGGAAAGCGACGGAAATGGCCCAAACCAGCGCCCAAAGCTATGACGGCGACCCCCGCAACGATGATGCGCTGATCTATGTGAACGGCGATTTCGTCCATCGCGACCGCGCGGTGGTCTCGGTCTTCGATGCAGGCTTCGTGCTGGGCGATGGCGTGTGGGAGGGGTTGCGGCTGGTCAATGGCAAGCTGCTCTCGCTGGATGCGCATCTCGACCGGTTGTTCGAGGGTGCGCGCTCGATCAGCCTCGATATCGGCATGAGTCGGGACGAGATCACCCAAGCAATCATGGACACCTGTGCGAAGAACGGCTTTACCACTGACACGCATATCAGGCTGATGATCACACGCGGGCGAAAATCCACGCCCAATCAGGACCCCCGTTTCACCATTGGCGGCGCAACCGTGGTCATCGTGGCCGAGATCAAGCGCCCCCGCAGCGAACTGGCCGATAACGGGCTGCGGCTCTTCACTTCGACCTTCCGCTGCTCGACCCCGGATGTGTTCGACCTGCGGCTCAACTCCCATTCGCGGCTGAACCTGATCCAGGCATTGACGCAGGCCATCGCGGCTGGTGCGGACGAGGCTCTGATGCTGGACCCGAACGGGTTCGTCGCAAGCTGCAACTCGACCAATTTCTTCATCATCCGCAAGGGGCAGCTATGGACCTCGCGCGGGCTTTACAGCTTCAACGGAATCACGCGGGGCCATGTGTTCCGGCTGTTCGGCGAACATCTGGGACAGGCAATGGAAAAGGATTTCACCCTGGCCCAATGCTATTCGGCGGATGAGGCCTTCGTCACCGGGACGCTTGGCGGCATCACGCCGGTATCATCCATCGATGGCCACCAGATCGGTGACGGCAAATCCGGCCGACTGACCCGCGAATTAGCCAGTATCTATTGGAGCGATGTCGAGGCCCGGTCGCGAGACGAATAGCCAGGCAAGAATGCCGGTTTCAAACATCCCATCCCCGCTCTTGCAGGATATTTCGCAAGCACGGCAACCGATATCCAGCTGCATGGCTTACATTAATTATTTTCTCGAAAGAACAAAACAGTGCACTCATTAATAACTATCACCCTTTTCAATTGACCTCACCCCGCTTCCAAGCAAAAACACACCACTGTTCATCATTTCAGCAAGCAGGGGTGTCATGATTATTGACTCACCCAGAAATCGCACCAACCCACAATGCGGCCATATTTTTAAAGAAAATACAATCCTTGATAGAGAGGCCTTCGGCTGAATACCCTCTTCGGAGAGAATATCCGCGAATTGCAGTCTTCACAGTAAAAGAATCTTAAAGAAATAAACACTGCCCTCACCCGGAATTACGTTCACTTGCAAGTATATTTTTATCCAGTATTTTTTTCAATGCAGCATCCATGGATCACAAAGAACACTCCGCCGAGATAATCAACAAGTGCCAGTCAAAATCCGCCGGATCGGCGTTGGTAACATCATGGCGGCGATCGATGTTGAAATACGACCTCGATCCGGCGGATAATTATCGCCCCGAACGCCTGACACAGGCAGAGCTATCGCTCCGTCAGGAAGAATTGGGGAAACTTTTACATCTTGTTGCACCGTAGCTTGATCTGCTTTTCAAATTGGTCGGCTTGCCCGGGCGCAATGTGCTGATGACCGATGCCGAAGGCGTGGTGGTGGATCAGCGTGTCAACGACGCGGATATTCCACAATTTCAGGATTGGGACCTGTGGGAAGGTGCAGATTGGTCAGAGACCGTTCAGGGCACCAATGGCATTGGAACCTGCCTGATCGAAGGCCGCCAGATCTGCATCCATCGGGACGAGCATTTCCGAACCCGCAATATCGATCTGTCCTGCATGGATGCCCCGATCTGGGGCCCCGACGGACGGCTGCTGGCGGTGCTTGACGTGACATCGGCTCGCAGCGATCAAGATGAGCATTACAACCACCTGCTCCTGTCCCAGGTTGTCCATACGGCCAAGACGATAGAGGCGATGTATTTTCGGGCCTGCCATACGGATGCCCGAATCATCTCTGCCTCGAAGGACGGCACCGATCCGGCAATGCTGCTGGCGGTGAACCGGGACGATATTGTCATGGGCGCAACCCGCACCGCCCGCCGCGCCCTCAAGCTGGAACGAGAGGGCGATATCAATCACCTGCCTGCCTCTGACCTGTTTGGAGAGGGTGACGACCCGTCAGCTCATGGGTTCGGCGCGGCAGAGCGTATGGTCCTGACCCGCGCCCTGATCCGGGCGGGCGGGAATGTCTCTGCCGCGGCGCGTATCCTGGGCATCGGGCGGACGACCATGTACCGGCGGATGGCTCGGGCAGGAGTTGGCGGAAACCGACATGACTCCGAGTCGCCATAGGAACGCCGGGACTCGGGCGGTTCGATCCGGCTTCGGATCGAGAGCCAAAGTTTGCCCCCGCGATTGTTCCGGATACGGAACAGTTGTTGCTGTCATTCTTTACAGAGAGATAGACAAGAATGTCTTGCATGAGCACAAGGATATACACGCAAAGGCGTGATTTTTTTCCGTGAAAGGTTAATGATATGACTGAATATACTTTTTGGGCGATTAGAGAGAATGCGATAACCTGGGGTTACAAGGACCCACTTTCGGACGGCAATGGAGATCCAGATGGGTTTGCACCGGGATCATCCTTTACAATAAACGATACGTCACAATTCTTCCAAGTTACTGTTAGTGACGATGATTTATATCTCAATCAATATGCTGACTTTGATACTACCCAGATTTGGATTGGCCCAGATGTCGCTCTTAACCCAACATATCCAAATGATCGGTATGCGGCTTCATTGGCCTACAAAACCATAGATGCATTCCCCGGAGGAGGTATCTATAAATTTGGCTCTACTGCTGTAGATAACGACTATGGATTCATAACTTTCTCAGGCCTTCAACCCGGCGATATTAAAGAGGGCGTTACATATTCCATAACCAGTGTCGGGCCTTATGGGACCTATACTGACGACGGAAATGGCAGGGCTCCGAGAATTGCCTACTCTGACCTCTACGGCTATGACCAGCCCTTTATCTGCTTCACCGCCAACACCCTGATCGAAACCGATCACGGCAACAAACCGGTCGAGGAACTGCAAATCGGCGACATGATCGCCACCATGGATGACGGCTATCAGCCCATCCGCTGGATCGGCTCGACCAGCCGCGACGCCATCGACATCGCCCGCAACCCGAAGCTGCGCCCGATCCGCATCCCGGCCGGAGCGCTTGGCGGTGGCCTGCCGAAACGCGATCTGATGGTCAGCCGTCAGCACCGGGTTCTGGTGAAATCAAAAATCGCACAGCGGATGTTCGGTGCCGATGAGGTTCTGATCCCCGCCAACAAGCTGGTGGGCGTGAACGGGATCGAAATCGCGGAAGATATCGACAATGTGACCTATTTCCACATCCTGTTCGACAAGCATCAGGTCATCTTTTCCGAGGACGCACCGACCGAAAGCCTGTTCACCGGGCCGGAAGCCTTGAAGAGCGTGTCTCCCGCCGCAAGGCAAGAGATCGAAACGCTTTTCCCGCAGATCACGGCGCCCGATTTCATCGCCGAACCCGCGCGACTGATCCCCGCGAAAGGGTCCGCCGTCAAGAAACTCGTCGCCCGGCATGTGAAACACGCAACGCCGCTGCTGTGATCCCTCGCTGCGGATCAGGGCGGCGGACCATATCAAGACCGACAGGGGCGGGATGCAAATCCCGCCCCTATTCGTATGAGCATTATCCGAATGAACGCATCCGGTCCGGGATTACCCACCCTCTGCCGGAGCCTCCTCGGGCAGGCTGGGTGCCTCGGCTTCATTCCCGCCTCGCGTCCCCTCCTCGAGCGGTTCGGAATCGGCATCGATCAGCCGGTCATCCTCCCATTCACCCGAGGCCACCTTCCCCGTGGCATAGCGCATCACGCCCTGGCCCTGACGTTTGCCTGCCGCGAAATGGCCCTCGTATCGATCGCCATTGACATAGGTAGCAACCCCTTTGCCGTCGATCTCGCCCTCTTTCCAGCCGCCTTCATAGACGAAGCCATCGGGGGTGGTCAGCTTGCCCTGCCCTTCGCGCAATCCATTGGCAAAGCTGCCGGTATAAACCGTGCCATCGGGATAAGTTGCCTGCCCCTCACCATGACGCTGGCCGTCCTGCCAGGCGCCGGTATAGACATAACCGTCGGGATAGGACATCCGGCCCTGCCCGTGATTCCGGGCATTCCTGAAGCCGCCTTCATAAACCATACCATTGGCATAGCTTGCCTTTCCGTCGCCCTCGATCACGCCATCCACCCACTGTCCCTCGTAGGTCGAGCCATCGGGATAAGTGATCTTGCCGGTCCCGTTCGGGCGGTCGTCCTTCATCTGACCCTGGTAAACCGAGCCGTCGGGATAGGTGATCTTGCCCTCGCCTTCCATCCGGCCCTCGACCCATTGCCCCGTATAGACATATCCGTCGGTCCCGGTGAATGTTCCCTGCCCGTGCCGGCGGTCGTTCACGAACTGGCCATCATAGACTTCGCCATTCGCATAGGTCGCAACGCCCTGCCCTTCACGTTTTCCCTGCCGCATCTCGCCCTCGTAGCGGTCGCCCGAGGGCTGCACGAGAACACCGGTACCCGACATCTGACCGGCCGCCCATACACCGTCATAGGACATCCCGTCCGGCATGGTGAGCTTGCCCTTGCCCGCTGGCTGACCGGCCAGCATCCCGCCTTCATAGACCGCGCCGTCAGGATAGGTGATCTTGCCGGTCCCCTCTTTGACATTGGCGTTCCACTCACCTCCATAGCGATAGCCATTGGGCCGGGTCAGCATACCGTTGCCCTGATGCAACCCCTTGACGAATTGTCCCTTGTAAACACTTCCATCGGCGTAATGCGCCTCGCCTTCGCCGGTGATCTCGCCCGCGATCCAGTCCCCTTCATAGGTGCTGCCATCGGCATAGGTGATCTTGCCCTTGCCGTCCGGCTTGCCCTTGGTAAAACTCCCGACATAGACCGAGCCATTGGGGAAAGTCGCAGTGCCTTGCCCCAGGATCTGGCCATCGACCCAATCGCCTTCGTATTTGTATCCGCTGGGCAGCGTGTAACTGCCTTGCCCATGCTGGCGGCCATTTCGGAACGTGCCCTCATAAACGCCGCCATCATCATATTGCTTGGTGATGACCTGCGCATCCGCCGCAACCATCGTCGCCGCCAGCATCATCGCGAATGCGCCCGCTCTCGTTGCTGCCCATCTTGCCGTCATCATCGCTCTTGCCCCTGACTTTTGCCCCATGGTCTACCCCAAGCGCGCGCTTCGCGCAAAGCCCGACTTTTCCTTTTCCACGCCTTCCCCTATCACGGGACCGAGATAACAGGGGCATTACCATGACCGACCGTTTCCGCCTGACCATCGGCCAGCTGAACGCCACCGTGGGCGATCTGCCCGGCAACGCCGCCAAGGCCCGAGAGGCATGGGCCACGGCAAAAGAAGCCGGCGCCGACATGCTGGCCCTGCCCGAGATGTTCATCACCGGCTACCAGACGCAGGACCTGGTGCTGAAACCCGCCTTTACCGAACAGGCGGTTGCCGCGATCCAGGGGGTTGGCGCGGCCTGCTCGGACGGACCGGCCATCGGCATCGGCGGTCCGTGGCGCGAAGGGGACAAGCTTTATAACGCCTATTGGATCTTCAAGGACGGCAAGCTGGTCGCCCGAATCCTCAAGCACCACCTGCCTTTCAAGCAGCTTTTCGACGAGTTGCGGCTGTTCGACAGCGGCCCTATCAGCGGCCCCTATCCGGTCGGCGAGGCACGCATCGGCTCTCCGATCTGCGAGGATAGCTGGTATCCGGATGTCGCCGAAACCCTGGCCGAGACCGGGGCCGAGATCCTGATCGTGCCGAATGGCTCCCCCTATCACCGCGAGAAACTGGACCTGCGCATGGGCCATATGGTCGGGCGTGTCGTCGAAACCGGTTTGCCGCTGGTCTATGTGAACCTCGTCGGCGGGCAGGACGACCAGCTTTATGACGGCGCCAGCTTCGTACTGAATCCCGGTGGCAGGAAAGTCGTGCAACTCCCTGCCTTCGAGGAAGCGATCACCACTGTCGATTTCACCCGCACCGATGAAGGCTGGCAGGCCGAACCCGGCGAGATGGCCAAGCAACCCGACGCATGGGAGCAGGACTATCACGCCATGATGCTGGGCCTGCGTGAATATCTGCGCAAATCAGGCTTCTCCAAGGTCGTTCTCGGGATGTCGGGCGGCATCGATTCGGCTCTGGTCGCCACGATCGCCGCCGACGCTATCGGCCCCGAAAACGTCCGCTGCGTCATGCTGCCATCGGAATATACCTCGCAGGCCAGTCTCGATGATGCCGCCGATTGCGCCAACCGGTTGGGCACACGGCTGGACACGGTCCGAATCGACGGCGCCCGCGACGCGGTTTCGGATGCTTTGGCGCATCTGATGGAGGGCACCAGCCCCGACACGACCGAAGAGAACATCCAGTCCCGCCTGCGTGGGGTGATGCTGATGGCACTGTCGAACAAGTTCGGCGAAATGCTGCTGACCACCGGCAATAAATCCGAGGTCGCAGTGGGCTATGCGACGATCTATGGCGACATGGCAGGGGGATATAACCCGATCAAGGATCTCTACAAGACACGTGTCTTCGAGACCTGCCGCTGGCGCAACGCCAATCGCCGCCCCTGGATGAAGGGCCCCGAAGGCGAGGTCATCCCGCCGCAAATCATCTCGAAACCGCCCTCGGCAGAGCTGCGCCCCGATCAGAAGGACGAGGATTCGCTGCCTCCCTACGAGGTTCTGGACACGATTCTCGAAGGGCTGGTCGAAAAGGACCTGGCGCTCAAGGATCTGGTCGAACAGGGTTTTGATGCCGAAACGGTACGGCATGTCGAGAAACTGCTCTATATCAGCGAGTGGAAGCGCTATCAGGCCGCCCCCGGCCCGCGCATTTCGACCAAGGCCTTCTGGCTGGACCGCCGATACCCGCTGGTCAATCGCTGGCGCGACGAATTGTAGGAAAGTCAGCGAGGCGTCGCCACCCAGTTCCCGCCGCGCCTTCTGCCATGAAGGGCACAACAAAAATCAGAACAACCGCTGTTCGACCCGCACCGCCTGGTTCTCCATCAGCCGCAGTGCCGTATTCATATGAGCACGCATGGTCTCGCGCGCGGCCTTTTCATCGCCTCGGGTCAAAGCTCCCAGCAATTGGCTCTGGTAATCGCGGCCACGCTTCCACAATTCACGGTTATGCGGCTCGTAAAGCCGCTGGCGAATCGTCAGGTCGGTCAGGAAGCGCGCCAGAAAGCGAATCATCAACCCCAGCAACGGGTTCGGGGAATGGCGCGCCAGCTGCCGGTGAAAGGCCAGCGAGGCGACATGCTGTTCCCGCTCTTCCTCGGCATTGCGGGGGGGATTGGCATAGAACACCATCTGCGCCTGCAAATCCTCGAGAGCCTGTTCCGTCAGGCGTCCGGCCAGCGAGGCCGCAAGCTCCGGTTCCAGGGCCAGCCGCAACTGGTAGATATCCCGCAAGGTCAGCGCTTCGAAATAGAAGTGATTGGCCATCAGCGCCATGATCTGCTCGTCGCTGGAGCGATCCACGAAGGCGCCCCCTCCCGGTCCGGTCCGCGTGCGAACGAGCCCCTCGGCTTCCAGAATGCGCATTGCCTCGCGCACCGTTCCTTTCGACCGGCCCAGTTTCTCGATCAGGATCGGCTCGCTCGGCAATCGGTCGCCCGGCTGCATGCCCTCATCCATGATCAGCTGCTTGAGATGGCGCGCCACCTCTAGCGGCCGCGACAGGCGCGAGGAATCAGCCTTGTGCGATGGGGTTGAAGCAGGCGGCAAGTTGCGCTCCTCCCTGTGTTTCAAGTGCCGGTTCCTCCCTTCTGCAACACTCGGTCACATTGGGGCATCGCGCCGCGAAAGAACAGCCCGTCGGCGGGTCGAGCGGATCGGGAAGCTCTGTTTCCCGGGCCTCGGGGGCTGCAAGCGGCCGTCCGACGACCGGGGCGGATTGCGCCAGCAGTCTCGTATATGGATGGCGGGGGCGCGCAAAGATATCCTCGGCCTGCCCTATCTCGACCACCTTGCCGAAATACAGCACCGCCACGCGGTCGCAAACCGCCTCGACCACGGCAAGGTCATGCGAGATGAACAGGTAGGTCAGGTCATATTCGTCCTTCAGCCCTGCCAAAAGGTTCAACACCTGTGCCTGCACCGAAACGTCGAGCGCCGAGACCGGCTCGTCCAGGACGATGATTCGGGGACTGGCCAGAAGGGCGCGGGCGATACCGATACGCTGCGCCTGGCCGCCAGAGAATTCATGCGGGTAGCGATCAAGGAATTCCGACCGCAGATTGACACTGTCGAATACCTCGGCAATTCGTGCGGCGCGCGCCTGTTTGTCCATGCCGAACAGCTGCTTCAGCGGCATCTCCATGATCTGCCGGATGGTCTTGCGCGGATTGAGCGACGAGAGCGGATCCTGGAACACATATTGGATCTGCTGGCTCGACAGGCGGCGATCACGGACATCCAGCGGCTTGCCCTCGATCTCGATCGTTCCGCTAGTCGGCTTCGAGAGCCCCACCAGCATCCGCGCCAGCGAGGATTTCCCGCAGCCCGATTCCCCCACGATGCCAAGGGTTTCGCCTTGCCGGACCTCCAGATCGACCGGGCGCACCGCCTTGACCTCGGCCGTGACTTTGCCAAGCATCGTCCGCGCGACGGGAAAGCTTTTCGTCAGTCCGGTAAGCTTGAGTGCCGGGGTCTCAGGCATGGGCGGCCTCCGTTTCCGACGCTTCGGGGAAATGGCAGCGCACCGCGCGCGGTCCGGTCCGGCGATTGGGAACCGCGCCGGAGCGGCAGCTATCCTGCGCGCGATGACAGCGCGGCGCAAAGGCGCAACCTGGAGGCAGATCGTCCATGGCTGGCGGCAGCCCCGGGATCGAAACTAGTTCGCGCTTGCCGCCACCCAGTTCCGGCACGCTGGCGATCAGGCGCCTGGTATAGGGATGGGCGGGCGTTTCGAGGACCTGGGCGGTCGGCCCCTCTTCGACGATCCTGCCCGCATACATCACCGCCACCCGGTCGCAAAGTTGCCCGACCACGCCGAAATCATGGGTGATGAACATGATCGACAATCCCCGCTCGCGCCGCAAATCCGCGAGCAGCGCGAGGATCTGCGCCTGCACGGTGACGTCCAGCGCCGTGGTCGGCTCGTCCGCGATGATCAGGTCGGGTTCGTTGCACAACGCCATGGCGATCCCGACCCGCTGACGCATGCCTCCCGACAATTCATGCGGATAATTGTCCAGCCTTCTTTCGGCATTGGGGATGCGCACGGTTTTCAGCAGTTCCAGCGCCCGCCTCCGGGTATCCGCGCGTGAGGTGCCGGAATGCACCGTGATCGCCTCGGCCATCTGATCGCCGACGGTATAAAGCGGATGCAGGGTCGCCAGCGGGTCCTGGAAGATATAGGCGATGCGCCGCCCGCGCATGTCGCGCAACTCCCTGAACGGCAGGTCGAGCAGGTTCCGCCCCTCGAATTTCACCGCTCCGCCAGTGATGACACCGGGTGGCGAGGCGACCAGCCCCATGATCGACAGGGCCGTGACCGATTTGCCGGAACCGGACTCGCCGATGATGCCAAGGCACTCGCCCGGTTCGATATGCAGCGAGACCTGGTTGACCGCCTTGTAGACCCGCTTGCCGACATGGAATTGCGTTTCGAGCTTTTGCAGATCCAGCAGCCCCTTTTGCGGCTGGTCCGCGAAATCCGTAAACTTCTGCATGGTCCGTGCCTGCGGCCGGGACAGCGCCCCCGATTTCAGCCTGGGGTCCAGCGCGTCGCGCACCCCGTCTCCAAGCAGGTTGATCGACATGACGATGAAAAAGATCATCAGGCCGGGAATGATCGAGGTCCAGGGATTGGTGATCAGCGCCCCCCGCGCCTCGCCCAGCATCGAGCCCAGATCCGCCTGCGGGGGCTGCGAGCCCAGCCCAAGGAAGGAGAGACCGGCAGTTTCCAGGATCATCCAGCCGATCGTCGTGGACATGGCGACGATGATGACCGGCATGACATTGGGCAACAGCTCGGTCAGGATGATGCCCAGATGGCCCTTACCTCCCAACCGCGCGGCGTCGATGAATTCGCGCCCGGCCAATCCCACCGTGACGCCCCGGATATTGCGTGCGAAAAAGGGGATGTTTACCACGGCCACCGCGATCAGCGCATTCGTCAGGCCGGGCCCAAGCGCCGCGACAATGGCCAGCGCCAGCAGGATATAGGGAAAGGCCATCAGCATATCGACGCCGCGCATCATCAGGTTGTCGATGCGCCCGCCGAAATAGCCCGAGGTAATACCGATGGCCGAACCGATCACCGCTGCCACAACCGCCGCGGCAAAGCCCACGGCCAGCGACAGCCTCGTGCCCCATAGCAGCCGTGAAAGCTGGTCCCGCCCCAGGTGATCGGTGCCCAGAAGATGACCTTCCGACAGCGGAGGCAGAAAGCGCCGCGCCGTGTCGGTGATGTCGGGCGGCTGCAGGGGCAGCAATGGCGCCAACACGGCGATCACGACGATCACGGCAAGAATGACAGCGCCGAGCCCGGCCAGCCGGTTGCGGAAAAGAAGTTTCAGGAATCCGGTCATGCGGGCCTCAGGTCTTGATGCGCGGATCGAGACGCGCCTGCGCGACATCTACGACGATGTTGAAAAGGACATAGCAGACCGCGACGAAGGTCACCGCGCCCTGCACAAGCAGGATGTCTCGCTTCAGGATCGCATCGACCAGCATCCGGCCCACGCCGGGCCACTGGAAGACCACCTCGATATAGACCGCACCGGACAGCACGAAGCCCGCCTGGATACCGATCACCGGGATGATCGAGACCATCGCGGCCTTCAGCGCATGGCGCCAGATCACGCGCCCTTCTCCGACACCCTTGGCGCGGGCCGTGCGGATGAAATCCTGCCGCAGGACCTCCAGCATCGCGCCGCGGGACAGCCTTGCGATGACCCCCGTCGCGACGACCGCGAGCGCACTGGCAGGCAGGACCAGATGCCGCAGCAGGTCAGCCAGATCCCCGCCGCCATAGATCGCATACATGCCCGAGACCGGGAACAGCTTCAGCCGGACGGCGAAGAACAGGATCAGCAGCATGCCGAGGAAGAATGACGGAACCGAGATCCCGATCAGCACCACAAAGGTGATCGACTTGTCGGCCCAGCCATATTGCCGCGCCGCCGAGATCACCCCCGCGATCACGCCGAGGACCGAACAGATCGCCAGGGCCACCCCGGCCAGGATCAGCGTGGCCGAGAAACGGTCGAGGATCTCGTCGAGAACCGGGCGATTGAGCGAATATGACCGCCCGAAATCGCCCTGCAGCATATTGCCGAGCCAGATGAAATATTGCTGTGCCAGCGGCTTGTCGAGGCCGAGATCGCGGTTGAGCTTCTCGACATTCTCGGGCGTGGCATAAGAGCCGAGGATCGCCGTTGCCGGATCGCCGGGGATAAAGGACATGATCAGGAACACGATGACCGTGATGCCCAGAATGACCGGGATGGCCGAAAGCAGCCTCTTGAGAATGTAACCTCCCATGCCCCCTCCTGTCATGCAGACCGGGCTGATCGCAGGACGATCCGCCCCCGTTGGCCGGATGGGACGCGCAGCGCCGTCCCTCTTGCCGCGTCAGTTCTTGGCGACCTTGCCGAGTTCCAGCAGGAAACTGGGCTGCAGTTCCAGCCCCTCGACATTGGCCGTGGTGACGGCGTTCTGCTTCCAGTTCGCCACGAATACCCAAGGCGCGTCCTCGTAGACGATTTCCTGCATCTGCTTGTAAAGGTCCGCCCGCTCCTCCTGCGAGGTCGAGACCCGCGCCTTGTTCAGCAGTTCATCGACCTTCGGGTTGGAGTAATAGCCCGAGTTGAATCCGCCCTTGTCGGGCCATGCATCGGTACGCAGCGCAAGGAAAGGCAACGTGTCGGGGTCGTTGGTCATCCAGGCCATCTCGGCCATGTCCGCCTTGCCTTCCAGGCCGGGATTCACCTCGCCAAGGAAGGTGTTCCATTCATAGGTCTCGATCGTCACGTCGAAACCGACCGCCGCCAGATCGGCCTGGATCGCCGTGCCCATCGCGATCGGGTCCAGCATCCCGGAACCGCCCTCGGTCACGTAGAAGGTCACGCTCGGGCTCTCGACCCCGGCCTCGGCCAGCAGGGCCTTGGCCTTCTCGGGGTCATGCGGATATGGTTCCAGCTCGTCATTATAGGCCCATGCAAAGGCCGGCGGGGTCGGTCCTGCCGCAACCTCTGCCGTGCCTTCGAGAATGTCGTTGACCAGCGCCTCCTTGTTGATCGCGTAATTGGCTGCCTGCCGGACCAGCTTGTCGGCGAAGGGCCCCTCCTTGGTATTCAGGATCAGGAACCACAGATGCGGCCCGGCGGCTTCGAGTATCCTGTAATTGTCGTTCCGGAATTCCGACAGCGAAACCGGCGGCACCTCGACCATGACATCGAGCCCTCCCGCCAGCATCTCTGCCGTGCGGGTATTGGCATCGGTGACCGGGCGGAACACCACCGCGTCAAGCGGCGGGGCGCCATCCCAGTAATCGGGATTCTTCTCGACCGCGACGAGTTCGTTGGACCTCCATTCGGCGAATTTGAACGGCCCGGTTCCAACCGGGTTGCGTCCGTAATCCGCGCCCCCCGCCTCGACCGCGGCCGGAGAGACGATCAGCCCCGTCGGATAGGCGAGGTTCGACAGCAGCGGCGCGAACGGTTCGTTCAGCACCATTTTCACCGTCAGGTCATCGACGGCCTCGACCGACTCGATTGCCGAGAAGAAGAATGCCAGCGGAAAGGGGCCGGTGTCATGGAAGGGGTGTTCCTCGTCCAGCATCCGGTCGAAATTGAACTTCACCGCCTCGGCATTGAAAGGCGTGCCGTCATGGAATGTCACGCCCTCGCGAAGATGGAACACATATTCCAACCCGTCATCCGAGATATCCCAGCTTTCGGCAAGCGCTGGCTCCACCTCGAGCGAGCCGTCGGCATAACGCACCAGCCCGTCATAGATATTGACCACGATACGGAAATCATTGGCCGCGGTCACGGCAGCCGGATCAAGCGATTTCGGCTCGGCGATCTGCCCGACGAACAGGACACCCGGAGGTGTCTGCGCAGCGGCAGGCAGCGCCAGACCGGCGCTTATAGCCGCGGCTGCGGTCATTGCCAGCACCGCACGGCGGGTGAGTGACAAAATGGACATCTGAGTCTCCCTCTTGGATGGCTGTCGGCATCTGTCGTTGCAACGCTGCCGTTATTCTTGCCTCAAATTTATCATAATAAATTGAACAAGGCAAAATTTTTCATTATAAATATGGTAGCGAACCGGAATGATTGAATTTCGGGCATCTTCGGGAGGTGGCATGACATTTTCGCTGTTGGTCCGGGACCCTGAGACGGGCACGATCGGAGGCGCGGCCGCTACCGGCTCCTATTGTGTCGGGGGATGGGTTTTGCGCGGGCGTTTCGATTCGGGGTTGTCCGCCAGCCAGGGCGCCGCCCCCAGCACCTTCTGGGGCGATGAGGCGTTGGACCGGATGCTGGCGGGAGCCGGAGCCCCGGAAACGCTCGAAGCCGTCATCAGTGCGGACGGCAATCGCGAATGGCGGCAATTGACCGTGCTTGACCTGCAAGGAAACACGGCGGCGCATAGCGGCGATCGCAATGGCTCGTGGCATGGCCACATCACTCGGCCCGGTCTTGTCGCTGCCGGTAACATCCTCGCCGGACCCCATGTGCTGGAGCGGCTGGAAGAAGCCTATCGCAGCACGTTTTCGGGAATGGCCGAGCAGTTGATCGCGGCATTGCACGCGGCACACGAAGCTGGAGGCGACAGGCGCGGGCTGAAATCAGCCGCACTTCTTGTCCTCGCCCCGGACCGCCCCCCGATGTCGCTGCGCATCGACATGTCGCCTGCGCCGCTAGACGATCTCGCCCGTCTTGCCGCCGCATGTCAGGATCGGGGCGTCCCGGGTAATTACGCGCATTGGACCGATGCGGTGCCCGTGCCAACCGATCCCTTTCGCGCCGATCCCGACATTCTTTCTTTGGAGTGACCGCGGTCCAGGTTGCCGAAACCTGCCCCCGCCACATGATGATTGCGCAAAGCTGTTGGCCATGCGGTTCCAGGGCGGTCGGCATCTGGAAACGGGGGACTTCGTGACAACAAATCTGCGGCGCGACAATTTCGAGATCGACACCACCTCGACCGAAGCGGCAGCACCGAACCCGCCCATCACCAAGAGGCGCGAGGCTCGATGAACCCGAGAGGCCCGAGGCCGGCAATTCTACCCGGCGCAGCATGATAGCTTAGCCACATCCTTGTCGAAGGTCTGCGCGGCGAGCTTCAGCCCCTCGACCGTTGTCAGATAGGGAAAGATCGTCTCGCCAAGAGCTTTCGTCGTCATGCTGAATTTCAGCGCCATGGCCAGCGTCTGCACGCTGTCAGAACCTTCGGCCGCCATGATGACGCCGCCGAGGAGTCGGTCTGTTTGCGCATCGGCCACCAGCTTGATGACGCCGCGTGTGTCGCGAGCGGCCAGCACACGTGGCAGGTTGTCGAGACCAAGAACCGACGTCTTCACCTTATGTCCCGCCAATTTCGCCGCTGCTTCGGTCAAACCGACACCCGCCACCTGCGGATCGGTGAAGACGACCCAGGACATCGCTGCATTGTCATAGCGGTTGGCCTCGCCCAGAAGCGCATTGCGCACAGCCAGTTTTGCGCCATAGGCGGCCATGTAAACGAACTGATCGCGGTTGGTGACATCACCGGCGGCAAAGATGCCGGGCCGGGTTGTGGCCATGTCATCGCCAACGATAATCGCACCACGGCTGTCGGTCTCGATCCCCATTTCAGCCAATCCCAGCCCTTCGGTATTGGGGCTGCGCCCGGCAGTCACCACCAGATGATCGGCAGACAACTCCAGTCGTTCTCCACCTTCCTCGACGCAGAGCACCGCCTGCCTACCGTCGCGATGGCAACCATCATAGGTCACACCACAATGCAGGGTGATGCCTTCGTCACGGAAGACCCTGGCAAGCGCCTCCGACACTTCCGGTTCGGCCCGGGGCAACAGGCGGCTGCGGCAGACCACCGTTACGTTCGCTCCCATCCGGGCCATCATCTGCGCCAGTTCCGCGCCAATGTAGCCGCCACCAAGGAACACAAGGCTCTCGGGCAGTTCTTCCAGTTCCAGCAATGAGGTGCTGTCGAGCGTCGGCACTTCCGTGATACCGGGGATCGGCGGCAGGGCAGGACGCCCCCCAGTGGTAATGACGATTTTCGGAGCGCGGATCATGTGGGTGCCTATCTGCACACCGCCTTCGATCAGCCTGGTGGCCCCTTCGTCGATATAGGTAATCCCCTCATAGCCGGGCAGAAGGTCTGCGTATTTCCTCTGCCGGAGTTCCGTGACGAGATCGGTCTTGGCTGCCATCAGCGAGGCCTAGTCATCGACCTGCGCCGTACCGGACAGCCCCGGAAAACGGCCTGCGGCGGTTGCACCATGGAGCGCTTCGGCGGCCCGGATCATTGTCTTGGATGGCACACAGCCAAAATTGACACAGGTGCCCCCGATCGTGCCATGTCCGATCAGCGCCACCCGTTTTCCGGATTCGGTCGCCGTAATGGCGGCAGAAAAGCCCGCCGATCCGGCGCCGATCACGATCAGGTCATATTCGCCTTGCGGCGCGCAGCAGGTATCGTTCATCCGGCCATCCCTTCAGTGATCCCGCACGCGCCTCTGGCGTCGCCAGACAGCGTAGAGTGTCAGCAAGATGAAGAAGACGAGGGCGGGGAGAAGCACATAATCGATCCAGCCAAGCACAGCCGAGAGGCCAACGGCCCCCAAGAGGACCGCCAGAATTGGCGTGAAGCGGCATAGCGCTGCAATGATCGTGCCAATCAGACCGGTAGAGATCAGCTTGTTGCCGGTCTTTTCAGTCATATCTGCCTCTCCCTGCTCATCGGGCGCGGCGCTGTGCCCTCGATGGGCAGCCATGGCGACTCGACCTCCGAGGTCATTGGTCATGCGTGCCTGCCTCGGCAAGCGATTCCCACGGAATGCGCATCCTCTCGAACCGATCCGCTTTTTTGTTTACTCTCTGTAGCAACTACAGGCTCAAGAAGGATTCCCGCCATGTCCGATCACGAGGCCGCGACGACCTTCACCCGCGGGCAATTGGCCCAAAAGACCGGCTGCAATCACGAAACCATCCGCTACTATGAAAAGATCGGCATGATGCCGGATCCACCGCGCACCGAAGCTGGCTATCGAATCTATGCGCAAGCGCATGCGAGGCGGTTACAGTTCATCCTGCGCGCGCGCGAGCTGGGATTCAGCATCGATGACATCAAGGGGCTGCTGGCGCTTGTGGATGGCGGCACCCAGACCTGCGCCGAGGTCAAGGAGCGAACCGAACGGCACCTGGCCGACATACGCGAGAAGATCACCGATCTGCGCCGTATCGAAGATATCCTGGCGAAGACCGCCGCCAGATGCTCGGGCACGGATGTCCCGGAATGTCCCATCCTGGAGGCACTGGCATCCTGATGCGCAGATTGCGCTCATTATTGGCGATCGGGATAATCGGTATCCTCGCCATGCTGCTTGTCATCCAGCTCTGGAATTCGCGCAGTTCCGAGGTGATGCAACCATCATCCGGCGCATTGCGGATCGCCAGCCATAACGTCCATTATATCCTGCTGAACAAGGCCGAAGGACGCTGGTCCGTCGGGGACTGGATGAAACGCCGTCACGCGCTGGATGCCGCGTTCAAGGAGCTTGACGCCGATATCGTGGCATTCCAGGAGATGGAGAGCTTTCAGGGCGGCAATGATGGGTCGGTCAACCTGGCCCGCGACTATCTGCGCGCACGGAACCCCGATTATCGGGTTGCGGCCTCCGATGACTGGCGCAGCTTTCCTTCGACACAACCGATATTCTATCGCAGTGACCGCCTGACATCGATTGCGCAAGGCTGGTTTTTCTTTTCGGAAACTCCGGACCGAATTTATTCACGGACCTATAATGGCTCCGACCCCGCTTACGCCTCCTGGGCGCAGTTCCGGGATCGGCGTTGGTCCAAGCCATTCCGCATCGTCAATCTCCATTTTGATTTCCAAAGCAGCGAGAACAGGCTGCGCTCGGCCGATCTTGTCGCCAGCCGCATCCGACCCTGGATCGAGGCCGGCGAAACGGTTTTCGTTGCAGGAGATCTGAACGCCTTGATCGGGTCCCGCACGGCTGGCATCCTGCGCGAAGCCGGATTGGACATCGTGAACGTACCGGGGACAACCTATCATTTCGGCCGCGGCCTGAATCTTTTCGGCGCGATCGATCATATCCTCTATACGTGCGATATCGCGCAGTTGGGCAGACCTATGGTGCTGCGCAACCGCTTCGAGGATGTGTATCCGTCAGATCATTACCCGGTGATCGCTGATTTTCGGCTACCATCCAGGGATGGCAATGGTGATTGCCGGAACCAAATGTGAGAGAGGCCTCCATGCTACCCGCCGAACCACTGATCCGCATGGGTTTCTTTCTGGGCATTCTCATTGCCATGGCCCTCTGGGAAGTGGCATCGCCGCGCCGGAGACGCGAGATCCCGCGTGTGATCCGCTGGAGCAACAATCTCGGCGTCGTCGTCATCGATACGATCCTAGTCCGCCTTTTCTTCCCCGTCCTGGCGGTGGAACTGGCAGCCATGTCCGAAACGCAGGGCTGGGGCCTGTTCAACATTATCGAGATCCCCACATGGATCGCCCTGGTCATTTCAGTGCTGGCCCTCGATCTCGCCATCTATCTTCAACATGTGATGTTCCATGCCGTGCCGGCACTGTGGCGATTGCACCGCATGCATCATTCCGACCTTGAATTCGATGTATCCACCGGCTTGCGCTTCCACCCGGTCGAGATCCTGCTCTCGATGGGGATCAAGCTTGCCGTCATCGCGGCTCTGGGCCCGCCAGCCATCGCCGTGTTACTGTTCGAGGTATTGTTGAACGCAACCTCGATGTTCAATCATTCCAATATCCGTATTCCTAGCGGAATCGACCGGTTTCTTCGGCTCATCGTCGTTACACCCGATATGCACCGGGTCCATCACTCGATTCATCCGAGCGAGACCAATTCCAATTTCGGCTTCAACCTGCCCTGGTGGGATCGCCTGCTTGGGACCTACCAGGCACAGCCGCGCGACGATCACGAGTCGATGGCCATCGGCATCGAGCAATTCCGCACCCGCCGCGACCTGTGGCTTGACCGACTGCTGATCCAGCCGCTACGTGGCAAGGCGAGCGGATATCCGATCAACAGGAAGAAACCGGATCAGGATCGCTGAATTATATGACGGCCTGTCGATTGAATTCACATGGCCGTTATCCCTGTCATAAACCCGAGTTTAGAGCAATTTGCGCTTTATCGAACTCACTCTCCCCGCTTCTTCTTCATCCAAATATCCCGGGGGTCGCCGGAAGGTCGCGCCACTGGTTCGAGAGACCTGCCGGCGACGGGGCAGCGCCTCCGGCCAACGTGGTACGCAATTCGGAACTGAGCCTGATTAACCGCAAACTGCTCTAGTTCGGCGACGAAAGGGCATAAACTTCGGCAGAACCTGTAACGATTCGGGCGCTCAAACGTTCTGTAACCTGACAACCCCGAACTCCGGGACAAATTCCGGAAAGGATGAAAGGCAGGCCGTGAAGAAACCGATCCTTCTGATTGCCCTTCTGGCGCTGTTCGTTGCCGGCTTCGTCATCCTGCGTGATCATTCCATCGATCTGGAAAGCGTCCGAAATCAGGTGGGTACACTGCAAGACTGGCGGCAATCCAATGCATTGCTACTGTTTGCGCTGTTCTTCCTGGCCTATGTCACCGTGACCGCTCTGTCTCTGCCCGTGGCGGTCTGGATGACGCTCGGCGCCGGGGCGCTGTTTGGCTTCTGGCAGGGGCTGTTGCTTGCCTCCTTTGCCTCGGCCATCGGTGCGAGCCTGGCTTTTCTGGCGGCGCGCTATCTGCTGCGGGACTGGGTCAGGGCAAAGCTAGGCGGGCGGGCCGCCGCCATCGACGCCGGGTTAAAACGTGATGGGGCGTTCTACCTGTTTACCCTGCGGCTGATTCCGGTTGTTCCGTTCTTCGCCATCAACTTGCTGATGGGGCTGTCGCCGATGCCCGTGCTGACCTTCCATCTGGTCAGTCAGGCCGGAATGCTGGCCGGTGCCGCCGTCTATGTGAATGCCGGCACGCAACTGGCGCAATTGGACAGCCTGTCCGGAATCGTCTCGCCCACGCTGCTTCTGTCATTCGCCATTTTGGGAGTTTTTCCGTGGATTGCCCGCATGTTCGTCAATATTCTCAAACGCCGTAAGGTCTATGCCGGATGGAACCGCCCGGCCAGTTACGACCGAAACCTGATCGTCATTGGCGCGGGCGCGGCAGGGCTGGTCTGCAGCTATATCGCCGCCGCGACCAAGGCCAAGGTCACATTGGTCGAAAGCCACAGGATGGGCGGCGATTGCCTGAATTATGGCTGTGTCCCATCGAAAGCCCTGATCAAGAGCGCCAAACTGGCCGATCAGATGCGCCACGCCGATCATTACGGGCTGCGGCCGGTGACCCCGCAAATCCCCTTCGCCAAGGTAATGGAACGGGTGCATCGCGTCATCGAGGATATAGCGCCGCATGACAGTGTGGAGCGGTATACCGAACTTGGGGTCGAGGTTCTCCAGGGGCATGCGAGGATCGTCGATCCATGGACGGTCGAGATCGCGATGAGCGATGGCGGCACACAGCGCCTGACCACCCGCGCCATGGTCATCGCCACCGGGGCGGAGCCATTCGTCCCGCCATTGCCGGGAATCGGGGATGTGGGTTACCTGACCTCGGACACGCTGTGGGAGGCGCTCCGCGATCGCGAGGAGGCTCCCCGGCGGCTGTTGATACTGGGGGGCGGACCGATCGGCTGCGAATTGGCACAAAGCCTTGCCCGGCTTGGATCGCAAGTCACACAGGTCGAGATGGCCCCGCGCTTGATGATGCGCGAGGATGAGGAAGTGTCCGCTCTGGTCAGGGCGTCACTGGAGGATGACGGGGTAAAGGTGCTGACCGATCACAAGGCGGTCGCCTGCGGCACCGATGAAGGCGAAAAATGGATCGAGGTGGCGCATGAGGGGCAAGCCCACCGGATCGCTTTCGACGACATCATCGTCGCGGTGGGCCGCAAGCCGCGCCTGACCGGGTTTGGCCTCGAAGAACTGGGAATCAAGGCCGAACGGGTCGTCGAGACGAATGATTATCTGGAAACGCTGTTTCCCAATATCCTTGCCGCCGGCGATGTGGCCGGCCCCTACCAGTTCACCCATACGGCAGGCCACCAGGCATGGTTTGCCAGCGTCAACGCGCTGTTCGGCTGGTTCAAGCGCTTCAAGGTGGATTACCGGGTGATCCCCTGGGCCACCTTTACCGATCCCGAGGTCGCACGCGTGGGACCCTCCGAGACGGAGGCGCGTGAAAAGGGCATCGCCTTCGAGGTCACGCGCTATGGCATCGACGATCTGGACCGCGCCATTACCGATGGCTCGGCGCATGGCTTCGTCAAGGTGCTGACCCGGCCGGGCAAGGATCGGATCCTGGGTGTCACCATCGTCGGTGAGCATGCAGGCGATCTGATCGCGGAATTCGTGCTGGCGATGAAACACGGGTTGGGGCTGAACAAGATCCTCGGCACGATCCATATCTATCCGACACTGGCCGAGGCCAACAAATACGCCGCGGGCGAGTGGCGGCGAACGCATGTGAATCCACGCCTGCTGGCACTGCTTGAAAAGATACATGACTGGAGGCGCAAATGATCGATGCCACCCTCTTGCCCCTGCAGCGCCGCGCCCTGTCGCCGGTCGCCTCTGTCGCCGCAAAACGCGGCATCCGCGCCGACCAGATCACGCTGACCGGTTTCGGTCTCGGAGTGCTGGGCTGCCTCGCCCTGTGTTTCGGGCAATTCGCCCTCGGGCTGATCCTGATCCTGCTGAACCGGCTGCTGGACGGACTGGATGGAGCCGTCGCGCGACAGACAAAGCCGACCGAGCGGGGCGCGTTTCTGGATATCGCGCTGGATTTCGTTTTCTACGCCATGGTGCCCCTGGGATTTGCCCTGCACGACCCGGCGCAGAACGCCCTGCCCGCCGCCGTTCTCATCGCGGGTTTCGTCGGCACCGGCAGTTCGTTCCTGTCCTTCTCGACCATCGCCGAAAAGCGCGGGCTGTCCTCGGAGGATTATCCCAGCAAGGGCATCTATTATCTCGGCGGCCTCACCGAGGGTTTCGAAACCATCGCGCTCTTCGTGTTGATATGCCTGTTCGCCGATTACTTCCCGATATTCGCCTATGTCTTCGCTGCCGCCTGCGCGGTGACGACATTGACCCGATGGCGCCAAGGCTGGGTCGCCTTCGCGCCGCAACCCGATTGAGTACAAGGACAACCATGCGACTGACCGCTCCTGCGGCTATTCTCGCCACGATTTCAGCCTTTCCTACGCTTGCCGATGACTGGCAGGACACGCTTGATGCGGCGCGCGGGCAGACCGTCTATTGGAACGCATGGGGCGGGGACGAGCGTACCAACGCCTTTATTTCCTGGGTGAATGAAGAGGTCTCGAAGCGCTACGACGTCTCGGTCCGGCAGGTCAAGCTGACCGACACCGCCGAGGCGGTGACGCGTGTCATTTCGGAAAAGGCCGCCGGAAAGGATCAGGATGGATCGGTCGACCTGATCTGGCTCAACGGGCCGAATTTCCTGGCCATGAAGGAGCAGGGCCTGCTGCACGGTCCCTTCGTTGCCGATCTGCCCAACGCCCGATACCTGGTCCTTTCGCCCGGCTCGGCCAATTCGGTGGATTTCACGGTTCCGGTCGAGGGGATGGAAAGCCCGTGACGGCTTGCGAAATTCGTTTTCAACTACGATTCCGCCCGGATCGAAGGACCTGCCCGGACCATGTCAGCACTCGCGGATTGGGCCAAGGCCAATCCGAGGCGTTTTACCCATCCCGACCCGTCGAATTTCATGGGCGCGACATTCCTCAAACAGGCGCTGATCGAACTCGCCCCGGGCAAGGCGGTTCTGCAGGCTCCTGCCGGAAAGCTGTCATGGCAGTTCTGGAGCAGGCCGAGCGCTGGTTGGGGACAAGCGCTCCTTTCGACGCTCGTGCTGGCCATTGCGACAACCCTACTGTCACTGGCATTGGCCATCGCTTGGCTGGAGGACGAGGATCGCGCCCGGATGGCGCGCGCCCGTTGGGCCGAGGCGCTGATCTACCTACCGCTTCTGGTACCGCAGATCGCCTTTCTCTACGGGCTTAACCTGCTGTTCCTTCAGGCCGGGATCAGCGGCGGAATGGCGGCGGTCATCTGGGCCCAGGCACTGTTCGTTTTCCCCTATGTCATGATCGCCCTGTCGGATCCGTGGCGCGCGCTGGGCCCACGACACATGCAGGCCGCTGCATCGCTCGGTGCCGGACCGTGGCGTCGGCTGGTCACCGTCAAGCTGCCGGTCCTGCTGGCCCCGGTTCTGACCGCCGCCGCCATCGGCGTAGCGGTGTCGGTAGCGCAATATCTGCCGACGCTGTTCATGGGGGCAGGCCGGATCTCGACGCTGACCACCGAGGCGGTGACGCTTTCATCCGCCTCGGACCTGCGCGTCACCGGAGTCTATGCCTCGCTGCAGGCCATGTTGCCCATGCTCGGCTATCTGCTGGCTTTCCTCTTGCCCACCCTCGTTCATCGCAACCGCCGTGCGCTGCAAGGAGCTAGCCGCTCATGACCCTCGAACTTATCGATCTGAGCGTCAGCCCATCACGGGCACGCCCATTGTTTCCACCGCTGAGCCTGCGCATCCGCGCCGGAGAGGTGGCGACCCTCATGGGTCCTCCGGGATCGGCAAATCCACCCTGCTCGATGCCGTCGGCGGGCATCTGGGACACGGTTTCACGGTCTCGGCGGCGAGGATGACCCACCTCAAGCCATGTGAGATAACTTGTTCTGCCCTGCCCCATCCGACGCGTCTCCGGCCCATTCCAGTAGATGGTGATCGAAGCCATCGACAAGATGCGGTTTGACGATCTCTAAATAGGATGACAGATCAAAATCACGCGGGCGAATATGCATGATCTCGCGTCGCGCATAATTTGAGCCCTTCCGCGCTTTCACGACCCGGATATCGGGCAGGATAGGATAGCGCACCGGCTAAAACGTCTCCGCGATCAGCGACGAACAGATCGCCCGCGTCGGATCACCGGGACCGAGTGCCAGCATTCGCCGCCACCAGCGCACGGAAACCGGAGGGGTGGGCAGGAAATATCGTACCAGATCGATGATGTTGCGCAGATCATATTGCAGCCCGATCCGCGACTTCATGAAGTTAGTCACCTCTTGGCGCTCCCCTCGACGCGGCTTTGTTGCCCAAGCCACCCTTTTTTCCGGTTTCAATCGGCGCGAAGCGCCGTCATGAAAGCCGCCGCGTGTTCCGCCACCTCTTCCGCCGCCATCCCCGCCTTGTACAGCGCCGAGCCTAGCCCGAATCCATCCGCACCTGCTACGCGGTAACCGGCCATGTTGTCGGGTTGAATGCCCCCCACCGGCAATAGTTGCGTCTCGCGCGGCAGGACGGCCCGCATCGCCTTGACGGCCACGGGCGGAATCATCTCGGCCGGAAACAGCTTGAGGAAGGCGGCCCCCGCATCCAGCGCCGCGAAAGCCTCGCTGACGGTGCCGACACCAGGGCCATAGGTCAGGTCACGATCCGAGGCCGCCCGGGCCACGCGGGGATCGAAATTCGGCGCAATGATTAGACGGCCGCCCGCATCTTCGACCTTTGCGACCTGATCGGCGGCAAGCACTGTGCCAGCGCCGATCATCGCCCGATCCGCAAATCGCCGCGTAAGTCGGGCGATGCTGTCATAGGGGTGTGGCGAATTCAGCGGCACCTCGATCAGGGTGAAGCCTGCCTCGATCAACTTTTCCGCGATGCCTTCAACTTCCCCAGGTTGCACTCCACGTAGGATCGCCACCAGCGGACAAGCATTGAAGCCGGTTTTCCAGTCCATCATCCGATCACTCCCGCCAGTTTAGCGATTTCCCATAGCCCGGCCCGTGCCATCCCCGGCGCAGCCAAGGTCGCCTCTGCCCCTGCATGTGCCAGCGCGACCCGATAGCGCTCGGCCAGGTCGCCCCGCCCGATGATCGTGACTGGCCCCTGTGCAGAGGACAGTGCGCCCGCAACCTCGTCCCCGATCAGTAGGCCGGAAAGATAGTCGGCAATCTCGCCCTCCTCCAGACGGTCCATCAGCGCCAGCGATCGGGCCGAGAAGATCCGGGTCAGCAATGCCCCCTCGCCACGGCCGGCCTCCAGTCCACGCCGGAATGCATCCGAGCTGGTCGAACCGTCATTGATCAAACGGCCGAGGATCGAGTGATCGCGCAGGATGGCAAAGACCTCGCCTGTCATACAGGTGTCGAAACCCGTCAGTCGCCCGTCCTCGACCCAAGCCCATTTGCTATGGGTTCCGGGCAGGACGAACAGCCCCTCGGCCACGGCGCTGGCTGCGAGATGGCCAATGATCTCGGTCTCTTCGCCGCGCATCACATCGGGCAGCCCATGATCGGGGTTACGCACCGCGCCGGTGACGAAATGCAGGCGCCGACCCCGCTTGGTGACATGCGCTGTCAGGGCGTCCGCCAAACTTCGTGCATCGAGCGGCAGCGGCAGGTAAGGCGTCTCGATCCAGCCATTGCGGCTGGTGATCATACCGGAAGCGATTACCGGCAGATCGGGGTGCGTGGACAGCCAGTGACCAAGCGCCGTCTCGAACGCGGCATCGAAATCGCCTTCGGGTACGGAGAGGATACCCGGACCCGAAGGGACCTCGTCCAGCACCGTGCCGCGCGCCCCGAGCAGCCATGCACGGAAGGAAGAAGTTCCCCAGTCAATGGCGATCAGTTTCGGCATCACGCAATGAACCTGTAGATCGTCGTTTCCGAAAAGACCTGACCAGGGCGCAGAACGGCATCTGGAAATCCGGACTGGTTCGGTGCATCGGGCCAGTGCTGCGTTTCCAGTG
This sequence comes from Paracoccus saliphilus, assembly GCF_028553805.1. Taxonomy (NCBI): domain Bacteria; kingdom Pseudomonadati; phylum Pseudomonadota; class Alphaproteobacteria; order Rhodobacterales; family Paracoccaceae; genus Paracoccus; species Paracoccus saliphilus. The sequence goes on along the minus strand of NZ_CP067140.1, from coordinate 800,704 downwards.
CCAGCCCGGCATGTGGGCCATAGCGACGGCCATCCAGTCCCGGCACATCCTGCATATAGGCTCCGTCATAGAATTGCAGCCCGCAGGCGGTGGTTTCCACCTGCATCGACAAGCCACTTTCGCCGGTCAACCTGGCGACCGGGCGCAGGGGGCGCTGGCTGTCCGAAAGGCAGAAATTATGGTCGTAGCCCGCACGGCCGATCCGGCGCGGGCTGCGGAAGTCGAAATCGCCCCCGTCCACCGGCCTGATCTCTCCGGTCGGGATCAAATCGTCATCGACGGGCAGGTAATGTTCAGCCGCGATCATAAGCGAATGGTTACGGATATCGCCCCGCCCGTCCAGATCGAAGAAACCGTGATGCGCGAGACTGCAAACGGTCGGTGCATCGGTCCGTGCGGTGAGGTTGAAGCTTAGCCCGTCCCCGATCAGGGCGATCTCGGCGGTTATCCGCATCGCGCCGGGAAAGCCCATATGACCATCGGGCAGTTCCAGCGCCAGGATCGCGCGATCCGGCGCGAGCGACTGGACCTGCCATATCTGCATATCGGTTCCCTCACCCCCTCCATGCAGAGTGTGACGGTCCCGGAAATTCAGGTCAGTGCGATATGTCTTCCCGTCGAGCGTAAAGCGCCCCCTGCCGATCCTGTTCGCGAAACGCCCGACGATGGCCCCGAAATAACGCGCCGAGCCCAGATAGGCCGCCAGATCGGGCGAGCCGAGGACCACGGGATGGTCCACGCCCTCGATCCGCAGGTCCTGCAAGATAGCGCCGAGCGTAAGAACCTTCGCGCTCAACCGGCCAGATTGCAGGGAAAGGCAGTGCACTTCGCGCCCGTCCGGCAGTTTTCCAAATGGCACAGGGGTCACAGGATCACCTGAGGTTCCGGAAGTCCTGCCACTTCGGCGCGGGCCATATAGGTCAGCCCCTGCGCTTCATCTGGTGCTTCTATCCCCTGTTGCGCGGTCGTCACCAGCAGGTCGCGCAAATCGGAACCACCGAGGGCGGGGCAACTGCTATGCCGCCCGCCGACCTCGATTCGATCCAACTGCTCTCCATCAGAAGCGAAGCGCATCACCGCGCCCGCGCCCCAACAGGCCACGCAGAGCGCGCCTTCGCTGTCGATCACGGCCCCGTCGGGTCTCAGCCCTTCGGATCGCAGGTCCAGGAACAGCCGTCGGTCTCCTGTTGGCCAGCCGTCCTGGTCCAGCGATTGGGTCCAGATCTTCGCCTCATGCGTATCGGCATAGTATGCCAGTCTTCCATCGCGCGAGAAGCAGATGGCATTGGGGATAGAGATTCCCGTGACCAGTTGCCGGACCTCGCCCCGGTAATAGCGGTATATCGCGCCCTGCCCGGCCTCGGCATTCTTGCCCATGGTGCCAAGCCAGAAGCCGCCCTGCCGATCCGCCCGCCCGTCATTCGAGCGGGTCGCCGGGTTGTTCGCCTCGATCCCGGCGACAGGTTCCAACGCATCGTCCCGCAGGTCGAGCAGGGCAAGCCCCGTCTCTGTCCCGACTAGCAGGCGGTTGCGATCGACCCAACCCGCCGCCGAGGCCATGCGGTCGAGCCGCCATTCCCGCACCCCATCCGCATCGCGCGACAAGAGCCTGCGTCCAACGATATCGAACCAGAAGAACTGCTCACGTTCCGGATGCCATAGCAGCCCTTCTCCCAACTGGCAGATGCGGTCGTCAAAGATGGTTGCCGTCATGAAACGCCTCCGGCCAAGCGAGATTGCGACAATTTCAACAGCCCTTTCTGCAGCAGGATGAAGACCAGCAGCAAGATGCCGATCACGATCTTGGTCCACCAGCTCGAAAGCGTGCCATCGAATACGATATAGGTCTGGATCAGCCCCATGGTCAGCACACCGATCAAAGTGCCGAACATGTAGCCCGCCCCCCCGGTCAACAGCGTGCCTCCGATCACCACTGCGGCGATGGCGGTCAGTTCGGTTCCCACTGTCGCAAGCGAATAACCCGAGCCGGTATAGATCGAGAAGACGATCCCCGATAATCCGGCCATGCATCCCGAAAAGGCATAGACGAGGACGGTCGTGCGCCCCTGCCGTACACCCATCAGCCTTGCGGCAGCCTCGCCTCCGCCAAGGGCATAGACGCTGGCGCCGAAACGGGTCTTGTGGGCGATGACCATGCCGGCCAGAACGGTCAGCAGCATCAGCACACCGATCAATCTCAGACGACCCTTGCCGGGCATCAGCCAATAGGTGTCCTGCATCGTCTCGTAGAACGGATGCGTGATCGGAACCGAGTCGATGGACAGCATATAGGCCGCCCCACGCGCCAGGAACATCCCGGCCAGCGTGACAATGAAGGCGGGCATCGCCAGCCGGTGAATCAGGAACCCCATCGCCGCACCGAAGGCCGTCGTCAGCGCCAGGAGCATCGCGAACACGACCAGCGGATGCAGCGAGCTATCGCGCAGCATCACGGCGATGAACACGCCCGAGAAGGCAATGACCGAGCCCACCGACAGATCAATCCCGCCCGACAGGATCACCAATGTCATTCCGACTGCGACAATGCCCAGATAGGCATTGTCGGTCAGCAGGTTGCCGATCACACGGGTGGAGAGCATCGCCGGAAACTGTAGCCAGCAGATAGCATAGGCTATCAGGAAGATCACGATGGTCGCGTAAAGCGGCAGGGCCCGGGTATTCATGTCCGGCTCCTTTCGGCCAGTGCTTCGCGGCTGGCGCGCTGGCTTTCGCGCCATATACGCCATTCGGCGGCAATACGGGGCGATTGCAGCACGAGGATCACCAGAACCAGCGCCGCCTTGATGACGAGGTTGTATTCCGAGGGGAACCCGGCCAGCAGGATCCCGGTATCGATGGTCTGGATGATCAGCGCTCCCAAAAGCGCCGCAAGGATCGAGAACCGCCCTCCCAACAGGGAATTACCGCCGATCACCACCGCAAGGATCGCGTCCAGTTCCAGCCACAAACCGGAATTATTGGCATCCGCCCCGCGAATATCGGCGGTCACGACGATCCCGGCCAGCGCCGCGCAAAGTCCCGATGCCACGTAAACCGCGATCAGCAGCACGGTCGCGTTGACACCGGCCAGGGCGCTGGCCCGCCGATTGATACCCGTGGCCTCGATCAGCATGCCAAGCGCGCTGCGCCGCATCAGCAGTGCCACGCCCGCCCCGGTCAGCAGCCATAGCCAGGCCGGAACCGGCAGGCCGAGAACCGTGCCCGAGCCGAAGAACGCGAATCCCGGATGGTTGAAGGTCAGGATGCGCCCCTCGGTGATCAGCTGGGCGATGCCGCGCCCCATGGTCATCAGGATCAGCGTGGCGACGAAGGGCTGAATGCCGACCACGGCGACCAGCAAGCCATTCCACAGCCCTGCCGCCGCGCCCGCCGCAAGTGCCAGAACAAGCGCGGGCACAAGTCCCCACCCCGCCGCAATGGCCCATGCCGCCACCGCGCCGCAGATCGCCATCGTGGTGCCGACGGACAGATCAATGCCGCGCGTGGCAATGACCAGCGTCATGCCGACGGCCAGCAATGCCACGGGGGCACCACGCTTCAGCACGTCGATCACCGGGCCGACGAGGCGGCCGTCATTAATGGAAATATCGAGAAAGCCGGGATAGACCAGCGTCACCAGCAGGATCAGGGCGGCCAGCGCGATCAGTTGCGGAGCGATCCGTTTCAGCAGCATCTGGCGGCCTCCCCATCCTTGGCATCGTCCTTGGCGATGGCCCGCATGATGGTATCGGGAGCTATCCTCTCGCCTCTTAACTCTGCGACATGGCGACGGTCGCGCAGCACGATGACCCGGTCGGATACCGCCACCAGTTCCTCGATCTCGGAACTGATGACCAGCACGGACATGCCTGCATCGGTCAGGTCATGGATCAGCCGCAGGATCTCGGCATGCGCGCCCACATCGATCCCGCGCGTTGGCTCGTCCAGGATCAGGAAACGCGGGTTCATCGCCAGCCAACGGGCCAGAACGACCTTTTGCTGATTGCCCCCGGACAGGTCCCCGACAGGTTTTTCGCGCCCCGAGGTGCGGATATCCAGCCGCTTGATATAATCATCGGCCAGTCGGTTCTGCTCGGTCCGAGGGATCGGCCGCGCCCATCCTCGTCGCGCCTGCAGGCCAAGGACGATATTCTCGCGGATGGACAGATCGGCGACGACACCGTCGGTCTTGCGATCCTCGGGGGCGAAGCCGAAACCCGCGGCAATGGCGGCGCGGGGGTTCTTCAGGTCCAGAGGCCCCTTGTCATCGCGGGCAGAGCCGGTTTGGGCAGGGCGAACGCCGAACATCAGCTCGGCACTTTCGGTGCGGCCCGAGCCCAACAAACCGGCGAGCCCCACGACCTCGCCCTGCCCGACGGTCAGATCGAAAGGCTCGACCACACCGCGGCGACCGATGCCCTTGAAATGCAGTAAGTCCGGGTGGGCCGTGTCAGCCCCTTCGGCGCTTTGCTGCTCCACCTCGTTTTCCAGCGCACGGCCCAGCATATGCTCGATCAGGCTCATCCGGTTCAGATCGGCAGTGCGTTCGGTCACGATCTTGCGGCCATTTCGCAGCACGGTGACGCGGTCGGTCAGGTCGAACACCTGATCGAGGAAATGCGACACGAAGACGATCCCCAGCCCGCGCTCGCGCAATCCGCGCACAACATCGAAAACCATCTCGACCTCGCGGGCATCGAGGCTGGCAGTGGGCTCGTCGAGGATCAGCACCTTGCCCGACAGTGCCACCGCGCGGGCGATGGCGATGATTTGCTGGATGGCGACGGAATAATTGCCAAGGTCGCGATCGACATCGAGTTCCAGCCCGTATTGGCGCAGCATCTCGCGCGCCTCGGCCCGCATGGCACGGGTATTGATCAGTCCGAAACGACGCGGCTCGCGCCCGAACATCAGGTTCTGCGCCACGGTCAGGTTCGGCAGCAGGTTGACCTCTTGGTAAACGGTGCCGATGCCAAGTTCCTGTGCTTCAACCGTCGAGCCTGGGGCAATCTCTGCCCCGTTCAGCGCCACCGTCCCGCTATCACGCTGATAGGCGCCGGTCAGGCATTTGATCAAAGTCGATTTTCCAGCGCCATTCTCACCCAGAAGCGCGTGGACTTCGCCCGCTTCCAGATCGAAATCGACTTCGTCCAGCGCAAGCGTTCCCGGGAATGTCTTGGTCAGCGAGCGGATCGAGAGCAGCATAGCATCTTTCCCTGCCAAATAGACCGGGCCGCGAGAAACGGCCCGGTCACGATCATCAATAGCCCAGATCCTTGCGCGTCTCGTATTCACCCATCGGATCGTTCTCCTGCGTGTACAGCTTGGACTCGGTCTGGATGAATTTCTCGGGCATCGTGCCGTCGGCCCAGTACGCCTCCAGCGCGTCAAAGGCCGGACCCGCCATGTTCGGGGTCAGTTCGACCGTGGCATTGGCCTCGCCATCGGCCATGGCCTTGAAGATGTCCGGCACAGCATCGATGGAGACGATCAGGATATCATCGCCCGGTGCCAGCCCGGCTTCCTTGATCGCCTGGATCGCGCCTACCGCCATATCGTCGTTATGGGCGTAGAGTGCGCAGATATCCTTGCCGCCATTCTCGGCCTGCAGGAAGCTCTCCATCACTTCCTTGCCCTGCGCGCGGGTGAAATCACCAGTTTGACTGCGGACGATTTCCAGGTTGTCATGGCCTTCGATGGCATTCTCGAAGCCGGTCTTGCGGTCGATGGCCGGGGTCGAGCCTGTCGTCCCCTGCAACTCGACGATGCGGCATTCCTCGTCGCCGACAGCGTTCACCAGCCATTCGCCTGCGACCTCGCCCTCATGCACGAGGTCCGAGCCAACCGCCGTCAGGTACAGATCATCAGAGCTGTCCACCTGCCGATCCAGCAGAACCACCGGGATCTCGGCCTCTTGCGCCTCTTCCAGCACCGAATCCCAACCGGTCGCCACGACCGGGGCCAGCAGGATCGCATCGACCCCCTGCGCAACGAAGGAACGGATCGCCGCGATCTGGTTTTCCTGCTTCTGCTGCGCGTCCGAGAAGCGCAGGTCGATCCCGCGCTCTTCGGCCTGCTGCTTGGTCAGCGTCGTTTCCGCAGCGCGCCAGCCCGATTCCGAGCCAATCTGGGCGAAGCCTACCGTTTCGCCTTCGGCCATCGCTGCTGTCGTCGAGATCATCAACGCAGCAGCCGTTCCTAGCAAAGTCTTCATTTTTCCCTCCCTTGGGTTTTACAATTTTATTGGAACCGTCTCCCTCAGTTCCGCAGGTCTTCGGGCAACAGCTCCTCGGGCATGTTCTGGAAACAGACCGGCCGCAGGAAGCGGCGGATCGCCAGGGTGCCAACGCTGGTGGCTCCGAAATTCGTGGATGCGGGATAGGGGCCGCCATGCACCATCGCATCGCAGACCTCGACCCCGGTGGGCCAGCCATTGGCCATGACCCGTCCCGCCTTGCGCTCCAATACCGGCATCAGGCGGCGGGCAAGCGGCGTGTCGCCCTCGTCCATCTGCAGGGTCGCGGTCAACTGCCCCTCCAGCCCGCGCGCCAGTTCCAGCATCTGATCTTCGTCGCGGGCGGTGACGATCAAGCCAAGCGGACCGAAGACCTCTTCGCCAAGCGCATGGTCGCGCAGGAAATCGTCGGCGCTGGTCTTGTAGATATTCGGCAAGGCATTGCGGCCGGGGCTTTCGGTCTCGATCACCGCCGAGGCCAGCCCGGCGACGCGCCCGGCGCCTTCACGGTAAGCATCGGCGATGTCGTCGGTCAGCATCACTTGCGCCGCCGGATCGGCAAGGGCGGTACGGGCAGCCTCGGTGAAGGCATCAGCCGCATCGCCTTCCGGCAGGACCAGCAGGCCGGGATTGGTACAGAACTGCCCAGCCCCCATGGTCAGGCTGCCCGTCCAGCCCTCGGCAATCGCCTGTCCGCGTGCGGCCAGGGCTTCAGGCAGGACAAAGCAGGGATTGATGCTGCCAAGTTCTCCGAAAAACGGGATCGGTTCGGCGCGTGCGGCGCAAAGGTCGAACAGCGCCCGGCCACCGCGCAAGCTGCCGGTGAAGCCCACCGCCTTGATCAGCGAATGCTGGACAAGTGCGCCTCCGACCTCATGGCTGTCGCCATGGATGAAGGAAAACACGCCCTTGGGCATGCCGGTGCGGGTGATAGCGGCATGGATCGCCTCGGCCACGATCTCGCCGGTGCCGGGATGGGCGGGATGCCCCTTGACCACCACCGGGCAGCCTGCGGCCAGCGCCGAGGCGGTATCCCCTCCGGCGGTCGAGAAAGCCAGCGGGAAATTCGAAGCGCCGAACACCGCGACAGGGCCAATGGGCCGCTGGATCATCCGCAGATCGGGACGCGGCAACGGCTTGCGCTCGGGCAGCGCCTCGTCATGGCGGCGGTCGAGATAGTCGCCCTTGCGGATATGTTCCGCAAACAGGCGAAGCTGGCCTGTGGTACGCCCACGCTCGCCCTGCAACCGTGCCTCGGGCAGGCCGGTTTCCTGAGTTCCGATCTCGGTAATCGCATCGGCGCGCTCTTCGATCTCGTCCGCGATGGCGTCAAGGAAAGCAGCTCGCTCTTCCCGGGTCGCGTAGCCATAGGACCAAAAGGCCTCTTCGGCGGCCTCGACGGCGCGGTTCACCAGCTCGACGGTTCCGGCGCTGAACTCATAGACTGGTCCATGCGCGGGCGTCGAGGGAAAGCTGCGATCCGCCCCGACCCATTCGCCAGCGACCAGATGTTTGCCATGCGGTGTGAAAGTCATTGCGTTTCCTTCTAGAATTCAAAATCTTCGACGATATTGCGACGCCCCAGTGTGAAAGCGTCCGCCACCTGAACCATCGGCGACAGGTCCACGTCCGAGCTGCCAGATCGAACTAACTCCGCCATGCGGGCATAAAGCGCGGGATATTCTCCCATGATGCTGTCCTCGCCCCCCGCGGGCTGGCCATCGACCTCCATCACATTGCCCCCCATGCGCAACGCGAGAGTCCCCGCATCGGTGGAGAACTCCATGTCCCATGTCTGCGGGCCTTCCTGCCGGAAATCGAAATCGGCCGAGATGCTCTGCGTGAACGCCAAACGGGCGGCGATGGGTGCCTGCCGGTTGGACGGGAAATCCAGTTCGGCACCCGTCAGATGCACCGGGTCGGGCAGGATCTCTGTCAGGATCGACAGGGCATTGATGCCGGGATCGAATACGCCCATGCCACCGGCCTCGAATATCCAGTCCTGCCCGGGATGCCATTTGCGCACATCCTCGCGCCAGATGATGCGGCCTTCGCGGATCGTCTTGCCCGCCAGCCATGCCTTGGCCTTTGCCACCGCATGGGCCATGCGCGAATGCCAGGTCGCGAACAGGCTGACGCCTTGGGCCTGTGCCAGGGCGGCGAGCGCGTGAACCTCGGACAAGGTCGCGCCGGGTGGTTTCTCCAGCATCAGATGCCGGCCCGCCCTCAGCGCCGCCTGTGCTGCGGCAAAGCGTGGGACCGGAGGCAGGCAAAGGCTGACAAGCTCGATATCGGGACGCGCGTCCAACATGTCCTCGATCCGGGTGAAGGCCTCGACACCATCGACCGTCCCGCTACGCGAAACCGTGGCGGCCAGTTCCCAATCCGGGCTGGCCGCGATGGCGGGAACATGCTGATCGAGGGCGATCTTTCCGATGCCGACAAGTGCAAGCTTCATCAGTGGCTGTCCTTTCCGACCGGGTTGCCCCGGCAACCTTTCAGGAACTCCAGATCGGCGCCGGTATCCGCACCGCCGACATGCTGCTGGTGCAACCATGCATAGCCGCTATCGGCCTGCTCATGCCTCGGTTGCCACTCGGCCAAGCGGGCGGCGAGTTCCTCGTCGCCGATTTCAAGATGCAGGCGGCGGTTTGGCACATCCAGTTCGATCATGTCGCCGTCTTGCACCACGGCCAGGGGACCGCCCGCCGCGGCTTCGGGGGAGGTATGCAGAATGACGGTGCCATAGGCGGTGCCCGACATGCGCGCATCCGAGATCCGCACCATGTCTGTGATGCCCTTTTTCAGCACCTTGGGAGGCAGCCCCATATTGCCGACCTCGGCCATGCCCGGATAACCCTTGGGCCCGCAATTCTTCAGCACCATGACACAGGTTTCGTCGATATCCAGCGCCTCGTCGTTGATCCGCGCCTTGTAGTCGTCGATATCCTCGAACACGACTGCACGGCCACGATGGGTCAGCAAATTCGGACTGGCAGCGGAGGGTTTCAGCACCGCGCCTTTCGGGGCAAGATTGCCGCGCAGAACGGCAATGCCGCCCTGTTGTGTCAGCGCCTTGTCGGTCGGTAGGATGACGTCTTCGTTGTGATTGATGACATCCTTCACCTCGTCCCAAATCGTGTCGCCCGAGACGGTCAGCGCATCACGGTTCAGCAGGCCCGCCTCTCCCAACCGTTTGATGACGACGGGCAGGCCGCCAGCATAGAAGAATTCTTCCATCAGGTATTCGCCGGAAGGCATCAGGTTGACAATGGTCGGCACATCGCGACCGCAGCGATCCCAATCGTCCAGCGTCACATCTATGCCAACCCGCCCTGCCATCGCCAACAGGTGGACTACGGCATTGGTCGACCCGCCGATCGCACCATTCGTGCGAATGGCGTTTTCGAAAGCAGGCTTGGTCATGATATCAGATGGCTTGAGATCGTCCTTGACCATCTGCACGATCCGCCGCCCGGAAAGCTGCGCCATCACCCGGCGACGCGAATCCACGGCCGGGATCGCGGCATTGCCGGACAGGGCCATGCCCAAGGCCTCGGCCATCGACGCCATGGTGGAGGCCGTGCCCATCGTGTTGCAGGTGCCCGAGGAACGGCTCATCGACGCCTCGGCCTCCAGGAACTCCTCCTGTGTCATCTCACCCGCCTTCACGGCTTCTGAGAATTTCCACAGATGGGTGCCGGAACCGACGCGCTCGCCCCGGAAATAACCGTTCAGCATCGGCCCGCCGGTGACAACGATAGAGGGAATATCCGTCGATGCCGCAGCCATCATCAGCGAAGGCGTGGTCTTGTCGCAGCCGACCAGCAGCACGGCACCATCCATCGGTTGCCCGCGAATGGTTTCCTCGATGGCGAGCGCAGCCAGGTTGCGGAACATCATCGCCGAGGGGCGGAAGGTGTTTTCCGAGGCCGAGAATACCGGCACCTCGACGGGAAAACCCCCGGCCTCCCACACGCCCGCCTTCACCTTTTCGGCCAGTTCCCGCAAATGGCCGTTGCAAGGGGTCAGATCCGACCAGGTGTTCAGGATGCCGATGATCGGGCGCCCATCGAACAGGTCATGCGGATAACCCTGATTTTTCAACCAGCCGCGATGGTAGATCGTGTCGCGCGAATTGCCGCCATACCATTCCTGCGAACGCAGTTTCCGGGGCCAAGGTGCGGGAGTGAAAGACATTTGGGACCTCAGAGTGCATCGACGGCGACGAATTCCGATCCGGCCGCCTGCTGTTCCAGTGGATTGCGGAGCGCGTGCCCGAAGGCATCGCAGGCAATCTCGAATTCGTCGCCCGGCTGGACGGTTACCCCGTCGGCGAATGACAAGGTTGCGGTGCCGAAGAAATGCACATGCACATCGCCGGGCTTGCGGAACAACTCGTATTTGAAATGGTGGTGCTCCAGGTTGGCGAGGCTGTGGGACATGTTCTCTTCGCCCGACAGGAACGGTTTTTCCCAGATCGCCTTGCCGTCGCGGAGAACCCGGCTGGCTCCCTCGACATGCTGCGGCAGATCGCCTAGCAGCATCTCGGGACCATAGCTTGCAGGACGTAGCTTGGAATGGGCGAGCCACAGGTAATTGCCGCGTTCGGTGACGTGATCCGAGAACTCGTTTGCCAGCGCAAAGCCAAGCCGGTAGGGTCGCCCATCAGGGCCAATGATGTAGAGCCCCGCGATTTCGGGCTCCTCCCCTGCATCCAGCGCGAAAGAAGGCGAGGTCAGCGCCGCTCCGGGTGCGGCAGTGGCGTAACCGTTGCCCTTGTAAAACCACTCGGGTTGCACCCCGGCCTCGCCGGCACGGGGCTTGCCGCCTTCCAAGCCCATCCGGAACATCTTCATGCTATCAGACATATCCTCGGGATCGGCCTTCTGATGCATGGAGTCCCGCGTCGATGCGGAGCCCAGATGCGTCAGCCCGGTTCCGGTCAGGTGCAGATGCGCCGGATCAGGATGATCTAGCGGCAAGAGCACCCGGCCCTCGGCCAGCGCTGCTGCCAGATCAACCGCTTCGCCAAGTCCGCGCGCGGCGATTTCATCACCCAACTTGTGGCCTGCCGAAATTGCAGCAAGCGCCAGGTCGAGCGTGCCTGTGGCACCAGAAACCAGCCGGGCCTCATCCCCGTCTCGCATGGCGACGGCACGGCTACCGTCAGGCATTCGGATTTGCGACAGAAGCATGGATCAGCCTTCCTTGTTCTTGTTGTAGACGTCGAAAAACACGGCGGCGAGCAGCACCAGGCCCTTGATCACCTGCTGGTAGTCGATACCGATCCCAAGGATCGACATGCCGTTATTCATCACCCCCATGATGAAAGCGCCGACGACTGCGCCGACGATCTTGCCGGAACCGCCCGCCATCGATGCCCCGCCGATGAAGACGGCGGCGATCACGTCCAGCTCGACCGCGAAGCCCGCCTTTGGGGTGGCCGTGTTCAGCCGCGCCGCAAAGACCAGCCCGGCCAGCGCCGCCAGAAGCCCCATGTTCACGAAGGTCAGGAAAGTCAGCCGCTCGGTCCGGATACCGGACAGCTTGGCGGCCTTGGCATTGCCGCCCACGGCATAGATGCGGCGCCCTAGCGTGGTGCGTTCCGTGATGAAGACATAGATCACCGTCAGGATCACCATGGACAGCAGGACATTGGGCAGGCCGCGGAACCAGGCCAGTTTCCAGGTCACGAACAGAAGCGCGAAGGCGACGATGCCGTTGCGGAGCAGGAACAACCCCCATGGCTCATCCTCGATCCCGTAGCGCATGTTGCGGGACCGGTTGCGCAGCGCCAGCCAGACCAGCACCAGAACCGCCGCCACGCCTATCGCCAATGCCACCACATTCGGCTTGTCCGGTCCGAACAGGTCGGGAATGAAGCCGGTGGAAAGGGACTGAAAGTTGCGCGGGAACGGACCGATGGATTGTCCGGCCAGAAGCCACAGCGACAAGCCCCGGAACACCAACATCCCGGCCAGCGTCACGATGAATGAGGGAATTTTCCAATAGGCGACGAAATAGCCCTGTATCGCCCCGATCAACATACCGACGATCAGGCAGATTCCCATCGCGATACCGACGGGCATTTCCCATGAGACGATCATCACCGCGGCCAGAGCACCGATGAACCCCATGACCGAGCCGACCGACAGGTCGATATTGCCGCCGACGATCACCAGCAGCATGCCAAGTGCCATGATGATGATATAACTGTTCTGCAGGAACAGATTGGTGATGTTGACGGGTTTCAACAGGACCCCGCCGGTCATGATCTGGAAGAAGGCCATGATCGCGATCAGGGCAAATAACAGCCCGTATTCGCGGATATGCTTGGCGATATATGCACCTATACCAAGACCCGGTGCGCGTTCGGTCTGTTCCATGCTGCCCTACTCCCTGACGATCAGCGACATGATGCTTTCCTGCGAGGCGTCTTCGGCCTGCAATTCGCCCACGAAACTGCCCTCGTTCATGACATAGATCCGGTCGCACATGCCCAGAAGCTCGGGCATTTCGGACGAGATCATGATGACAGCTTTTCCGGCCGCGCTCAGATCATTGATGATGTTGTAAATTTCATATTTCGCGCCGACATCGATCCCCCGCGTCGGTTCGTCGAGGATCAACACCTCGGGTTCAGTGAACAGCCATTTGGCCAGCACTACCTTCTGCTGATTGCCGCCCGACAGGTTCATCACCTTCTGGAACACGCTCGGCGTGCGGATATTCATCACCTTGCGGTATTTCTCGGCCACCTCGGTCTCGCGGCTTTCATCGACAACGCCGCGATTGGCGACACCGTCCAGATTGGCTAGTACCGTGTTGCGGCGAACCGTTTCTTCCAGGATCAGGCCAAGGGACTTGCGGTCCTCGGTCACATAGGCGAGCCCCGCCGCAATCGCCCTGTCCACCGTGGAAAGATCGACCGGCTGGCCGCGCATGAATGCCTGCCCCGAGATATTGCGACCATAGCTGCGGCCGAAAATGCTCATCGCAAGCTCGGTGCGCCCCGAGCCCATCAACCCGGCAATGCCCACCACCTCGCCGGCGCGGACATTCATTGAAAGATCGCGGATCACCTGCCGGTCCGCATGCTCGGGATGCCAGGCATTCCAGTCCTTGATCTCGAATACCATGTCGCCCGCACGCCGCTCGCGATCAGGGTAGCGATGGGCCATGTCGCGCCCGACCATGTCGCGCACGATGCGATCTTCTGTCAGATCTCCACCACGCGCATCGATGGTCGAAATGGTCGCCCCGTCGCGGATCACCGTGACGCTGTCGGCAACCCGGCGAACCTCGTTCAGCTTGTGGCTGATAATGATCGAGGTCACGCCCTGCTGCTTCAGTTCCAGCAACAGATCCAGCAACGCCTGGCTGTCCCCCTCGGACAAAGCTGCCGTGGGCTCGTCCAGGATCAGCAGGCGGACATTCTTCGAAAGTGCCTTGGCGATCTCGACCAGTTGCTGCTTGCCGACACCAAGGCTGTCCACCTTGATCCCCGGAGCCTCCCGCAGCCCGACCTTGGCCAGCAGGCCCTCGGTTTGCCGGAACGTCTCACGCCAGTTGACGACGCCCTTGCTGGCGCGTTCATTGCCCAGGTAAATATTCTCGGCAATCGACAAAAGCGGCACCAGCGCAAGTTCCTGGTGGATGATGATGATGCCTTGATCTTCGCTGTCACGGATACCGCCGAATTCGCTGGTCTTGCCGTCATAGACGATCTCGCCATCATAGCTGCCGGCGGGATAGACACCCGACAGCACCTTCATCAAGGTGGATTTACCTGCACCGTTCTCCCCGCAAATGGCGTGAATTTCACCTTCGCGGACACTGATGCTGACATTGTCCAGCGCTTTGACACCAGGGAACGTCTTGGTGATATTGCGCATTTCCAGAAGCGCGGTCATGCTGGAGCACTCCGGTGGTGGCTGCGGATATAGGGCCGCCCGAAGATGGGCGGCCCGGAATCGAGGCGGGCTTACTTGATCTCGTCTTCGCTGTAATAGCCGGACCCGATCAGCACCTCTTCCCAGTTCGAGGCATCAACCGGCTGCGGCTCCAACAGGTAGGACGGCACGACCTTGACGCCGTTGTCATAGGTTTCGGTATCGTTGATCTCGGGCTCGCCGCCCTTCAGCATCGCATCGACCATGCCAACCGTCACACGGGCAAGTTCGCGCGTATCCTTGAAGATCGTCGCGTATTGCTCGCCCGCGATGATCGACTTGACCGATTGAACCTCGGCGTCCTGACCGGACACGATCGGCATCGGCAGATCGCCTGACCCGTATCCGACCCCCTTGAGAGAGGACAGGATGCCGATCGACAGGCCGTCATAGGGGGACAACACGCCGTGCACCTGTTTATCGGTGTAATTCGCCGACAGCAGGTTATCCATCCGCGACTGCGCGACCGCGCCGTCCCAACGCAGCGTGCCGACCGTATCCATGCCCATCTGTCCCGACGGGACCACGATATCGCCCGCATCGATCAGCGGCTGCAGAACCGACATTGCGCCATCATAGAAGAAATAGGCGTTGTTGTCGTCGGGGCTGCCGCCGAACAGCTCGACATTCCACGGTTTCTCGTCGGAGAAGCGCTCTTCCAGACCCTGAACCAGCGTGTTCGCCTGCTGCACACCGACCTGAAAATTGTCGAATGTGGCATAGTAATCGACATCCGGCGTGTCGCGGATCAGGCGATCATAGGCGATCACCTTGATATCGGCGGCGGCGGCATTGGCCAGTGCATTCGACAGCGTGGTGCCGTCGATGGCCGCGATCACCAGCACGTCAACGCCCTTGGTTATCATGTTCTCGACCTGGGCAAGCTGGTTCGGGATATCATCCTCGGCATATTGCAGATCGGTGTCGTAGCCCGCCTCCTCGAACTGCTTGACCATGTTGTTGCCGTCGTCGATCCAGCGGGCCGAGGATTTCGTGGGCATCGAGATACCCACGGTTTCGGCCATGGCACCGAAGGCGAGTCCTGAAACGCCGAGCGCAAGCGCAATGGCGGCTGTGGTGAATTTCATGGTTTACCTCCCTCTGATCGGCAGAGCTCTCTCACCCCGCCCAAATGGCCACCCGTTCGCCGGGGCGGCATTCGCGAAACGCTTAACAAGCCGATGACATGATGGTAAAATGACAAATTCAGCCATCTGCATAACGGAAATGATATGCCAAAGCCTCCCTCTCGTCTGATGCTCAAACCTGCGCAGCTGCGGTTGATCCACGAGATCGCGCAGCACGGGCAGCTTCAGATGGCCGCCGAAACTTGCGCGATGACGCAACCTGCCGCCTCGCGCATGCTGGCGGAGATCGAGCGGCAAGTGGATGCAAAGCTGTTTCTGCGTCAGCCCAAGGGCATGGAGCCGACCGAGATCGGGCAGACGGTCCTGCGCCGCGCCCGGGTGATCCTGCGAGAGATGTTCAGCATGGCAACCGATGTGCAGGAAATGCAGGGTGGGGCTGCCGGGTCTGTGCGTGTAGGTGCGGTGACGGGACCGGCGGTGGGCTATCTCGTCTCGGCCATCCGCGAGATCAAGGCGCAGGCGCCCGAAGCCGATATCACCGTCGATGTCCTGCCCTCGCGCGATTTGCTGACGCATCTGGCGGCAGGTGACATGGATTTCGTGCTGGCCCGGATTCTGCCCGAATTCGACAGCCGGGATTTCAACATCCTGCCCATGCGGGACGAAAAAGTCAGTTTTCTGTCGCGTGCCAGCCATCCGCTTTCGCGCGCCGCATCGGTCACACTGACCGAATTGCTCGATTACGAATGGATCATGCAGCAGCGCGGCGCGCCTATCCGCGAGGCCACGCTCTCTGCCTTTGCCAGTGTCGGGCTGCCCGAACCCCGCAATATCGTCAGCAGTCCTTCGCTGTTGTTGACCATCGCCTATCTGGCCCAGAGCGAAGCGGTATCACCAATGTCGGACGAGGTCGCACAATTGCTGTTGCACCCGCCAATCAGCGCGGGACTGACAACCCTGCCGATGCCACATGAGATCCGAGTTTCGCCCTATTATATGCTTAGTCTGCGCCGTCGCCCGCTATCGCCATTGGCATTGCGATTGCGAGATTCGGTGATCCGGTATTCGAAACTCCCCGCTCGGAACGATGCCGCTTGACGGCGGCACAGCATTTCGGGGCAGACCAGGCAGCCGCAGACATTTATCGGACCAATCCCGCCCGATATGCGATTGATTTCATCATCATGCCATGGGTAATAGTCGATCCGTCCTCGTGTGGCCTTTCCGAATCGACGACCGACTTGCGCAAATCGGCTCGATCACGCATGAAGCGAGGATCGCGGTCCCGTAGCTCAACTGGATAGAGCAGCCGACTTCTAATCGGCAGGTTGAGGGTTCAAGTCCTTCCGGGACCGCCAGAACTCCGAATAACTGTCAATGGGTCATAAGAGTGCACATTTTGGCGTTTTCATGCACACCCCCTGCCAATAGAAAAGTGAAGTAATGAAAGAAATTACTTCAACTGATTGATTTTCATTTTTTATTTTTCTCTGACATGGATGCACCGCTCTATCGAGCAGGCAGCAGCCTCACGAATTGCGATCGTGAGTGAAGAGCTTCTCTATCGAATCTCTCAACCAAATCGAGCCGGCAGGTTTCCCATCAAAGCTGAAGGGCTCTACTTTATGTGCTCTCAAAACTGCCAGAATCGTGTTCCTGTGCAGGCCGAATTCCGCTTCGACCGTCGAGACCGTCAGGAACTTTCGATGGAAAACTGCGATGTCCTCATCGGTCATACGGTGCTGTTTTCGCCTGGTGTTGGGATGCAGGACGACATGTGTCGGCACATGGCCCGCCTCGCCCAGGGCGAGGAAGCGGGCGCCGTCGCGCAATGACTTTCGGTGCTCTGGTGCGTGGCACAAGCAAACCGCCAGCCAGCAATGACGCGAACGCGGCCTTGGTGGTTCCCATTGCGGCCAGCATCTCGCCTGGGCCAACCCACGTTGGGATCTCGGTCAGTATCGAAGCGTAGTCCTTTGCGATGAAAGTCTTGCGACTACGGGCGCGTGGATCGTCGGGTGAGAACGCGCCCGCATCCGTCAGGATTGCATCAAGGACCGCGTCCCAGACCCCCGTCTCACGTGCGGCCGTGACGACCGAATGCAGGCGGCGTTCGTTGACCCGCTCCCCCAGCAATGTATCGCCGACGGCATAGGGCCAATGCGACAGGATGCATTCGCGAAGGATCTGCCGAAACGGTGCGAAAGCCTCGTCAAACAGAAGATCCCTGGAAAGCCTGTCAAACAAATTGCCGAAGGCCTTACCCGCCTCGTCCAATGGACCATCGGCACGGGCGGCGAGTCGAGCCAGCGCTTCCCTGAATGCGCCCTCTCCATTCCGCAAAACCTCGAAACCACTCAACAGCGCAAGCCTGTGTCGCGCGATCTGAGTTTTAGAAGCATCTGGATTTGCCTTGAGAAGCTCTGCTCCAAGCAAGCCACAGATGGTTGTTGCGGCATAGAGCGAAAAGTCGCGTAGCCATGTCGGATCAACGCCCGTCGCCAGCCTTTCGTCAAGCCAGATGTCGTAGGGTGAAGGATTAACGACAGGTTGGTCGTAGCACTTGGCTAGGCAGAGAACCCATACAAGATTTTGATAAATTGTGGTATTCTTCATCTGTATGAGGATAGGAGCAGACGCCATGTCCAAGGATCACCTGTTTTAGCTTTCCGATGCAGCCTGGAAAGCCATCGAACCGCATCTTCCGCATGGACAACCGGGAAAGCCACGCGTGGATGATCGCCGAGTGATTTCGGGTATTCTACACGTGCTGAAGACCGGTTGCCGTTGACGGGACGTTCCGAGCGAATACGGTCCAGCCACCACGGTCTATAACCGTTATCATCGCTGGTCGCGGCGGCGCATCTGGCAAGGCATCTTTGAACGCATGGCGGCGACCGGGCCGGTTCCGGAGGAGCTGTCGCTGGATAGTAGTCACATTAAGGCGCACCGTTCGGCGCAGACCGAAAAAGAGGGGCGTGGGCTCAAGCGATTGGCACGTCGCTTGGCGGAAGAACGAGCAAAATCCATGCATTGGCCGATAATCAAGGCCGACCTGTCGCCTTCGCCCCGACGCCGGGAAATGTCGCCGACATCACCATAGCTATTCCGATCATGGAGGGCCTGCCGAGCCCCCAGAGGCTCGTGGCCGACAAAGCCTATGATGCCGACAAGTTCCGCGGATGGCTAAGGAACCGAAGGATCAAAGCCGTGATCCCCTCAAATGCAGCACGCAACAAGCCCTACCCGCTGGATCGTCACGCCTACCGGAGACGAAATGTCATCGAGCGCATGTTCGGCAGGCTCAAGAACTAGCCAATCGTCGGGAAAACAGTCCCCCAGACTGTTTTCTGATCCTCCTCATACATCGCCACCAGATATGACAGGCTCGCGCGAAACTATCTCGCCGCGTTGGCCCTTGTATCCGTCGTCATCGCATGGACTTGAATGAGTCCCCAACCTAACACTACTTTGGCAGATTTTTCTCACCCGCTGCGATACGCCTTTCGCAATGAGGGCATCGAATAGGCGGTGGACGCTCCAGGATATCGAGGATTGCTTGCCTGACGGCTGGCATGGTTGGTTGTGGGGGTGGTCCCGGGACTCTTTTTCCCCCGTCCCGCAGCCTTGAGGCGGCGGGATTGGAGGAAGGCGTAGGCGATCATCGTCATCAGTGCGTGTCGGTGAAGACCCGTCCAGGACCGCCCCTCGAAATGATCGAGACCAAGCTCTTCCTTGAGTTGTTGATGCGCCTGTTCGCAGATCCATCGGGCCTTGACGGTAGCGGCGAGCGTCTTGAGGCAGGTGTCGGCTGGCAGGTTCGAGGCGTAATATTTCCGTTCGCCGGTCGCACGGCGTTCACCGATCAGCCAAACCTCCTCGTCACCAGGCATAGCCTGCACACGGCCATCCGCCATGCGATGCCGATAGCCATCGGCGATGCGGACACGGATTGCGGCGAACTGGCAATTCAACCTGCCTTTGGTCCCACGCCTCCAGCTGACCTTCCGCCATTTCTCGTCCTTCAGCATCTGTTCAGCGGAAACGGCCACGCGGTCGGGGAGGTGATATTTGCGGCGGCGACCGCGTCCCACCTCGGGAAAGACCAGCCCGACATCCGCCGGATAGACGTTCTGGCGCCGCGACAGGCCGACCGCCCATGCAAGGCCGCGCTCGCTCAGAGACTGGCGGAAAGGCCCGCCCGATCCGTAACCCGCATCGGCCAGCACACAGCCGAAGCGGACGCCCGCATCCCTCACCCGGTCAATCTCCTCGATGGCAATCTCAGGTTTACTCAGGGCCGCTCGCCGATATTCCGGCACCCGGGCTCGGGCCATGCGGTCGGGATCGTCGGTCCAGACTTCCGGTAGAAACAGCCGCAACCCCACCGCCACCGGCACCTCGCGCGACGCCAGTGTTACCGAGACCAGCGACTGGCAATTCGCGGTCTTGCCCAGCGAGGAGGCATATTGTGGCGCAACCCCAACCGAGCGTTCGCCCTTCTTCGGCAGACAGGTATCATCGATGACCAGAAAGGCCTCCGCGCCGCCAACCAGCCTGTCGGCCTCGGCCAGCAAGGCCGCTTCCAGCGGCGCGCTGTCCCAGACCCCGTCGGCGATGAAATGATGCAGTTGGTCATAGCTGACCGCCCTGTCCCGCTCGGCCATCGGCTGCACGCTCTTGCGATCACCCGGGCCGATCAACCCGGCAACATAGGCCGGACACATCCGCCCCCGCGTCTTGTGCCCAAGCCCCGCAATAAACGGTGCCAGCCATGTCTCCAGATCGTCCCGCCAGTTCTCCATAATCCGCCAGCCTCCCTCAAAGCTGGCTCCCTATGAATCACCCAAAACACCTCCCGTGAATCCGGAGATTGTCGTATCAGCAAAAATCTGCCAAAGTAGTGCTAAGCGAAGCCATCCTTCATTGACGCTCGACGAGTCAGCCAATCAGGATCCATGTTCGGCACGGAGGAAAGAAGCAACTTGGTATAATCTGCCTGGGGATCAGCGAAGATTCCGGCGGTGGGGCCGCTTTCTTCAATCTTGCCACGGCGCATCACGACAACATCGTCGGCAATGGCCTTCACTGTGGCCAGATCATGCGTAATGAACATATAGGTCAGATCCAATTGCTTCTGCAGCCGGTCCAGCAAGTCCAGGATGCTTTCGGCCACCAGCTGATCGAGAGCGGAAGTGATCTCATCGCATATGATGAAGCTGGGGTTCGCCGCCAGTGCCCTGGCTATCCCGATCCGTTGCTTCTGTCCGCCGGAAAGCTCTGCGGGTAACCGATCGATATAATCGTCAGGTTCCAGATCGATCATTCGCAAGAGCTCTCGTATGCGTTCGTGGCGTGCGCGCCCGCGGAGGCCGGAAAAAAAGGAGATGGGCCAGCCAAGTGTCTCGCGGATGGTATGCCTCGGATTCAGCGCCGTGTCCGCCATCTGATAGATCATCTGGATCTGCCGCAAGTCCTCCTTGCTGCGCTTGCGGAAATCCACAGCCAGATACTTGTCATCGAATGTAACCTCTCCCGCTGTCGGAGACAGAAGCCCGGCGATGACCCGAGCCATGGTAGATTTACCACTGCCCGATTCCCCCACGAGCGCTGTCGTATGACCTCGGTGAATCCGGAACGAAACGTTGTCGAGCACCTTGACCGTTCCGTAACTGGCACTCACACCGTTGACCGAGATCTTGGGCACCGCAGTCTCGGGTGGCGCCGGCTTGGGTACATGCACCTTGTTACGCACGCCCCAAAGCGATTTCGTATAGTCTTGCCTTGGCGCGCCAAGCATCTCGCGTGTCGGCGCCTCCTCAACTTCTTGTCCATCGCGCAGAACCTTGATGCGGTCAGCCATTTGCGCGACAACCGCCAGATCGTGGGTAATATAGATTGCCGCCGTGTCAAACTGTTCGACGATATCACGAATTGCCCCCAGCACTTCGATCTGAGTGGTCACGTCCAACGCAGTCGTCGGCTCGTCAAAAATGATCAGGTCCGGACGACAGGCCATCGCCATCGCAGTCATCGCTCGCTGCAGCTGCCCACCCGAAACCTGATGAGGATAGCGGAGCCCAATCTGCTGCGGATCGGGCAGTCGCATCCTCGTATACAGGTCCACCGCATCCTTTCGTGCCTTCTCTGCAGACATTATGCCATGGATCTTTGGCCCCTCGGCATATTGATCGATAATACGCCAGGCAGGATTGAGACTGGCGGCGGCGGATTGCGCCACATAGGCAATCCGTCGACCGCGCAAATCGGCAAGCTGCCGTGCCGTGGCTCTGCGCAGGTCCATTCCATCGAACAAAACCTGCCCACCAGAAAGGCGGCAGCCATCTCGTGCATAACCCATCGCCGCAAGTCCGATCGTGGATTTTCCCGCACCGGATTCTCCGATCAATCCGAGGACTTCGCCGCGATGGAGGGTCAAGGTGACGCCCTTCACGATCTCAGACCAGCTGTAATCCCGTTTGCCTTCGATCTGCAGGGCCCGAATATCGAGAAGCGGGCTGGCGGAGGATGTATGATTGGATGTCTCGGTCATTCCATTACTCCTTCAACCCGCTGGAAAGGTGCAGCGCCCAGTCGACGACAAAGTTCACCGCTACGGTCAGCAAGGCAATGAGCGCGGCGGGCAGGATCGGGGTGATGTCACCGAAGGTAATCAGCGAGGCGTTCTCGCGCACCATGGCCCCTAAATCCGCGCTCGGTGGCTGCACTCCAAGTCCAAGAAAAGAAAGTGCCGAGATCGACAGGAAAACAAAACAGAATCGCAAACCAAACTCCGCGACCAAAGGCGGCATCGCATTGGGCAAGATCTCGCGTCCAATCAATCGCCAGAGCCCCGCGCCTCGCAGCCGGGCAGATTCGACATACTCCATGACCACGATATTGGCTGCAACCGCACGGGCGATACGAAAAACCCTCGTGGCATCGACGATGGCGATTACCAGGATCAAATTTGGAATCGAGGTTCCCAGGATCGACAACATTAACAGCGCAAAGATCAATGACGGAATTGCCATCAGCACATCGACGATGCGGCTGAGGAGTTGGTCCAGCCAGCCGCCGATCGTGGCGGCCAGGAGTCCTCCGATCGCACCGGCCAGGAAGGCCAGAACCGTCGTCGCGAAGGCGATCCCAACAGAGTTGCGGATACCGAAGATCAGCCGCGACAGCATGTCCCTGCCCAGATTGTCGGTGCCCAACGGATAAGTGGAGTTCCAGGGCAAGTATTCGGCGTCCAGCACGATCCTTTCGCCATGAGGTGCGATCAGGGGCGCTGCCAGCACGACTATGACATAGGCTGCGATGACGGCCATGCCGAAGGTCGCGGTCAGCGGCGCATGGCGAACGGTGCGCGCATTTCGGGCAGGCAGAACCAGCACGAGGGCCGCACGGCAGCTCCAGCCAACTACTGCAGCACAGGCCAGCGCCACAATGGCCCAACCGAAGGGGAGAAGCAGGGTTGTCATGGTGTCCATCATTCCTTCTCAGCGCCGGTGCAACACGCGTGGGTTTGTCAGGATCGCCAGCACATCTGCTAGAAGGTTGAGCAGGACATAGGCACAGGCAAAGATCAACGCGGCGGCCTGCACCACCGGAACATCGCGTTTAGATACGGAATCTACCATCAACTGTCCCATGCCTGGATAGGCAAAAACCACCTCGACAACCACGACCCCGGTGACCAGATAGGCTAGGTTGATCGCCACCACATTGATGATCGGTGAGGCCGCATTCGGGAGCGCGTGAATCAGAACCAGACGGATCGGACCCGCCCCCTTGAGGTGTGCCATTTCAATATATGGTGATGCCAAAAGATTGACGATTGAGGCTCGCGTCATGCGCAACATATGCGCTGAAACTGCAAGACTGAGTGTCACGGCCGGCAGAAAGCTCATATGCAGTCGCCCCACGAAATCCGCAGTTGCCACGCCCGACGCGATCGTTGGGAACATCCCGGTCTGCGCAAGCAGGAAAATCAGGATATACGCAACGAAGAAATCGGGAAATGAGATCGCCGACAAGGCAGTGACGTTGACCAACCGATCAAAGATCGTGTTGCGCAGCATGGCCGATGCCAATCCCAGAACCAGCGAGATGGGAACAGCGATGGCGGCCGCATAGAGTGCAAGGAACAGCGTGTTCTGGAACCGTCCGCTGATCAGTTCCCCGATTGGCTGGCGACTGGCGAGAGATATACCGAAATCTCCCTGTAATGCTCCGGCGAGCCAGGACAGGTAGCGTAGAACCAGAGGCTGATCGAGGCCAAGGTCCCGTCGCAGGGCAGCCACCGTTTCCGGAGAGGCTGCCTGTCCCAGCAAAGCCTCGGCTGCATCGCCCGGCAATAACTCCAGCGCGCCAAAGATCAGGATTGAGATGACAAACAGGATCGCAAGCGCCAGGAGCAGACGTCGACCGACCAATCTCCACATATGAGCCATACGGGGCGATACCTCACATAGAATTCGTGAACGGGAAAGCCGGTCCGAAATCGGGCCGACTGGCCTTCATCTCAGGCCGCCCACCAGCGCTTGATGAAATGGCCGCCGTCCATTTCCCATCCGCCGCCGTATTTGCCGGTAGTGGCGACCTTGTCGTTGAGCAGCATCACCTCTTGCGCGAATGCCGGAACAAGACTGCCCCCCTGTTCCGCAATGATGTGCTGAATGTCGGCATATTGCTGGCGCCGCTTCTCCTCGTCGATTTCGGCCCGTGCAGTCGTGATCAATTGATCCAGTTGTTCGATCTGGATATGCGTGTCGTTCCAAGGCGCCCCCGTGCGATAGGCGATCGACAGCATCATGTCCTCGACTGGCCGTGACCCCCAAAAACATGTGCACCAAGGCTTTTTCAGCCAGATGTTCGACCAGTAGCCATCATTGGGTTCACGCACGACATTGATATTCACACCAATATTGCGTACATTCTCGGCCATCAGAACTGCAGCGTCCACTGCGCCGACGAAAGCCGCATCGGCTGCAGACAGATTGACCTGGATACCGTTCAATTCCGCCTTTTCGATGTGAAATTTAGCCTTGTCGAGGTCGAACTCGCGTTGGGGCAGGCTGGCATCGTGGAAGCGGAAGCCCGGCCCGATCGGGTTATCGTTCCCGACCTTGCCGTAACCGAACAGCACCTTCTCGATAAACTCCTCCCGGTTGAGCGCGTATTTCATCGCCATGCGGAAATCGGGATTGTCGAAGGGCGCGACATCCATATGCATAGGCATCGTGTAGTGGATGTTCGACGTCACGGTCTCCGCTCGCAGCCCCTGCACCCGTGCCATTCGCTGCATCAGGCGCAGTTCCGGGCGGTTGATCACATCGACCTCGCCATTGATGACGGCGTTCTGGCGTGCCGTGTTGTCGGCGATGACAAGGATCCGGGCCTCATCGAAGAATCCCAGTTCTCCGGCCTGCCAGGCATCAGGATTACGCTTCAACTCGGCACTCACGCCCGGCTCGAAACTTTCAAGCGTATAGAGGCCGGTGCCTATCCGGGACATGACATCAGCCTTCCCATCCTTCGTCGGCAGGATTGGCACATGGTAATCGGTCAGCAAATAAGGAAAATCGATATCACCAGCTGAAAGGGTGATCACGATAGTATCGCTACCATCAGCTTGAATATCCGAAACCGTCTCGAAAAGGCCTTTCGCACCCGAGCTGCTATCCTCTCCCCTGTGTAGATTGAGAGAAGCAATGACATCATCGGTGGTCAGCGGTTTGCCATCTGAGAAGCTGACACCCTGACGTAGCTTGAACCTCCAGGTCTTCGCATCCTGCGACGTCTCCCAGCTTTCAGCCAATGCCGGTTGCAGCGAGTTATCGTAGCCCACATCAACGAGGTGGTCGCGGATCGCATGCGAGACCGAGATCATGAACGTATCGTTGAACGTCGCAGGATCCAGCGTATCGGAGGTCGAGCCCCCTATCAGTCCCGCACGCAGCAATCCGCCGCGTGTCGGGCTGGGGGTTTGCGCCGCTGCCATAGTCCAGAGGCCCGAGGCTGCGGTTGCGCCAAGTCCAAGTGCCGTCGCGCTCGCGATGAAACTGCGGCGCGTGGTGTGCCCCCGCGCATAGAGATAGTTGATCTTGTTCCTGTCAGACATGTCAGCCTTCCTTGTTGCAGTATTTTTTTCTTGTTTCGCCAGGGCCGGAGACCGCCCCTAGCGGTCGATATCCGTTAGATCGCCTGGCCAAGGACGCGACCCTCGTAGATTGCGGCAACGGCCAGCCGCGGTGCCATAGCATCCCCGATCAGGTGCTTAGACTGTGCTGAGTTCAGGTTTTCGAGTTCGGCCATAATCCAATCTTCCGAGATATTGGTGGTGGCCAGGATGAGTGTATCCGCCTCGATGAAGCTTTCACTGCGATCAAGGACACTGCGGAGTCGGGCGCCGCTGTCCGTCCATTCAGTTATGGCAGTCTCGGTCAGGAGACTGCCGCCCGAGGCCTTGACCCGCGCCCGGCTGTCGTTGTCGCTCAGAGTGCGCGGCAAGAACTGCCCTACTAGCGGCCAGCCGGTCACCACGCTAACCCGGTGACCGCGGCTGGCAATATGCATCGCGGTGCCAAGGCCACGCCAGTCGCCCGTGTCGTCCAGAACCAACACATGCCCCCCCAACTTGGCATTGTTGGTCATCACGTCCTCGACCGAGAAGACATTCTTCTTCTCTGCTCCCGGCAAGCGCTCCAGCTCCGGCAATACGCGTTGAAAACCTGTCTCTGCAGGTAGAGAGCCAGTGGCGACGATCACCTCGTCGGCTTCGTAGCTCAGAATATCCTCGCCATCGACCGGGCTGTTGAACTGGACTTTCACGTCCAGCCGTTCGAATTGCCTTTCATACCACTCAATCAACTCAAGAATCTGCGAACGGCGATGCTGGAGACCCGCCAGCCGGAACTGGCCGCCCAGTTTAGAGGAAGCCTCGACAAGCGTGACGCTGTGACCGCGTTCCGCCGCAACCCGCGCCGCTTCAAGCCCCGCCGGCCCACCCCCGACGACAAGAAGGCGCTTGGACTTGTCGGCGGCAGTAAAGCTGTCGCCGCCCCATTCGAACTCGCGCCCGGCAGAAGGATTGACCAGACACGAGATCCAATAGTCTCGCGATCGGCGGCCCCAGCACATCTGGTTGCACGAAATGCAGCCACGCACATCCGTATCACGGTTCTGGGCGACCTTGTTGACCCAGTGGGGATCGGCGATCTGCCCTCGCACGATCGAAACCAAATCTGCTCCACCGGACGTAATGACCTCGTTGGCGTTCTCAGGCGTGCGTATATGACTTTCCGCCTGTACCCGGATATGCTTGCAAACCGCCTTCAGGGCCTCCGCATTGGGCGCGCCGAGCTTGTCGGCGTTCAGGAATCCCGGAATTGTGGAACTATGGTCAAAATAACTGCCCGTCCCAACAGAGATATAATCGATCAGCGCACGGTCATCGAGATAGGAGGCAATCTCCTGTAGTTCCTCCACCTTCAGACCAACATTGACATCGCGCTCGATACTGGAAGCGATGCCGATAATGAATTCATCGCCTGCGGCTTTCCGAATACGCGATACCATTTCGGTGGTGAACCGCATCCGGTTCTCCAATGTCCCGCCCCATCGGTCGTCTCGCCGATTGTTCCAGGGCAGCCAGAACTGCTCCAGCAACGAGTTATAGGCCCCAAATATCTCGACCCCCTCAAAACCGCAGGCGCGCGCACGTATGGCAGCCTGAACGAAACAGTCGATCAGAGTTTCGATTTCGGATTCGCTCATTCGGTGACTGCCATCGCCATCATGAAACGAGGGCAATCCGGAAGGCGACCAGTTTGGTTGATATGACAGATCGTAGTCACCGTGCTGACCCACGTGATAAATCTGCTGCAGCATGGTCGCACCCTCGGCCTTACAGACCTCGGTAATTCGACGGAAACCCGGGATCACCTCGTCAGAGCAGGGTTTGAAATTGCCACGAGTCAACACGGCCGTAGGGTGAACCGGCATCGGCTCGACCACGATCATGCCGGCTCCCCCTCGCGCGCGCTCCAAATAGTATCCAAGATGCCGCTCTCCAGGCAAACCACCCTCAGCCATGTTGGCTGTGTGAGCACCGAACACGATACGATTGCGCAGCGTCTTGTGACGCATTTCCAGAGGTTCAAGAAGTTTCGCGTATTTTGCGCGCTCATAGTTCATTCGCAGGCTTCCATAATGCAGGTGGCTGTCTGGAAACTCAGCCTAGGAACAAGTCAGGCGCCGGAGATTGCATATATGGATAGTTTTTCATAATATTTAGATCAAAAGGATTGTTGCCGGATCATGGAATTCAAACCCAGAGCCCATGCCAGAGAGGGTCTGCCTTATCTTCGGGTCGCAATTCTACTTTGCCCGGGTTTCACGCTGACCGCGATGTCAGGCTTCGTTGATGCGCTCCGCTTGGCTGCGGATCACGGCGACCGCAGCCAGCAGATCTATTTTTCATGGGACTTTCTGGCCGCCGGCCCACTGCCCCTGCGGGCCAGCTGTGGGCTGGAGATCACGCCAACCAATATTCTTCGTGACCCAGAGGCATATGAATGTGTCGTCGTTTGCGGTGGTCGCCTGAAATTCATCGATCAGTTGGCTCCGGAAGTCGAGCCATTCCTGGCGACATTTCACAAGCGCGGACTGCCGATCATCGGTCTTTGCACCGGCTCGTTCGTACTTGCGCGCTCCGGGCTATTGGACGGGCGACGATGCGCCCTGCATTTCGAAACGTCGCAAACCTTCTCCGAACGTTATCCGCAGGCAGTCGCAGTCACCAACCGAAGCCATGTCATCGACGGCAACATCCTGACCTGCCCGGGCGGAGTTGCAAGTGCCTGGGTCGCAACGCTACTTATCAGCGCCTACAGCAATAGCACACGCGCGAACAAGGCGCTGGCGCATCTGCTGATGGATCAGGCGCCACCGAAATTCATGCGCAAGGTTACTGACAGCAATGCCGGTTTGAGTACAGCCAGCGGCCTGACGCGGCGCGCAGTCGAAGCCATGGAGTTCGGCCTGGACTCACCATGCTCGATCACCGAGCTTGCGCGCAAACTGAATGTCTCGAAACCCAGCCTGAATCGTGCCTTTTCCCAAGACCTGAACAGCTCACCGGCGCGCTTCTGGCGGCGATTGCGCTTGATGGCCGCGCAGGAAATGCTGCTCGGGCGCAAGCGCAACATCACCGAGATCGCGTATGAGACGGGCTTCTCGGACACCGCGCATTTCTGTGCAACATTCAAGCGCGAATTTGGCAAGACCCCAAAGACGTTCCAGCAGCAGGCTGTAACGGCATGAACCTCAGACTGGCTGAACCGCCATCATTCGTCGACTGCCAGGACTGACAGCAACGCCTGATGCAGGTCGGACTGAATTTACTCTGCAGAAACCGACATTTCGGATCGGGTGGAAACTTTCGCGATGTAGTCCGCGATCATGAGATCAAGATGCGCGCCGCCGCCATTCTTGAAAACCGTGATGTCTGTATCGGACAATCGCCCGGGCGCATCCTTCGCAATGATATCGTAAAGATCACCTATCAAATGCTGGCGGGTAATCGCTCCCGAAGAGATGGGCTGGATCAAATCGCCAACCTGTTCAAGGGTTGTCTGACGGCAATCCGCAAACAGGCGCGACGCAGCGATCAAGGAGTCATCAGCTTCACGCATTTCGGGTGTAAAGGAGCCGACAAGATCGACATGCGTGCCTGGCCTGATCCATTCGCCGAAGATGATCGGTTGCCGCGCCATCGTGGCGGCGGTGACGATATCGGCCTCCTGCACCGCGTCTCGAAGACTGGAAACCGAAACCAGTTCCGGGCCAAGCCCGTCGAGGTTGGAAACAAGCAACTGCGCCCGATCAATTCGACGCGCCCAGATCGAAATCCTGTCCAGTTTCGGAAACAACGCCGTGTAGGCCCGGGCAAGACAGGCTGCCATGGCGCCCGCCCCGACGATCACCAGGTGGCGACTTTCGGGCCGTGCCAGCAGGCATGCGCCCAAAACGGAGTCGCTGGCGGTCTTGAACTCGGTGACCAGGCGACTTTCGATTACGGCGCGCACCGCGCCTGTGTCGGGATCAAACACAATCACAGATCCTTGTATGGAAGGGAGGTTCCGCCCCGCATTCCCTTCCATCACGGTCTCAGCCTTCACACCAAAGCCCAAACCCTCTATGCGCGCGGCACGGTTGAGAAGGCACGATCCGGAGGGCCCCAACAACAGATCCTCCATATCAGCCTTGGGCAGCTCGTGACCCTTGCGCAAGGCTTCGACCGCCTCCTGCCAGGATAGTTTCGGAAGCATTTCCTCGTAATTCAGAATGACAGGCTGCATCGGTAATCCTAGATGGTTGTGTTTCAAGCTTTTGCAGTGCCGAAGATTGCTTGGCCCGGCAAGCTCGGGCAATATGTTGATAGAATTGCATGAACACATGCAATTGGAGGCGGTGCAGGCTGCCCACGATGCATATTCGGCACTTCAACAACTGTTCCCTTAGAGTGGCCCGCTGGAGCCTTAAAACATGCTGGACTTTTTCTCCAATGCGTTTGCGGACGATGCGCCGACAGCAGCAACGCGTGGCAATTGCCTAAGCACGCGCCATGTCGATGATTTGCGTTATACATAAGGTCGGCGTCGCTCGCGCCGGTGCGAACCGTGTCACCTTCTTCCATCATGAGGCTTTCACCCGGATCGAAACACCGGAACGCATTTTAAAGAGCCCCAGAATCCCCAAACCCACAGCACACGCCGTCACGCCGGAAATATCTTGCCTGGGTTCAAGATCCCTTTGGGATCCATCGCGCTCTTCAGAACCTGCATGGTGTCCAGAGCATCTCCGTGCTGCTCACGCATGAGGTTTACCTTGCCCATTCCAACCCCGTGCTCACCCGAGATCGTTCCGTCCATCCGGATAGCAATCCGTGCCAGATCGTCACTGAACGCTTTGGCGCGGGCTCGTTCCTCGAGATTGCCGGCTTCAATGACGATACCGCAATGGAAGTTGCCGTCGCCGGCGTGACCGATCACGCACATGGTCATGCCGTATTTTTCGCCCAGCTCATAGGCAGCGGCCACCGCATCCGACAGTTTCGAGATCGGTACGCAGATATCGGTGGAATACTGATCGATCGGACCCGCGCGCAGCATGCGCTCGGCATATTGCGAGTTATGGCGCATCGTCCACAAGCGGTTGCGCTCCTCAGACCGTTTCGACCAGGTAAAATCCATCCCGCCGAACTCTTCGACGACCAAGCCGAACGCCTCGGATTGATCTTTCACGGATCGTTCCGAACCATGAAACTCTACCATGAGATGGGGCGCCTCGGGCATGTTCGTATCGGCATAGAGGTTGAAAGCATGCACGCTCTTTTCGTCCAAGAGCTCGATCCGCGCGATCGGCATGCCAAGCTGAATGGTCATGATCACGGCATTCACTGCATCCTCGACCGAGGGCATGCGGCAGATCGCGGCGGCCTGCGCCTCGGGAATGCCGGAAAGCTGGACGGTAATCTCGGTGATGATACCCAAAGTACCTTCAGCGCCGATGAACAGGCTGGTGAGGTCGTACCCATTCGAGGATTTGCGTGCACGGCTGCCCGTCCGGATCACGCGGCCGTCAGCCCGGACCACTTCGAGCGCGAGCACAACATCCCGCATTGTTCCATAGCGAACGGCCGTAGTACCCGAGGCGCGAGTGGAGGCCATCCCGCCGATCGTTGCGTTGGCACCGGGATCGACAGGGAAGAACAAGCCGCTGGTGCGCAACTCGGCATTCAGCTGCTCGCGGGTTACGCCGGGCTGCACAACCGCATCAAGATCGCTCTCGTGGACCGCGACGATCTTGTTCATATTGGTCATGTCCAGAGCCAACCCACCATGTACGGCAAGATGCTGTCCCTCAATCGCCGAACGGGCGCCCTGAGCTGTCACGGGCACGTTCAAGCGGTGACATAGGTGCATGATGCGGGAAACTTCGTCAGTGGTCCGCGGGAAAGCCACAAAATCCGGTAACGCTTGCGGATACCAGGATTCGTTCTCTCCATGCTGTGCGCGAAGAGCCTCGGAATCCTGCACCCGTTCACCAAGGATGACACGCAACTCCTGCATGACTCCGCCGTGATCTATCATCCCTGACCCTCCGTTAGCACGAGCTTGAGCCGAGCGCGGAGGCCGTACGGAATATCCGGCGGGATCGTGGCATTCGACTTGCTCATTTCGATTTTCTCTTGACAGATAGATATTGTCAGGCAATCTGTCAATCAGGCTATTTGTAAAAAGCAGCATCAGTTGACCAACAGGAGAGCAACATGAAGATCACCCAGACAGCGCTGTTCACAAGCGCTCTTGCCCTCATGGCAAGCGCCTCGGCGGCTCAACAAACCACCCTCCGGATCCAGACTCAGTTGACGCCGGAAACGCCCTCTGGACAGATGGTCCAGGCCTTTGTCGAGAATGTGGAAGCCATGTCGAACGGCGAAATCGCCATAGAGCTGTTCATGTCCTCCTCCGTGGTCGATTCGGGGGATACGTTCGATGCGGCTGTAAATGGCATCATCGACTGCGACATGACCAACGCCACCTATGTCACCGGCAAAAACGCGGCGTTCCAGTTCGCCGCCGACACCATGGGCGGCTACGACACGCCGATGCAGTTCCAGGCATGGATCCACGAGGGCGGCGGCGCAGAAGCAATGACGGAGCTCTATGGCCAATACGGGATGACTTGGATCGGCACTTTCATCGGCTCACAGGAAAGTCTTGTCTCCACCACGCCGATCCGCGGCGTCGAGGATTTGAAAGGCTGGAAATTCCGGTCTCCCCCAGGCATGGAATCGGAAATCTTCTCCAAACTCGGCGCCTCCGCCGTAGTAATGGATTACAGCGAGGTCTTCACTGCGCTCGAAACCAATATCATCGACGGCGCTGATTCATCGTCTCTGTCAGACAATGCCGGTGTCGGGCTCTACGATATCGGAAAATATGGCACCTATCCCGGCTTTCATTCGATGGCCGCGGATCATTTGGCGTGCAACTCGACTGTCTGGGAAGGGCTTCCGGAGCACCACAAGACAATCATCAAGATTGCCGTCGACAAACTCTCTCATGACGTCGTAACCCGCATGTTCGTCGACAACAACCGAACGGCAACCGAGCTGCGCGCCAAAGGGGTGGAGCTTTCCGACTGGTCAGACGCGGATCGGGCGAAATTCCGAGAGGCCGCCGTGGCGACTTGGGATGAGTGGGCCTCGAAGACCCCGGAAACCGCCACGATGGTGGAAAGCCACAAGTCCTTTCTGACCTCGATCGGCTTTTTCGAGTGAATGACCTATGGCGCCCCGAGCTTTTCTCCGGGTCGCCAGCGGGTGTCTCAACGGCGGAGAGGACAGCAATTCGAGGTTAGTGTCGATATCTCATCGGCCGGCCGCTTGTATGGTTCCTCCTGACGTCTATTAATTATCGAGGACCAAGCGTCAGTACCGCTACGCGCATTAAACCGGAGATTTCAATGTTCCGCCCAGTTGTTCAGAAACCCCGATACAGGATTGCCGCGGATCAGATTGCGGAACAGATCCGCTCGGGAGCGCTTGCGCCAGGAACGAAAGTTCCGCCGGATCGCGAGTTGGTCGAGCAACTCGGCGTCAGCCGTGCGACCGTGCGTGAAGCACTGATCGCCCTCGAGATCCAAGGATATGTCGAAACCCGCTTCGGTGCTGGCTCCTATGTCGTTGAGCATCTCCCGGAATACGTCCTTGCGAGCGACGAGCTTCCGGAATTCTTCGATCTGGTCGAGGCCCGCCTTCACGTGGAAGGTACGATAGCCTCGCTGGCGGCGAAAAGCTGTGATGCTTCGACAACCCAGAGGTTGCGCGAACTGATCCGCAAAATGGTGGCCGAGAGTACACCATTCGAAGAGATAGAGGCCGCCGACCGTGACTTTCACCTGACCATTGCCAAGTCGACCGGCAACCTCGTGCTGGTTCAGATGATGAGAGATATCTGGGATATGCGCAGCAAGTATCCGGAATGGACGCGTCAGAACAATCTCTTCGGGCCCGATAATGACCGCTCTTATTACGAGGACGAGCATCTTGCGATCGTCGAGCCTCTGGAGGCGGGAGAGCCGGAGGCCGCCAAGCGTGCCATGCAGATTCATTGCCTGGGCTTTGCCCAGCACGGACGGTTGATGACGGAAAGCTCCGGCAGTCGGAGCAAGGAGAGACTACTGAGCGAATTCGAAATGACTCAGGGCGATTGACGCTAGTAAACTGCGGACAGTTGCAGTTCGGCGCCTGCGCAACAACATGCCGGCCACGACACGTATCGCCACCGTGATGCGACAACTCGGTTCCAAGTGATTGCCCGGATGGCTGGGGAATCTGTGCAATTCCGTTCCCAGTCGACAACAGGGGAGCCGTGAAGGTCGAACAGGAAGCAACAGGGAAAGATTCCATGAGCAAAAAGATATCTCCGAAAGACGCGGCTTGGCCGGTCGTCTTTCTGTCGTCCTTGTCGGTCGCCATCTGGAAAATGCCCGCCCTTCTCTCCGCTATCCGCGATGGAGCCGAAAGTAGTGCCACCATCTCAGCCCTGACGGCGTCAGTAGCGCTGATCTTTCTTCTGGTTTCGATCGTCATCGGTACAATAACGGTTCGCCCGATCTTCGATGAAATCCCTCCGCAGAATATCTTTGATCGCTTCTCAATGTTCATCAGCCGCCCGTCGCTTCTGCTGATCGTCGTGCTTGTGGCCGTGATGATTTACGAGGTGATCCTGCGCTACGCCTTCGGTGCCCCGACCATCTGGGCAAACGAGATGACGGTCTGGCTGGCCGCCGCGATCTTCCTCCTGTCTGGGCCATATGTCCAACAACAGCGGGCCCATATCAGCGTCGACATAGTGCACCAGGCCGTGCCACGTTGGCTAAGTCGATGTTTCGACATCGTTTCAACTGCTCTGCTTGTCCTGTTTGCCGTGGCCATTGTCTGGGGCGGGTATGCCGAGGCCATGGGAAAATTCGTAAACTGGGAAACTTTGGGGACGATTTTCGATCCACCGGTCCCGGCAACGCTGAAGCCGTTAATACTTGTCATGGTTGTCGTCACCGCGATCCAGGGTATCGCCAATCTCGTTTCCGACTGGAACAAGGTTGTAAACCACGACGCTGTCGATCCAAGCGAAATCGAGGGAATCAAGGCGAGTCTCGCCAAGTATGGCATGGCCGAGAAAGGCCAATCACATGTTTGATGTCCAGACCATCTCGATCATTACCTTCGTAGCTATCTTTGTCCTTCTCGTAATCGGTATGCCGCTGGCATTTTCTTCATCCATTCTCGCGGTGGCAGTCCTGCTGATGAAATTCGGTCCGGAGCTATTGTTCGGAACTTTCGGGCAAGGCCCCCTGAATATCCTTGCGCAGCGCATCAGCGGCATGATCACGGACTACGTCCTGATCTCCATCCCGCTGTTCATCTTCATGGCGAACCTGCTCGAACGCTCCGGGATCGCGGCAGAGATGTATGACTCGATGAACAACTGGCTGAGCCGCAGCCGGGGCGGAATTGCGGTGGTAACTTCGGTCATGGCCGTCCTGATGGCCGCGATGTCGGGGATCATCGGCGGCGAAGTGGTTCTGCTCGGGCTGATTGCCCTGCCGCAGATGCTGCGCCTCGGATACAATCAGAACCTCGCAATCGGAACGATCTGCGCCTCGGGTTCGCTCGGCACAATGATCCCGCCATCGATCGTACTGATCATGTACGGCATGGTTACCGAAACCTCGATCACGGCTCTGTTCACCGCCTCCTTCATCCCGGGCCTGATGCTGGCGAGCCTGTTCATCGTCTATATCATCATTCGCACCAGGCTGCGCCCGGATGAAGCTCCGCTCGCCGCACCCGACCCGTCGGCTCCGGCAGGTCGACAAAAGGCTGCGCTGTTTCTGACATTTCTTACCCTGCTAGCCACGGGCGTTACGGCGCTTCTGGTCCTACATGCCCTTTGGCAGTTCGCTTTCGGGGTTGCAGCTGTGCAAGAAGGCGCCGACACCAAGTCCGGACTGCACTGGCTGGTCACCCTCGCAGCGGTGTTGCTGGTCGAAATTCTGCTTCTCTTCGGCCTGTTCGGCCAGGATCGCATGCGTCTGAGCTGGCATATGGGGAAGGGCCTTGTCGCCCCACTGGTGGTGATCGGAGTCGTACTCGGATCCATTTATGGCGGGGTCACAGGCATTACCGAGGCAGCCGCCATGGGCGTCATGGCCGTCATGATCTTCACGATCCAGCGTAGAGAAATGAGCTTCTCCATGCTTGTCGAGACATTGTTGCGCTCGCTGAAAGCGACTGGAAACATAATGTGGGTCACCATCGGTGCAACTGCTCTAGCCGGAGCTTACACCATCGCCGGCGGTCCCACCTATATCGCCAACGCGATCACCGGAACCGAGATCTCGCCGATGGTCATCATTCTCATGATGATGCTGATCTGCCTGCTGCTCGGCGCGGTGATGGACTGGGTCGGGATCGTATTGCTTATCATGCCAGTTTTCCTACCAATCGTAAACAAGCTGCCTGTTGAAGACCTGGGTATCATCGGCAGCCTGAACCCGGCTCACGTGGGGATCTGGTTCGGAGTGTTGTTCTGCATGAACATGCAGGTCAGCTTTTTGTCTCCACCTTTCGGCCCCGCTGCTTTCTATCTGAAATCCGTGGCCCCGCCGCACATTTCGCTCACCGATATATTCAGGGGTTTCCTGCCGTTCATTGCGCTGCAACTCATCGCATTGAGCGTATTGCTGGTGTGGCCCCCAATCGTATCCCTGCTCCTGTAACCGGTCGCGCCCAGCCTGCCGCATGAAAAGCCCCATGGGTATTGGTGACCGCCAGCGATCCACACTCACGAATATGAGAGATTTCGATTATGCCAGACGACAAGAAGAACCGTAGCCAGGACTGGTATGGACCGGTCAACAAGGACGGATTCATTCACCGCTCCTCCATGAAGGCTCTGGGGCTTCCGGATCACGTTTTCGATGGTCGACCCGTGATCGGCATCTGCAATACCTGGTCCGAATTCAACCCATGCAATTCCGGCCTGCGCACCCTTGCGGAAGGCGTAAAGCGCGGGGTCTGGGAGGCCGGGGGGCTGCCCGTGGAATTTCCGGTCAGCTCGCTTGGAGAAGACCAAGTTCGGCCAACTACTATGTTGTTTCGCAACCTGCTCGCGATGGATGTCGAGGAGGCTATTCGCGCCCACCCTATGGATGGCGTCGTGCTGATGGGCGGGTGCGACAAGACCACGCCAGGTCAGCTCATGGGCGCCGCAAGCGTCGATCTTCCGACTATCGTGGTATCTGCAGGACCGTCACTCAGCGGACGATACCGTGGCAAGACACTTGGCTCGGGAACTGATGTGTGGCGCCTGTCTGAAGACGTGCGTGCGGGCACAATGAGTGTAAAGGACTTCATGGCAGCCGAGGCAGACATCAACCGCTCGATTGGCGTTTGCAACACAATGGGAACCGCGTCGACCATGGCGTCACTGATCGAGACGATGGGTCTCAGTCTGCCAATGAACGCTTCGCTGCCTGCCGTGGATGCGCGGCGAATGGCGCTGGCGCACCTTAGTGGTATCCGCATCGTCGAGATGGTGAAGGAAGATATGACACTCTCCAGCATTCTCACTCGCAACAGTTTCGAGAATGCAATCCTCGCCAATGCAGCACTCGGCGGGTCCAGCAATGCGGTGGTGCATCTCCTTGCCTTGGCCAAGCGTGTTGGGGTGCCTCTGGATCTTTCAGATTTCGATCTGGGCGCCGAAGTGCCACTGCTGGTCGATTGCATGCCCTCGGGCAAATACCTGATGGAGGAATTCTGCTATGCAGGGGGTGTCCCCGCGGTGTTGAACTCCATAAGAGAAATGCTGCGCGATGCACCAACCATTCAAGGACGTTCGATCCGCGACACGGCCGCGGAGGCGGAATGCTACAATGACGACGTGATCCGCAGGCTTGACAACCCCGTGTTGGCCGCAGCCGGAATACGCGGCCTCAAGGGTAACCTCGCGCCGAACGGCGCCATTATCAAACCCTGCGCCGCAACCGAAAACCTGTTGCAGCACGAAGGTCCGGCCCTGGTCTTCAGTTCCATCGAGGACCTCCGCGCGAGGATCAACGACCCTGATCTGCCGGTCACCGCGGATAGCGTACTGGTGCTCCAAGGCTGTGGTCCGCAGGGATATCCTGGCATGGCCGAGGTCGGCAACTTACCCATCCCGGCACGACTGGTGAAGGCCGGGATACGCGACATGGTGAGAATTTCGGATGCGCGGATGTCCGGCACGGCCTTCGGAACAGTCGTCCTGCATGTGTCGCCCGAGTCATCCGTGGGGGGGCCTTTGGCCCTTGTTCAGACAGGCGACCTCATTCGTCTGGATACACAGGCGGGACGTCTGGACTTGCTGGTCGACGAGGCCGAACTCGAGGCACGCCGTGCCGATTGGACGGCGCCCACGAATCTTGCCGAGCGCGGCTATGTCCGCCTCTACCAGGATCACGTTCTTCAGGCCGATCAAGGAGCGGATCTCGATTTTCTTGTTGGATCCAGCGGGGCTACCGTTACCCGTGAATCCCATTGAATTGCATGTATGCTTGCTACCCCGTATGCGTAAGCTTCGTCTTACGGCGTTTTGATGAGCCGCAAGCCGACATGGTAATCAGCGAATTGAAACCGAATCTATAACTTTATCCTGGATGCTCGAGGCATTCTGCTGGTTTTCCGAACCCGTCCGAACCACAGTATAGATCCCTTCAAGCGCAAGTCTGAACGTCATGATGTCATCCTGCACACTGCTCCTCTGTGGTGCTGCCAATACCTCAGGAGGAAGTGGCGCTAAATCGAGGCAATGCGCGAATTTCACCAGCGGCGGCGCCTCTTTCCAGCTCACCAAGACGGAGGCTTCAAGGTCGAGGCCCTTCGGGAGTGAGAAACCCAGATCGTCAGCTTCGGCGTTAATCCATCTCCAAGATGCCTCAAGCTCAGCCGTAAGAGGAAATCAAAGCATTTTTCCTTTAACCTGCGACATATCCTGCGGCTCTGAAGAGGTTCCGGCATTCTTGGGGAGAGAACATGTCGCAAATCTCGGCGATGGCCTCGAACACCTGTGTGAGGCCGCGCGCGCCGATCCGTCTCAGATACGCTTTGAGCTTGGCAAAGGCCATTTCGATGGGGTTGAGATCGGGCGCAAGAACCTTCGTTTGTGCAACAACGCCCATCTCGGGGCGGAAGTGCCGAAAGCAAGCTGTGAAATACGACAAGCAACGATACAACCACCACAAACGCATCGAGATCATGTTCGGACGGTTGAAGGATTGGCGGCGGGTGGTAACCCTATATGACCGCTACCCCGAGACGTTTTGTCAACCATAGCGTTGGCCGCGACAATGATCTTCAGGCTATGAAACAGAACGAGTTCTGAGCCCAGCGGTAGCCAGCCCTGCTGCCAACGCGAACCATGTCAAGGCGTAGCCGAGATGTGTATTGCGAAATTTGACCACCGTTAATCCGCTGATGGGGAGCTCGTTTTGATCATTGCGTGCCACATCGATGAAATAAGGGGCAGTCTTGTCGAGGTCGCGCGAAAGGGCAAGCGCCTGAATATCGCGTGAATACCATCGGTCATTGGCGGGATCGTTGCTCCGCAGGAAAGCGCCGCCGGATTGGCTCATACGCAGCAACCCGGTGATCTGTTGTTGACCGGAGGGCAAGGGGCGATCGGATGCGGTGCTTCGGTCCTGCGGCACAAAGCCACGATTAATCCAGACAATCCACCCCTCGGGCATCTGCAGTGGAGACATGACCCAGTACCCCGCCCCGTACTCGGTGACAGCCTTCACCAAGACATCGGCCCCTCGCAAATAGCTGCCGGTCAGAGTGACGCGGCGGTATTCATCGGCCTGCGCGTTCAGTGCGGGCCAATCGGGTGGGGCGGGAGCCTTGACGACTGGCGCAGCGAGGCGTGCTTCTACTCGAGCAATCAAATCGGACTTCCAGCCGAAACGCTGGACCTGCCAGATGCCCAGCCCAGCCAACAGCGCGACAAACAGCAGCATCAGAAGTCCGGTCAGAACGATCCTCTTGCGATTGCGAGGTGCTGCGGATGTCACTGCAGACGCTCCGGCAGCAGGTCGTGGTTCATCTGAGGCATCATGTTTGTATTCAGATGGTGCATGACCCATAGCGAGCCAGCTATCATGATGAACACGATGATGATCGTGAACAGGGTTGAAAGCAGTGTCCAACCCTCTTCCGAGTGGCTGCTCATATGCAGAAAGTATACCATGTGGACCAGAACCTGCAGGATTGCGCAGCCCACCACCACGCCGACGGTCAGCAGGCGATTGTCGAATCCCCCGGCCATGACCAGCCCGAAAGGAACAGCGGTCAGGATCACCGAGAGCAGGAAGCCGGTGATATAGCTGCGATAGCTGCCGTGGTCTTGGCTGTCGTCGTGATGCATATGTGCCGACATCAGATCACCCCCAACAGATAAACAAGCGTGAAGACTCCGATCCAAATCACATCGAGGAAGTGCCAGAACAAGCTGAGGCATATCAGCCGCCGCCGATTTGCCGCGATCAGCCCGCGTTGCCACACCTGTACCATCAGCGTCACCAGCCAGATCGAACCAAAGGTGACATGCAGCCCATGCGTGCCGACCAGTGTGAAAAAGGCCGATAGAAAGGCTGAACGCTGCGGCCCCACACCCTCATGGATCATGTGACGGAATTCATAGAGTTCGATGCCCAGGAAACATAATCCGAAGATCAGCGTGATTCCCAGCCAACGCAGCGTCCCGGCCCGGTTGTCCTGCGCCATGGCCAGCATCGCGAAGCCATAAGTTATAGAGGAGAATAGCAACATCGCCGTGTTCAGTGCGACCAGCTCCAGATCGAACAGGTCCTTGGGAGCTGGCCCTGCGGCATAATTGCCATGTAGAACACCGAATGTCGCGAAGAGGACTGCGAACATCAGGCAATCGCTCATCAGATATATCCAGAATCCGATGCTGGTCGACGCGCCTTCCTCATGATGATGGGGTTCGGTTTGCCAGAAATCTTGGGTGGTCGTGCTCATCGATTCAGGCTCACTATGCTAGCTGACGCGAACGCGCGTCCTCGGTGCGGCGTACTTCGTCGGCGGGGATGTGATAATCGCGGTCGTAGTCGAACGTATGGGCAATGGCTGTCGCCACCAGTGCGGCAAAGGAGAGTGCAGCCAGCCACCAGATATACCAGACGAGTGCCATACCGCAGATAGTGGAGAGAGCCGCCAAGATCACTCCTGCGCCGGTTCCACGCGGCATGTGTATTGGCAGCCAGGGCGCGTCGGGGCGAGTAGCACCATGCGCCTTGATCTCGGCCCATGCATCCAGACCATGCACGACTGGTGTGAAAGCGAAGTTGTAGGGTGCGGGCGGTGAAGATGTCGCCCATTCCAGTGTTCGTCCGTCCCACGGATCCCCGGTCAGATCGCGGTTGCGATCTCGTCGCCAGATCGAGACGCCGAACTGGACGAACATGGCGGCAATGCCGCAGGCGATCAGGACTGCACCGAATCCTGCGATGACGAACCAGATCTGCAATCCGGGATCGTCGAAGACGCGCATGCGCCGGGTCACGCCCATCAGGCCGAGGATGTAAAGCGGCATGAAGGCGCCCCAGAAGCCGGTGATCCAAAACCAGAAGGACACCTTCCCCCAAAACACGTCCAGCTTGTAGCCGAAGGCCTTGGGCCACCAGAAATTAATCGCTGCGAAGATGCCGAACAGCACGCCGCCTATGATCACGTTATGGAAATGCGCCACCAGGAACAGGGAGTTGTGCAGCACGAAATCCGCTGGCGGAACGGCCAGCAGTACCCCGGTCATGCCGCCGACCACGAAGGTCAGCATGAAGGCAATGGTCCACATCAGTGGCAGCTCGAAGCGCAGCCGTCCCTGATACATGGTGAACAGCCAGTTGAAGATTTTCGCGCCTGTCGGGATCGAGATGATCATCGTGGTGATCCCGAAGAAGGAATTCACCGAGGCACCCGACCCCATGGTAAAGAAGTGGTGCAGCCAGACGACATAGCTGAGGATGGTGATGCAGACCGTCGCATAGACCATCGAGGTATAGCCGAACAGCTTCTTGCCCGAGAAGGTCGAGGTGACCTCGGAAAAAACTCCAAACAGCGGCAGGATGAGGATATAAACCTCGGGATGGCCCCAGATCCAGATGAGGTTGATATACATCATCGAATTACCGCCAAGGTCATTGGTGAAGAAATTCGTGCCGAGATAGCGGTCCAGCGTCAGCAGCACGAGGGTCGCGGTTAGCACCGGGAAAGAGGCGACAATCAGGATATTGGTGCAAAAGGATGTCCAGGTGAATACCGGCATCCGCATCATGGTCATGCCCGGCGCGCGCATCTTGAGGATCGTCACCAGCAGGTTGATCCCCGACAATGTCGTGCCAACGCCCGCGACCTGCAGGCCCCAGATATAGTAATCGACGCCGACCCACGGGCTGTAGGACAGCCCCGAAAGCGGCGGAAAGGCCAGCCAGCCGGTCTGCGCGAACTCTCCCACGAAAAGCGACGCCATCACGATCACCGCACCGCCCACGGTCATCCAGAACGAGAAATTGTTGAGGAAGGGAAAGGAGACGTCGCGCGCGCCGATTTGCAGGGGCACGATATAGTTCATCAACCCGGTGACGAATGGCATTGCCACGAAGAAGATCATGATCACGCCATGGGCGGTGAAAATCTGGTCGTAATGATGGGCGTTCAGGTAACCTTCGGAGCCGTTGAAGGCCATCGCCTGCTGCAGCCGCATCATGATGGCATCGGCAAAGCCGCGAACGAACATGATCAGGCCCAGAACCATATACATGATCCCGATCTTCTTGTGATCGACCGAGGTGAACCATTCGTGCCACAGATATCCCCAGAGCCGGTATCGGGTCAGAGCCGCGAGCACGGCGATGCCGCCAACCGCCACAACCACGAAGGTGGCAATCACGATAGGTTCCTTTGGAATGGCGTCCCAGTTCAGGCGGCCAAGCAGGAAGGTGGTCTCGACATTGGCAGGGATGGCCATCGCGAATATCCGTTCAAAGTTTCTGTTCTGGGGTGCCGGTGGTCCGGGCGTCGTGGATCACCGGCGCGTTCAACCGCTCGAAAATCCCGGTAGGCACGGGCAGGGCATGGCCACGCATCGGAGTTCGGTCGGCGCGCCTGGCCGGATCTTCATCGAGATCGGCCAACATCAATGCGGTGTCCTGCGGCGTACAGATGGACGAGACCATGAATGCTGCCTTGCCGAGAACCGGTTCGCCCGAACCGCGGCGAACATGCTTGTCATGGGTCAGGGCCTGAATATTGACGGTGCCTTCCAGCCCCAGCCCGCCCCGATCGTCGATGGCCATCATTTCTGCCATGCACATCTTGCCCGGCTCCACGCACAGATTCACCACGCGGTTGAACAATTCTGGATCGACCTCGGCGTAGCTGCGGGGCGCGACGTTCCGGCTAGGGGCCTCGAGCTCAAGATATTCTTCTCTGGTCAGCCTGCCGCCCGTCTCACGCACTTCCGTCAGCCAGTTTTCGAAACCGGCCTCATCCGTGGCGTGGGCCTTGAAGCGCATGCCCGAAAAGCCCCAGCCCGAATAATGCGAGGCAAACCCCTGATAGATGCCGGGATTGTTGAACACCCCGTGCAGCTTGGTTTCCATCCCCGGCATGGCATAGATCATTCCCGCCATCGCAGGGATATAGAAGGCATTCATCACCGAAGATGACGTCAGATTGAACTCAATCTCGCGATTCACAGGTACGGCCAATTCATTGACTGAAGCGACGCCCTGCTCTGGGTAGATGAACAGCCATTTCCAATCCAGCGCCACGACCTGAACCTTCAACGGCTGATGATCCTCGGCAATCACTTCGTCGGCGCTCAGCCGGTCCAGTGGGCGATAGGGGTCGAGCAAATGCGTGCCGACCCAGGTAAGCGCGCCCAGGCAAATGATGATCAAAAGCGGCGCAGCCCAGATCACCAGCTCGAACTTGGTCGAATGATCCCAATCAGGATTATAGGCGGCCTTTTTCGCTGCCCGGTATTTCCATGCGAAGAAGATGGTCAGGATCATGACTGGAATAATGATGATCAACATCAGGCCGGTTGCGGCCAGCAAAAGATCCTTCTGTCGTTCGGCAATGTCGCCTGCGGGGGAGAGGACGACGGCTTTACAGCCCGAGAGTAACGGGATGATGAGAGCTAGCGCAGCAAGCCGAACGGGTCCTGAAAATCTAGACATAGAAATCTGTGTCCTCTCGTGATGAGGGAAGCGGAACGCGATCGATCCGGTTTCTAGTTTGTACGATATCCATCCGGTATTGGACAATTTGACACATACAATTTGAGACAGTTTCTTGGCTAGGAATGGGTCAAACTGGGGTAAGGTCGGGATCATGATGACAGGATTTCCGCCGAGCGACGAAGGAGCCCACACGTATGAGCAATGCATCAATGTCCGAATCTGCTCATGATCCGTCGGATGGTGCGAGCGAATCGCAGCACGCAGTGTCGCCATCGGACATCGCCGTCGGCGTCATCATCGGACGGACGTCGGAGTTCTTTGATTTTTTCGTTTTTGCGATCGCTTCGGTCATTGTCTTCCCACTGAGATACTTCCCGTTTGAAGAGCCGCTGAGGGCAACACTATGGTCCTTCGCGATCTTTGCGCTCGCATTTCTTGCCCGCCCGTTGGGAACGGCGATTTTCACAGTAATCGATCGCGCCTATGGAAAGGGCGTCAAGTTGACCATTGCCCTGCTTTTGCTAGGGACTTCGACCGTGGCAATGGGGTTGGTGCCATCCTACGAAAGCATAGGCGCTGCGGCGATAGTGATCCTGTGCATCCTGCGAATCGGGCAGGGAGTGGCGCTTGGCGGTGCGTGGGACGGGCTGCCTGCCTTGCTGGCGGTAACCGCGCCGAAAGCCCGGAGGGGGTTCTATGCCATGGTGCCGCAGCTCGGTGCGCCGCTTGGCCTTATCGTGGCCAGCCTTCTGTTCGCTTATCTCGTCGCGCAACTCTCACAAGAGGATTTCATAGACTGGGGTTGGCGCTACC
This sequence comes from Paracoccus saliphilus, assembly GCF_028553805.1. Taxonomy (NCBI): domain Bacteria; kingdom Pseudomonadati; phylum Pseudomonadota; class Alphaproteobacteria; order Rhodobacterales; family Paracoccaceae; genus Paracoccus; species Paracoccus saliphilus. The sequence goes on along the minus strand of NZ_CP067140.1, from coordinate 756,224 downwards.
CGTTCTTCGTCGCATTCGCGATCAATGTGGTGGCCCTGTTCGCTCGCCTGCGAATCGTGGTGACACCCGAATACGAACAGATGTTCCATGCCCGCGAGTTGGAGCCCTCGACCCTGCGCGAGGCAATTGCCAATGACGGCATGACGATCCTCGTCGGCGCATTCGTGCCGCTGGCGACTTTCGCGTTGTTTCATATGGTCACTGTGTTTCCGCTGTCCTGGGTGTTTCTCTACACCGATGAGAGCCTGGCCGGCTTTCTGTTGATCGAATCCGTGGCGGCGGTTTTCGGTCTTGTCGCCATCTATTTCTCGGGAGTGCTGGCCGACCGCATGGGGCATCGCAAGTACCTGTTCCAGGGGGCCATCTATATCGCGGGTTTCAGCGTGGCCGCCCCGCTGCTGTTGTCGGGGCAGGAATTGGGCGAGGCGATCTACATGATCCTGGGCTTCGTTATTCTCGGGCTGAATTTCGGTCAATCCTCAGGCGCCGTCGCCTCGTTGTTCGAAAGGCGCCGCCGCTATACGGGATCGGCTATCGTCTCGGACCTCGCATGGCTGTTTGGAGCGGGCTTTGCGCCATTGGCTGCACTGGCATTGTCGGCATGGGGCGGGCTCGCCGCCTCGGGGCTTTACCTGCTGTCGGGGGCTGTTTGCACGTTTCTGGCCCTATGGTTGGCGCGCAAGCTGGAATTCGGAAAATCTTGATTTATCCTGCGTCATGACTGGCAAGAGGCGGTGCGATTTTCGCGCCGCCTATTAGTTTACAACAGATGGCACTTCATTTTCCATGCTGGCGGGGACAGAAAGAGGTCAGGACAAAGATAGGGAGGATTCGATGAATCCCAATACGCTCGAAAACTACTGGATGCCATTCACGGCGAACCGCGACTTCAAGGCCGATCCGCGTATGGTCGTGTCGGCCGAGGGAATGCATTACACTTCGGAGGATGGGCGCCAGATCATGGATGGTACGGCTGGCTTGTGGTGCGCCAATGCGGGGCATAGTCATCCGCTGATAGTCGAGGCGATCTCCAGTACCGCCAAGACGCTCGATTTCGCGCCCATGTTCAATTTCGGCCATCCCGAGGCATTCAGGCTGGCGGCCCAACTCGCCGCACTGTTCCCGGATCCGTTGAATCGCATTTTCTTCTCCAATTCCGGTTCCGAGGCGGTGGACACTGCGCTCAAGATCTCGCTGGCCTATCACAAGGCAAGGGGCAAGGCGGGCAAGATCCGTTTCATTGGACGTGAGCGGGGCTACCACGGGGTAGGTTTTGGCGGCATCTCGGTGGGGGGCATTGTGGCGAACCGCAAGCAGTTCAACACGCATCTGCCGGGCGTCGATCATATGCGCCACACCCATGATCCGGACCGAAACAGCTTTACCCGCGGTGCGGTTCCGCATGGTGCCGAACTGGCCGATGATCTGGAGCGTCTGGTCGGCCTGCACGGTGCGGAAACCATCGCCGCAGTGATCGTGGAGCCAGTCGCTGGTTCGACCGGTGTGTTGCCGCCCCCGCAGGGTTATCTTCAGCGCTTGCGCGAAATCGCGACAAAACACGACATCCTGCTGATCTTCGACGAGGTGATCACCGGATTCGGCCGCTTGGGTAAGGCGACTGCGTCAGAGTATTTTGGCGTGACACCGGATCTGATCACCTTCGCCAAGGGAGTGACCAGCGGCACAATACCCATGGGTGGCGTTGCAGCCTCGCAGTTCATCTATGATGCCGTGGTCGAGAATTCCGAAACGCCGATCGAGCTGTTCCACGGTTATACCTATTCGGCCCACCCGATTGCTACCGCGGCGGCACTGGCGTCGCTGCGCGCCTATACAGAAGAGGGGATGTTCGAGAATGCGGCAAACCTGGAGCAAGCTTGGGGCGACGCCTTCCACACGTTGAAAGATGCCACAAATGTCATCGATATCAGGACCATCGGACTAGTTGCCGGGATAGAGCTCTCCAGCCGTGATGGTGCCCCTGGGGCAAGAGCTTATGAGGTGATGAAGCGAGCCTGGGCCAAGGGTCTCATGGTTCGCGTGACCGGAGATATTATCGCGTTATCGCCGCCGCTGATCCTGTCAGAAGCCGATATCGGCTTCATGACAGATACGCTGCGCGAGGTGCTGGCCGAGACGGCTTGAACCTTGCGTCGCCGAATAACGATGTCGCGGCAATACGCCGCGACATCTCATCGGATGCAGTTGGATAATGGCAGAGCAGCACACCATTGCGCGCTCCAGACTGCATCTTCTCGGAAAGATGCAGTTGCTTCATGTGCTTGCAAAAAATTTTGCGGTCCCGGAAGGACTTGAACCCTCAACCTGCCGATTAGAAGTCAGGACTACAGTGCGCTGCAAAAACCAACTGTAAGATACTGATTATAATGCACCATGCTTTCCACGTCCGTTGCGAAACATGACATATGATTGCAGGCGACAGCGACGTGTGATGCGTAAAATTGTCTGCTATATGTCTGACCGGAGGGGATGCGGGATCATGGAACGACTACGGTTGACGGATGGATCGGTTGCGGCGCTGGAACCGCAGGACAAGCGTTACGACAAATCGGATGGCCTGCGGATCGGCTTATGGATTCGAGTGACACCAACCGGGGTCAAGACATGGATATTCGAGAAGCGGATTCGGGGCGGTGCGCTGCGCAGCCACACGCTCGGGCGTTCTCCCGTTGTCAGCCTGTCAGAGGCTCTCGAAAAGCCCTGCCCCTTGAGAAAGAAGCTTTAGAAGGTATCGATCACATGGCCAAGAAATACCGTGGCGCGTGCAGGGCACCGATGCAATGCCGAACGGGTCAGATGCGGGATGGAGGGCTGCAGAGCGTAGGGACAATCGTCCAGCGGCAGCAATGTATACCGCCTGAACGCAATGATCGTCGCCTCCTTAGCCTCCGTCAAAACCGTTGAATGCGGTTCCTGCGGCCCGGTCTTGAGAACCACGACCGTCCTATGCTTGCACCATTTTGCTACCGTCTTCGGACTGGTTCCGAGTTTCCGGCTCAGCGTCACAAGCGAAGCTTGCGGTCGTTATATTGCAACTCTGACGGCGTGCGTGGTCATGGCGCTATCGTGACGAACTTTGCCCAGAATGCCTTTTTCCATTTCTGAGAAAGGATCGCAAAATCAGACCGTAGGATCAAACACCCTAGCATCATCCTTCTGCATCGAGAGTGGTGCCGCTGAATTCATTCGAAATCTGCGCCGTAATCCAGCCTCGGAACGCTTCCAGCGGCTTCAGCCCCTGCCGCGCCGCCGGCCATGCCAGCCAATATGCTCCCGTTCCCGGAACCGCCGGCCTCAGGATCGGCTGCAAGCGCCCTTCGGCAATCTCGATCTGCGCGAGATAGTCGGGCAGAAGCGCCACCCCCAGTCCCGAAATCGCCGCCTGTATCATCATCGAAAACTGATCCATCAGCATCCCGTTGCGGATCGGCGGTGCCTCCGCCCCCTGCCCCGCGAACCAATCCGCCCAGGCAGTCAGCCGGGTCTCGAGTTGCAACAGCACCAGATCATCCAGATCCTCGGCCCGCGTCACCGGATACCGGCTCAGGAACTCGGGCGACGCGCAAGCCGTGACCTGTTCGTCGAACAGCTTGACATGCACTGCGCCCGGCCAGTCGTCTTGACCGAAATAGATCACTGCGTCGAAGCGCTCTGCGTCAAAACTGAAGGACTTGAACCGCGTCGCCAGATTGACTGACACTCCCGGATTGGCAGAAAGAAAAGCAGGCAACCGTGGAGCGAGCCAGCGGGTGGCGAAGGTCGGCAAAACCGCCAGATCAAGACTACCGCCATCGGGATTGGCGATCAGCGACATGCTGGAGCGCTGTATCTGGTCCAATGCCTGCGAGATCTCGCGGAAATAACGATGCGCGGCCTCGGTGGGGACCAGCCGCTTGCGATGGCGTATGAACAGCGGCTGCCCCAGCTGCGCTTCCAGCGACTGCACCAGACGGCTGACTGTGCTTTGCGTCAGGCTCAGGTCCTGCGCCGCGCCGGTGACCGACCCGTTGCGCATCACTGCGTCAAAGGCCATCAGCAGGCTGAGATTGGGAAGAAAGCGCCGTTGTCGCAACTTCATTCATTCCATACATGAACTAATGCGGATTATCCGATTTCCGGGCAGGTTGCAAAGCGCTAAGTGTTGCCGCCAGAATATGGGTGCGGCTAGACGCCGCCCAAATGGGAGAACTTCGATGTCCACCAAATCGCATAAGGGCGTGCCCTTCTCGTGGTCCGATCCGTTCCTGCTGGACGACCAGCTGACCGAAGAAGAACGGATGATCCGCGATTCCGCTGCCGCTTTCGCCGCAGAGAGCCTCGCCCCGCGGGTGCAGCACGCCTATCTGAACGAACACACAGACCCGGAAATCTTCCGCGAAATGGGCGCGGCGGGCATGCTGGGCGTGACGGTGGCCGAGGAATATGGCGGCGTCGGCGCCTCCTACGTCTCCTATGGTCTCGTCGCCCGCGAGATCGAGCGGATCGATTCCGGCTATCGTTCGATGGCTTCGGTGCAGTCCTCGCTAGTGATGTTCCCGATCGAGGCCTATGGCAGCGAAGAGCAGAAACAGAAATACCTGCCAAAATTGGCAAGCGGCGAATTCATCGGCTGCTTCGGCCTGACCGAACCCGATGCAGGCTCGGATCCCGCCGGAATGCACACCCGCGCCATCAAGACCGATGGCGGTTACCGGCTGACCGGTTCCAAGATGTGGATCTCGAACGCGCCGATCGCAGATGTCTTCGTGGTCTGGGCAAAATCAGAAGCACATGGCGGCAAGATCCGTGGCTTCGTGCTGGAAAAGGGCATGAAGGGCCTCTCCGCGCCCAAGATCGAGGGCAAACTTTCCTTGCGCGCCTCGATCACCGGCGAAATCGTCATGGATAATGTCGAAGTCGGCGAGGATGCGCTTTTGCCCAATATAGAGGGTATGGGCGGCCCCTTCGGCTGTCTCAACCGGGCTCGCTACGGCATCAGCTGGGGCGCGATGGGCGCTGCCGAGGATTGCTGGTTCCGCGCCCGCCAATACGGCCTGGATCGCCACCAGTTCAACCGCCCGCTGGCCGCGACGCAACTTTATCAGAAAAAGCTGGCCGACATGCAGACCGAGATCGCACTTGGCCTGCAAGGCAGCCTGCGCGTTGGGCGCCTGTTCGACGAAGGCCGCTTTGCGCCCGAGATGATCTCGATCGTCAAGCGCAACAATTGTGGCAAGGCACTGGATATCGCCCGCATGGCCCGCGACATGCATGGCGGCAACGGCATCCAGATCGAGTATCACGTGATGCGCCACGCCCAGAACCTGGAAACGGTGAACACCTACGAGGGCACGCATGACGTCCACGCGCTGATCCTTGGACGAGCACAGACCGACCTGCAGGCATTCGGGTAAAGCATGTCCGCCGCACCGCTGAAGGGGCTGAAGGTCGTCGAACTGGCCCGGATTCTCGCCGGGCCATGGATCGGCCAGACATTGGCCGATCTGGGCGCCGAGGTAATCAAGGTCGAGGGCCCCGAAGGCGACGACACCCGCCGATGGGGCCCTCCCTTCATCGACCGCCCCCGCGCCGATGGCACGACCGAAAAGGTCGCCGCCTATTTTCACGCGGCAAATCGCGGCAAGCGCTCGATCACCTGCGATTTCAAGAACCCCGACGACTTGGAACGGCTCAAGCGGTTGATCGACGGTGCCGATGTGGTGATCGAGAATTTCAAGCTGGGCGGTTTGCGGCGTTTCGGCCTGGATTACGACAGCCTTGCTGCGCGCAACCCGCGCCTCGTCTATGCCTCGATCACCGGTTTCGGACAGGACGGGCCACGCGCGGCGCAGCCGGGTTATGATTTCCTGATCCAGGGCATGAGCGGCATCATGGACCTGACCGGCGAACCGGGAGGGGAGCCGCAAAAGGTCGGCGTCGCCTGGATCGACATTTTCACCGGCCTTTATGGCGTCATTGCCGTGCAGGCGGCACTGACCGAGCGCGAAAGCTCGGGGCGCGGGCAGCAGATCGACCTGTCGCTACTGGATTGCGGTGTGGCGGTGCTGGCCAATCAGGCGACGAATTATCTGTTGGGCGGGGCCGTGCCGCACCGGCTTGGAAATGCCCATCCGAATATCGTGCCCTACCAGCTCTTTCCCGCTTCCGACGGTCATGCGATCATCGCCTGCGGGAACGACCGGCAATTTGCCGCCCTGTGCCGCGCGCTGGAGCTGCCGTCCCTGCCCGAGGATCCCGATTACGCGACCAACCCCGCCCGCGTGGCCAATCGCGCGCGCCTGACCCCGCTGCTTGCGCAGGCCACGGAACGCTTCACCCGCTCCGATCTGATCTCGAAGATGGAAAGCGCCGGTGTTCCCGCCGGGCCTGTCAATGACGTGGCCGAAGCACTTGCCGATCCGCAGATCGAGGCGCGCGGATTGCAGGTCGCACCTGAAGGCATTCCCGGCCTGCGCAGCCCGATCCGCTTTTCACGTAGCGATACCGTGGCCGAACTTGCCTCTCCTGCATTGGGGGAAGGAGATTGGGCGTTCAGCAGTAAGAGCGAATAACGGCTTGCAGCATGGGGTCCGGTCAGGCGACACTGGGGCAACAGATCGGAACAAGCCATGACCACACAGCTAGATCACGTCTTCACCGCCATCGACGCCGCCAATGCCAAGGACCCCACGCTGGAAGGCGACCAGCCCGCCGCACTGCTCTACGGGCAAAGGATGACAGCCGAACAGCAAAGACTGTTCCCCGAGGCAAGCGAGCCGCTGCGCATCGCCTGCCGCGGCCAACACATCGAACGCTGGCTCTTGCCGCGCAGCGACTATCCGAAGGACCGGGCGGGCTATCTGAAATGGCGACAGGAACAGGGTCGCCGCCACGCCGAACGTATTGCCGGGATCATGACCGAGGCGGGCTATGATGAAGAGGATATCGACCATGCCCGCAAGATGCTGATGAAACAGGGCCTCAAGCGCGACGCGGATGTGCAGGCGCTGGAGGATGTAATCTGCTTCACCTTCATCCGCTGGTACTTAGGCGATTTCGCCGCCGAACAGCCGGACGAGAAGATACCCCGCATCATCGAGAAGACCGCCCGCAAGATGTCCGCCGAAGCCCGCGCGAAGGCGCTGACGGAGTTCGACATCCCCGACGCGTTCGCGCCTTATTTCCTCGATTGACGGGCGCAGGATGAGGCGCGCCGTCATCGTTTCCCACGGCCAGCCCGGCGACCCGGAACCGCAACAGCGCGCCATCGAGGAACTGGCGGCACGGGTGGCCGACCACGACCCCGGCTGCCCGGTTCTTGGCGCAACGCTTGCCATGCCCGGCGCGCTGACTGAAACCTGCAGCGGTGACAGCCTGATCTACCCGATGTTCATGGCCGAGGGCTGGTTTACCGGCAGCGAACTCCCCCGCCGGCTGGCCGCTGCGGGGGCAGCGAATGCGCAGATCATGCGCCCCTTCGGCACCGATCCCGCCCTCCCCGCCCTGATCGTGGCCAAGAGCCATGAGGCGGCCATCTCGGCCGGGTGGCATCCACAGGAGACCACGCTTCTGCTGACCGCACATGGCTCGCAACGTTCGCAAGCCAGCTTTCATATCACCCATGCGCTGGCCGACCTGATCGCACCTCGTTTCGCCCAGGTTGTCACCGGCTTCGTCGAGCAGCAACCCTTCATCGCCGACGCCGCCCGCGGTCTCGCCCGTGCCGTCAGCCTGCCGCTATTCGCGCTCAGGGCCGAGCATGTGCTGGACGACCTGCCCGCCGCACTGGACCAGGTGGGCTTTACCGGGCCTCGCCTGCCCCCTATCGGGCTTGCCCCCGAAGTGCCCGGATTGATCGCCGCGGCCATCCGACAAGAAATTTCAAGCTTGAAATAAATTCGCTCCTGTGCCAGCTTCTGCGCAGGAGGTAGTCCAGCATGAAGATTCTTTGCCTCGGTGGCGGCCCTGCGGGTTTGTATTTCGCGATTTCAATGAAGCTGCGCGATCCGGCGCATGAGGTGACGGTGATCGAACGCAACCGCGCCAATGACACATTCGGTTGGGGCGTCGTGTTGTCGGATGACGCTCTGTCCCGGATGCAGAACAACGATCCCAAATCGACCGACGCGATCCGCGACAATTTCATCTATTGGGACGACATCGCTGTCATCCGCGATGGGCGACGCGACGTCTCGGGCGGGCACGGCTTTGCAGGTATCGGACGCAAGAAGATGCTGACATTGTTGCAGGAGCGCGCCCACGAGCTGGGCATCGATATGCGCTTCGAGACAGAGTTCGACAGTGCCGACTCCTATCGCGCGGATTACGATCTGGTCGTTGCCTCGGACGGGCTGAACAGCAGGATCCGGGGCGAGTATCAGGATGTGTTCAAACCCGATATCGACACCCGGTTATGCAAGTTCATCTGGCTTGGCACGCATCAGAAATTCAACGACGCCTTCACCTTCATCTTCGAGCGGACCGAACATGGCTGGATGTGGGCGCATGTCTACCAGTTCGATGATGAGACCGCGACCTTTATCGTCGAATGCAGCCAGCAGACATGGGACAGTTTCGGCTTTGAATTCATGTCCAAGGAAGAGATCGTCGAAACCTGCCGCCGGGTCTTCGAGGGTCATCTGGACGGGAATGAACTGATGTCGAATGCCGCCCATCTGCGCGGCTCGGCCGTCTGGATGAATTTCCCCCGCGTGATCTGCGAACGCTGGTATCACGACAATGTCGTGCTGATGGGGGATGCGGCAGCGACCGGGCATTTCTCGATCGGCTCGGGCACGCGGCTGGCATTCGACAGCGCCATCGCACTGGCCGATTACCTGCATAGCGAGCCCAGATTGCAGGACGCCTTCGAACGCTATCAGGAAGAACGGCGGCTCGAGGTTCTGCGTCTGCAATCGGCGGCTCGCAACTCGCTGGAATGGTTCGAGGATGTCGAACGTTATTTCGATCTTCACCCGATCCAGTTCACCTATTCGCTCCTGACCCGCAGCCAACGCATCAGCCATGAAAACTTGCGCCTGCGCGATCCCGAATGGGTGCGCCGCGCCGAGGACTGGTTCCAGGAGCAGGCAGGCGGACAAAAAGGGCGCGCGCCGATGTTCGCGCCGTTCAAGCTGCGGGGAATGGGACTGAAGAACCGGGTAGTCGTCTCGCCCATGGCGCAATACAAGGCGGTGGACGGCAAGCCGACCAACTGGCACCTCGTGCATTACGGCGAACGCGCCAAGGGCGGCGCAGGGCTGGTCTATACCGAAATGACCTGCGTCTCGCCCGAGGGCCGCATCACCCCCGGCTGCCCCGGCCTCTATACCCCCGAACACGAGGCCGCATGGACCGAGATCGTGGATTTCGTGCATGACGAGACCGACGCGAAAATCTGTTGCCAGATCGGCCATTCGGGCCGCAAGGGCAGCACGAATATCGGTTGGGAGGGCATGGACAAGCCGCTGAAGGATGGCAACTGGCCTGTGATCTCGGCCTCGCCCATTCCCTGGTCGCCGGAAAATGCCATGCCGCAGGAGATGACCCGGGCGCAGATGACCGAGGTCACGGACCAGTTCGTTACTGCTACAAGGATGGCCGAGCGGGCGGGCTTCGACATGATAGAGTTGCACGCCGCCCATGGCTATCTGGTCAGCAGCTTCATCTCGCCCGTCTCGAACCAGCGCGGCGACGAATATGGCGGCTCGCTGGAAAACCGGATGCGCTGGCCGCTGGAGGTCTTGCGAGCGATGCGTGCGGCATGGCCCGAGGACAAGCCGATGTCGGTCAGGATCTCGGCCAATGACTGGATCGGCGAGGATGGCGTCACCCCGCAGGAAGCGGTGGAAATCGCCCGGATGTTCCGCGAGGCGGGGGCCGATATCATCGACGTCTCGGCCGGACAGACCACGACCGAAGCCCGCCCGGTCTATGGCCGCATGTTCCAGACCCCATTCTCGGACCGCATCCGCAACGAGGCCGGGATCGCGACCATGGCCGTCGGCAATATCTATGAAACCGATCATGTGAATTCGATCCTCATGGCGGGCCGCGCCGATCTGGTCTGCCTTGCCCGCCCGCATCTGGCCGATCCCTACTGGACGCTGCATGCGGCGGTGAAGCTGGGAGATACCGCCAGCGAATGGCCCCTGCCCTATCTGGCGGGCCGCGACCAGGCCCGAAGGCTGGCCGAGCGCGAAGCCGAGGAGATCCGGGCATGAGCTCCCGCGTCCTCATCACCGGCGGCGGCAGTGGCACCGGCGCGGACATGGCCCGGTCCTTTGCCGCGCAGGGGCATGAGGTCGTCATAACCGGCCGCAGCATGGACAAGCTGCAAGAGGTGGCGGGGGACGGTATTCGCGCCGTGCAAGGCGACGTCACCGAACCGGATCAGCTTCGCACCATTTTCGAAGCCGCAGGCCCCTGCCAGATCGTCATCGCCAATGCGGGCGTGGCCGAGGCCGCGCCCTTCCAAAAGGTCACGGCGGATCACTGGCACCGGATGATCACCACCAACCTGACCGGCGTTTTCCTGACCTTCCAGCATGGTCTGGCGCAGATGTCCGAGGGCGGGCGGCTGATCGCCATCTCGTCCATCGCGGGCATCCGTGGCGCCGCCTATGCCGCGCCCTATGCGGCCAGCAAGCATGGGGTGATGGGGCTGGTCCGCTCGCTCGCGCTGGAAGTCGCGCGCAAGGGCATCACCGTCAATGCCATCTGCCCGGGCTACCTGGATACCGAGATGACGCAGCGGACGCTCTCCAACATCACCGAGAAGACGGGGCGCAGCCGGGACGAGGCGCTGGCCTCGCTGACGGCAAAAAACCCGCAGGGGCGGCTGGTCGCACCGGCGGAGGTGACGGCGACGGCGCTTTGGCTGGCCTCTGCGGGCGCGGCCAGCGTCAACGGGCAGGCCATCCTGCTGGACGGAGGAGAAAGCGCATGAGCGAGTTGTCGAAACGCCGCCTCAAGCTGTGGATCAGGATGCTGGGCGTCACCCGCGCCGCCGAGAACCGCTTGCGCGACTACCTGCGGCGCGAGCATAATACCACCCTGCCCCGTTTCGACGTGATGGCCGCCCTGTGGCGGCGGCGCGAGGGCGTGACCATGTCGGAACTGTCGCGGATGCTGCTGGTCTCGAACGGCAATGCCACGGCGGTGATGGATCGGCTGGAGGCGGACGGGCTGGCCAGGCGCGAATCCGAGGATGGCGACCGCCGCCGGGTCCGCGTGCGACTGACGCCGGAGGGGCTGGCCGCTTTCGAGGCGATGGCCGTGGGCCACGAGGCCGAGGTCGATGCGATCTTCGCCGACCTGACCGAAACCGATCTTGATACGATGCGCGAGATACTGGCGCGCGCAGGCAGGAGGACCGAATGAAGACAACCCAGATGGCCGGGCTGAAACCCGAACATTTCCTGTGGGAGGTCACGGACCGCATCGCGGTAATCCGGCTGAATATCCCCGAACGCAAGAACCCGCTGACCTTCGACAGCTATGCCGAGCTGCGTGACACCTTTCGCGCACTGGCCCATGCCGGTGACGTGGATACCGTCGTGCTGGCCTCGAATGGCGGCAATTTTTGCTCGGGTGGGGATGTGCATGACATCATCGGCCCGCTGGTCGCGATGGAGATGCCAGAGCTTCTGGCCTTCACCCGCATGACCGGCGATCTGGTCAAGGCGATGCTTCATTGCGGCAAGCCGATCATCGCCTCGGTCGAGGGGGTCTGCGTCGGCGCGGGCGCGATCATGGCAATGGCATCGGACCTGCGGCTCGCCGCGCCCTCGGCCAAGGCGGCGTTCCTGTTCACGCGGGTCGGTCTGGCAGGCTGCGACATGGGCGCTTGCGCGATGCTGCCCCGGATCGTCGGACAGGGCCGGGCGGCGGAACTGCTTTATACGGGCCGGATGCTGCGCGCCGAGGAAGGCGAGCGCTGGGGCTTATGGAACAGCCTGCACGAGGATGTCGAGGCGGCGGCGCTTGATCTGGCGCGGCAGATCGCGGCAGGGCCTGTCTGGGCGCATGGGATCACCAAGACCCAGTTGAACCAGGAATGGAACATGGGGCTGGACCAGGCGATCGAGTCCGAGGCGCAAGCTCAGGCAATCTGCATGCAAACCCGCGATTTCGAGCGTGCCTATCGAGCCTTCGTCGCCAAGGAGACGCCGGTTTTCGAGGGAAACTGACGCGGGGGCTCTGCCCCGTCGCCGTTCCGGCGACTCCCCGGGATATTTGGATGAAGAAGAAGATGGATCGAAGCTTTCTGAATTGGCCGTTTTTCGAGGATCGTCATCGCGAGTTGGCGGCGGGGCTGGAGGAATGGTCTCGAAATGCCCTGCCAGTGGATCACGGCGATGTCGATGCCACCTGCCGCGGGCTGGTCGCGGCCCTGGGCGATGGCGGATGGTTGCGCCATTCGGGGGGCGAGAAGCTGGATATCCGCAGCCTCTGCCTGATCCGCGAGACGCTGGCGCGGCATGACGGGCTGGCGGATTTCGCCTTTGCGATGCAGGGCCTGGGCATGGGGGCGGTGAGCCTGTTCGGCACGCCTTCGCAGCGGGAATGGCTGAAGCGCACGCGGGCGGGACAGGCAATTTCCGCCTTTGCCCTGACCGAGCCGGGATCAGGGTCGGACGTGGCCCGCACGTCTACCACGGCGCGGCGCGAGGGCGGCGAATGGGTGCTGGACGGCGAAAAGACCTATATCTCGAATGGCGGAATCGCCGATGTCTACGTGATCTTCGCACGCACTGGCGAGGGCGAAGGCGCCAAGGGGCTCTCGGCTTTTCTGTTGCCCGCCGACACGCCGGGGTTGGCAGTGCTTAACCGCATCGACGTGATCGCACCGCATCCTTTGGCGCATCTGCGGCTGGACGGCGTTCGGCTGCCCGAGAACGCCCTGATCGGCGAGGCCGGGGCGGGTTTTCGTATCGCCATGACGGTGCTGGACAATTTCCGCCCCACCGTCGGGGCGGCTGCACTGGGCTTTGCCCGGCGGGCGCTGGACGAGGCGATGTCACGGGTCACCGAGCGGCAATTGTTCGGAGCACCAATGTCGGAACTGCAGATGGTCCAGGGCCATATCGCCGACATGGCGCTGAAGGTCGATGCCAGCGCGTTGCTGGTCTACCGCGCCGCATGGGCCAAGGATCAGGGCGCGGCGCGCATCACCCGAGAGGCGGCGATGGCCAAGCTGCATGCGACCGAGGCCGCGCAGCAGGTAATCGATCAGGCCGTGCAACTTTTCGGCGGCGATGGCGTGCGCCAAGGCATCCCGGTCGAAAGCCTCTATCGCGAGATTCGGGCGCTACGCATCTATGAGGGGGCCTCGGACGTGCAGAAGCTGATCATCGCGCGGGCCGCCCTGGGCGAGTTTCTTGCAGACCAAAAGGCAGTGCCATGAGTTATTCGCGCGTTATCCCCATTGAATTCTGCCATTGCGACCCGGCTGGTATCGTCTTCTATCCGCGTTATGCCGAGATGGTGAACTCGATGGTGGAAAATTTTTTCATCGATGAAGTCGATTACCCTTTCGCCCGGATGATGGCGGCAGGTCAGGGCATGCCGACTGTCCGGCTGGAGATCGACTTCCGCAAGCCTTCCCGCCTTGGCGACCGGCTGGAATGGCAGCTTCGGGTCGAACATGTCGGGCGCAGCTCTGTCCGTTTCCTGGTGAATGCCGGAGACAGGCTGGAGGCACGCAGCACCGTGGTCTGGATGGATCGCGACTTCACCCCTTCGCCATGGCCCGACCATATCCGTCAAACACTGGAGGCGCATCATGCATGAACAGCTTCACCCCGCGAACTGGAAACGCGCCGTCGGCTACGCGAACGGCATCTCGGCCCGTGGCCGGATGATCTTTACCGGCGGTCTTGTCGGGTGGGACGCGGATCAGCAATTCCAGAGCGATGATTTCGCGGCCCAGACCCGGCAGGTGCTCGAAAATATCGTGGCGGTGCTGGCCGAGGGCGGGGCCGGGCCCGAGCATCTTGTGCGGCTGACATGGTATGTGACCGACAAGCGGGAATACCTTGAAGCCCTGCGCGAGATCGGCACGGCCTATCGCGAGGTGATCGGACGGCATTTCCCGGCCATGGCGCTGGTGCAGGTCGTCGCGCTGGTCGAGGACCGTGCCAAGGTGGAAATCGAGGCGACGGCAATTGTGCCCGACTGAACGAGAAAACCGACAGGAGAGGGAAATGGCAAAACTGGGACCAAGCGGACATGTTGACAGCTTTACCCGCGACAGCCTTCCTCCGTCCGAGGCATGGCCGCAGATCGATCTGTCGGGTTTCGATTATCCCGACTGGATCAATGCCGGGGCCGAACTGACCGATCACATGGTCGAGCGTGGCTTTGGCGACCGCAACGCGCTGATCGGCAATGGCCGGGCGCGGACCTACAAGGAACTGTCCGACTGGACCAATCGTCTGGCCCATGCGCTGGTCGAGGATTACGGCGTCAAGCCGGGCAACCGCGTGTTGATCCGCTCGGCCAACAATCCCGCCATGGTGGCCTGCTGGCTGGCCGCGACCAAGGCCGGTGCAGTAGTGGTCAATTCCATGCCGATGCTGCGAGCGGGGGAACTGACCAAGATTATCGACAAGGCCGAAATCACCCACGCGCTTTGCGACACGAGGCTGATGGATGAGTTGGTCTCTGCCGCCAAGGGCTCGAAATACCTGAACACCGTGATCGGTTTCGACGGCACCGCCAATCACGATGCCGAGCTTGACCGCGCCGCACTGACCAAGGCGGTGCGTTTCGACGCCATCCGCACGGGTCGCGACGACGTGGCGTTGCTCGGTTTCACCTCGGGCAGCACGGGCGAGCCCAAGGCGACGATGCATTTCCATCGCGACCTGCTGATCATCGCCGACGGCTATGCAAGGGAAGTTCTGGGCGTCACGCCAGAGGATGTCTTTGTCGGCTCGCCGCCGCTGGCCTTTACCTTCGGTCTGGGTGGGATGGCGGTGTTTCCGTTGCGCTTCGGCGCCTCGGCGGTGCTGCTGGAAAATGCCTCGCCGGCGGGCATGATCGAGATCATCGAGAAACATCGCGCCACCATCTGCTTCACCGCCCCCACCGCCTATCGCGTCATGCTACGGGCAATGGATGACGGCGCCGACCTGTCCAGCCTTCGCGCAGCGATCAGCGCGGGCGAGACCCTGCCCGCTCCGATTTGGGAGGAATGGCGGCAAAAGACCGGCAAGCCGATGCTGGACGGGATCGGCGCGACCGAGATGCTGCATATCTTCATTACCAACCGTTTCGACGACAGCCATCCCGGCTGCACCGGCCGACCGGTCGGCGGTTACCGCGCCCGCATCGTAGACGAGGACGGCAATGAAGTGCAGCGCGGCGAAACCGGGCGACTGTCGGTGATCGGCCCGACCGGTTGCCGTTACCTGAACGATGAGCGACAGGCCGAATATGTCAAGGACGGCTGGAACCTGACCGGCGACAGCTTCTGGCAGGACGAGGACGGGCGCTTTCATTTTGCCGCCCGCTCGGACGACATCATCCTGTCCTCGGGCTACAACATCGCAGGGCCCGATGTAGAAGCTGCGCTGCTTGCCCATGACGACGTGCTGGAATGCGCCGTTATCGGCATCCCCGACGAGGAACGCGGCCAGATCGTGCAGGCGCATGTCGTGCTGGCCGAGGGCGTTTCCTCGGATGAGGCGACGGTCCTGCGGCTGCAACAGCATGTCAAGGATATGATCGCGCCCTATAAATACCCGCGCAGCGTGGTCTTTTGCACGTCGTTGCCGAAAACTCAGACCGGCAAGATCCAGCGATTCAGGTTGCGGCCATGAGCTATGATCCCTCTGATGAAGGCGCCCGCATGTCCTTTGACGGTCGTATGTCCTATGGCGATTACCTGGGGCTCGACCGGATCCTGACCGCGCAGCATCCGCTGTCCAAGGCCCATGACGAGATGCTGTTCATCATCCAGCACCAGACATCCGAGCTGTGGATGAAACTGGCGCTGCACGAGATGAACGCCGCGCGCGAGGCCATCGCGGCGGGCAACCTGCAACCCGCCTTCAAGATGCTGACCCGAGTGGCGCGGATCATGGAGCAGCTCAACTCGGCATGGGACGTACTGCGCACCATGACTCCGAGCGAATATACCGAGTTTCGCGAGAGCCTTGGCGAAAGCAGCGGCTTTCAGTCCTATCAATACCGGATGATCGAATTCATAGCCGGAAACCGCAACATGGCGATGTTGCGCCCACATGAACACCGCGAGGAACTGATTGCCCCCTTGCGAACCGAGATCGCGCGCCCCTCGCTTTATGACGAGGTGCTGACACGGCTGCGGGTGGCGGGTTTCGATATTCCCGAACGCGAACGGCTGGACCGGCCCCATCGACCCGACCCGGCTGCCCGCGCCGCATGGGCTGCCGTCTATCGCGATCCGGCGCAGTGGTGGGAACTGTATGAACTGGCCGAAAAACTGGTCGATTTCGAGGATTACTTCCGCCGCTGGCGCTTCAATCACGTCACGACGGTAGAGCGCATCATCGGCTTCAAGCGCGGCTCGGGCGGCACCTCGGGTGTGAACTACCTGCGCAAGATGCTCGACGTCGTTCTGTTCCCCGATCTGTGGGAGTTGCGGACCGAATTGTAGAGGTCTTTGGCGACGCGGAATATGCCTCGATGGCCGATTCCGCGCATTTGACAGTGGAGCTTGGCTGAAACAAATGGCGCTTTGCAGGTTCGGTTGACACAAGTCCCCCGCCGGTGATCCCTGGAATGGGTCCATGCCAATCGGATCTTCCGGCAGGATATGCTTGCAAAGCGAGCATTTCGAAAAAACCGGAAGATTTCGAAAGACATATCGGGACAAATCCGCAAGCATGTTGCTGCCCGTGATTGCCCGCATGGATGGTGCCGGGTTATGAAAAGAGAAATTGACCGGAGGGACAAATTTGACCGAGGCCGCAGTGTTCCGGGCAGAAGGGATCGGCAAAAGCTACCCCGGCGTGCGCGCCAATGACGACCTGTCCTTCGCGGTGGCGCGGGGCGAAATTCACGCGTTGCTGGGAGAGAACGGGGCAGGAAAATCCACGCTGGTCAAGATGATATATGGGCTTGTACGCCCCGATGACGGGCAAATGTTCCTGAATGACCGGCCCCATGCCCCCACCGATCCGCGTGCCGCCCGCAATGCGGGTGTTGCGATGGTGTTCCAGCATTTCTCGCTGTTTGATGCCCTGAGCGTGGCGGAAAATATCGCGCTCGGGATGGAAAACCCTCCTCCTCGGCGCGAACTGAAAGCCCGGATCACCCGTGTCAGCCAGGAATATGGTCTGCCGCTTGATCCATCGCGTCGCGTCACCACCCTCTCGGCCGGAGAACGGCAACGAGTCGAGATCATCCGCTGCCTGCTACAGGATCCCCACCTCCTGATCATGGACGAACCAACCAGCGTGTTGACCCCGCAAGAGGCAGAGCTTCTGTTCTCGACCCTGCGCAAACTGGCGGACAAGGGCACATCGATCCTCTATATCAGCCACAAGCTGGAGGAAATCCGCAGTCATTGCGACCGGGCCACCATCCTGCGCAATGGCAAGGTCGTGGCAAGCTGCGATCCCCGTACCCACTCTGCCCGGGAACTCGCCGCGATGATGGTTGGCGGCGAGATGCGGTTGATCGACCGAAGCGGGCGGCAGGTGGGCAAGGAATTGCTGCAGGTCTCAGGATTGTCTCTGCCCGCCGTGAGTGCCGAAGGCACGTCACTGAAGAATGTCTCGCTTTCCCTGAAGGCAGGGGAAATCCTGGGGATCGGCGGCGTAGCGGGCAATGGACAGGAAGAATTGCTGGCAGCCCTGTCCGGAGAGCATCCGAGCGCACCCGGCGCGATCATTTTCGAAGGTCGCAGCATGGGCGCGCTCGGCCCGCAGCAACGGCGGGCGGCGGGGCTTCTGGCGGCGCCGGAGGATCGGTTGGGGCATGCCGCTGTCCCCGATTTCAGCCTGACCGAGAACATCCTGCTGACCGCAGGCCCGCGCAAGGGACTGGTCCGGCGCGGATTGATAGACCACGCAGCCGCGCGCGTCTTTACCGAGACGGTGATCCGCGCTTTCGATGTGCGGACCCCCGGCACTGACACCGCTGCCCGGGCACTGTCCGGTGGCAATCTGCAGAAATTCGTGATCGGGCGAGAGGTCATGCAAGCTCCTCGCGTGCTGGTCGTGAACCAGCCGACATGGGGCGTCGATGCCGGGGCCGCCACTGCGGTCCGGCAATCGCTGCTGGACCTGGCGCGAGACGGCGCGGGAGTCATCGTCATCAGCCAGGACCTGGATGAGCTCATGGAACTTTCCGACCGCTTCTGCGCCCTGAACGAAGGGCGCCTGTCCGAACCGCGCATGACCGCTTCACTCAGCCTCGACGAGATCGGGCTGATGCTGGGTGGCGCGCATGGCATGGAGGATGCGCAGATATGATGCGGCTGGTCCCACGCGACGAAATCTCTGCGGGCTGGCAGATCGCAACTCCGCTGCTGGCCGTGCTGGCGACCATGATCGCGGGAGGGATCCTGTTCACGGTGATGGGCTATGACCCGGTCGCGGCGATCCGCACGATCTTTTGGGATCCGTTATTCGGATCGGCGGCCTCCTATTCGCGCCCGCAACTTCTGGTCAAAGCCGCGCCGCTGATCCTGATCGCCTCGGGACTGGCCATGGGGTTCCGCGCCGGTATCTGGAATATCGGTGCCGAGGGGCAATATATCATCGGCGGCATCACCGGCGCAGCGGTGGCGCTGGTCGCCTATCCCGCCGAGGGGATGTGGATCTTCCCGGCGATGGTGCTGGCCGGGGCCTTGGGCGGGTGGGCCTGGGGCATGGTTCCCGCAATGCTGCGCAACTGGTTCGGTGCATCCGAGATCCTGGTGTCGCTGATGCTGGTCTATGTCGCACAGAAGGTGGCCGCCTGGATGGCCTTTGGCCCGATGAAGAACCCCGAGGGTTTCGGCTTTCCCGGCTCTCGCAACCTGCAGCAATATCCGGCCGCCTCCAACCCCGAGCTGATCGCCGGAACCGGCGCGCATTGGGGCGTCGTCGCGGCTGCCGCAGCGGTGCTGGTCACATGGTTCCTTATCAGCCGCCACATTCGCGGCTTTCATATCCGCGCGGCCGGCCTTGCCCCCCGCGCGGCGCGTTTCGCGGGTGTCCGCCCCGAAACACTGGTCGCCTTCTGCCTTGGCTTGTCGGGCGCCTGTGCCGGGATGGCCGGGCTGTTCGAAGTATCCGGTCCCGCCGGTCAGATCACCGACAGTTTCGGTTCGGGCTACGGTTTCACCGCGATCATCGTGGCCTTTCTCGGCCGCTTGCATCCAGTCGGCATCCTGCTGGCGGGCCTGCTGCTGGCGCTGACCTATATCGGGGGCGAATTGGCGCAGCTTACCTTGCAACTGCCGGCGGCGACGGTGCAGGTGTTCCAGGGAATGCTGCTGTTCTTCCTGCTCGGCTTCGACTTGCTGACTCGTTTCCGTCTCCAGCGGGGTATCGCCGCATGATCGATCCGCTATCCATTTTCCTGCTGCTCCTGTCGGCCTCGACTCCGATCCTGTTCGCCGCCCTGGGCGAGCTGATCACCGAGCGCGCGGGCGTGCTGAATCTCGGGGTCGAAGGGATGATGATCGTCGGGGCCCTGGCCGGGTTCGCCGCGGCCCATGCAACCGGCAACCCGTTTATCGGATTCGCAGTGGCCGCGCTCGCCGGGGCCGCCGTCTCGATGAGTTTCGCGATGTTGACGCAATTCCTGCTGGCCAACCAGGTGGCTTCGGGCCTGGCGCTAACCCTGTTCGGATTAGGCTTGGCCGCGCTGTTCGGCAAGCCGCTGGAAGGGATCAAGGCCCCCGCGATGTCCCCCGGACCGCTGAACATCAACTGGATCGTCTGGTTGGGCGTCGCGATGGTCCCGGTGATCTGGTGGTTCCTGAACCGGTCCCGAGCCGGCCTGATCCTGCGCGGAGTGGGCGAGAACCACGACGCGGCCTATGCCCTCGGCTACCCGGTGCGCCTGGTGCGGATCACGGCAATCGGGTTCGGCGGCGCGATGGCGGGTGTCGGCGGGGCCTTTCTCTCGATCGCCATCGTGCTGCAATGGACCGAGGGCATGACCGCGGGCGCGGGCTGGATCGCGCTGGCCATCGTGGTGTTTTCCAACTGGACCGCATTCGGCGTTCTCGCCGGAGCCTGGCTGTTCGGCGGCGTTACCGTGCTGCAGCTGCGATTGCAGGCGGCGGGCGTATCCGTCCCGGTGCAGTTTCTGTCGATGGCGCCATATCTTGCCACGATCCTCGTGCTCGTGCTGATATCGGCCAAGCAAAAATACAGCAGACGGGCAGGCCGCGCCGCGCCTGGATCGCTCGGAAAGAATTTTCATGCGCTGCGTTAAGGCGTGGCGGAAAACCAGCAGGAGAGTAAACATGAACCGTAGAAAACTGATGGCAACCTTTGCCGTGATCCCGGCAATCGGACTCGCCACCCCGGTATTCGCGCAGGACGAGCCGCTGAAGGTCGGCTTCATCTATGTCGGTCCGGTGGGCGATGGCGGCTGGACCTATCAGCATGACCTGGGCCGCCAGGCAATCGAGGAGGAATTCGGCGACAAGGTCGAAACGACCTTCATCGAAAGCGTGCCCGAAGGTGCCGACGCCGAACGTGCGCTCAGCCAGTTGGCGCTGGCGGGCAACGAGTTGATCTTTGCGACCAGCTTCGGATTCATGGATCCGGTGATCAATGTCGCCGCCAAGTTCCCGGATGTGAAATTCGAACACGCCACCGGCTACAAGCGCGCCGAGAATGTCGCCACCTATGACGCCCGCTTCTACGAGGGCCGCGCCGTGATGGGGACTATCGCGGGCCGAATGACCGAGTCGAACAAGATCGGCTATATCGGCTCTTTCCCCATCCCCGAGGTGATCCAGGGGATCAACAGCAGCTACATCCATGCCCGCAAGGTGAACCCCGATGTCGAGATGAAGGTGGTCTGGGCCTATAGCTGGTTCGATCCCGCGAAAGAGGCCGATGCCGCGTCGGCCCTGATTTCCGAGGGCGTGGACGTGATCCTGCAGCATACGGACTCGACCGCGCCTCTGGCGAAGGCCCAGGAGGCCGGTGCAATCGGCTTTGGTCAGGCCAGCGACATGTCGAACTTCAAACCTTCGCCCCGCGTGTCATCGATCATCGACAACTGGGCACCGTATTATATCGAGCGTGTCGGCCAGGTTCTCGACGGCACCTGGGAATCCAAGGCCACATGGGCGGGGATCGCCGGTGGCGAAGTCGAGATCGGCGAAATCACCGAAGCCGTTCCCGCCGAGGTGAAGGAAGAGGCGCTGGCACTGAAAGACAAGATCGCGTCGGGAGAGTACCACCCTTTCACGGGCCCGCTGAACAAGCAGGACGGCAGCGAATGGCTGGCCGAGGGGCAGGTCGCGACGGATGAGGAATTGTCAGGCATGAACTTCTTCGTCGAAGGGATCACCGCCAAGATTCCGGAATAGGTGAACCGAACAAGAAAGCCAGACAGGCCGGGTGATCCCCCGGCCTGTCGGAAAGCATTCCTCATCCGTTTCCGACAGTCAGCCCTGCTGGATCGGCAGTTCAGCCGCGGCCATGTGGCGCGGTCCAGTCGATCACCGGGTTGACCGGAATGATCCGGTTCGGATTTATCGTGTCATGACTATAATGGTAGTGCCGCACGATATGATCGAAATTCACCGTCCCGGCAATTCCCGCCACCTGGTATAGTTCTCGCGTCCAGCCCCAGAGATTGGGATATTCCCGCAACCACGCCCGATTGCATTTGAAATGCGTGTGATAGACCGGATCGAAGCGGACCAGGGTGGTGAACAGACGCCAATCGGCCTCTGTCAGCCGGTCGCCGGTCAGGTAGCGGCGCGTGCTCAGGATATCCTCCAGCCAGTCGAGGCTGTCGAATAGCGGCACGACAGCCTCATCATAGGCTTTCTGACTAGTAGCGAAACCGGCCTTGTAAACGCCGTTATTCACCGTGTCATAAATACGCTCGTTCAATGCGTCGATCTCGGGGCGCAGATCGGCGGGGTAGTAATCATCCGTGTTTCCGGTCAACCCGTCGAATGCCGAGTTGAACATGCGGATGATCTCGGCGCTTTCATTGCTGACGATCGTGCCGCGCTGCTTGTCCCACAGCACCGGAACGGTCACGCGCCCCGAGGCCTTGGGATCGGCACGCAGATAGATGTCGCGCAGGAAACGCGTGTTGAACAGATCGTCGCCTGTCGCGCCCGGAAAGTCGGTGCGGAACTCCCATCCGTCTGACAGCATGTCCGGATGAACGACGGAAACGCCGATATGGGGCGCCAGCCCCTTGAGCTCGCGAAAGATTAACGTCCGGTGCGCCCAGGGACAGGCGAAGCTGACATAGAGGTGGTAGCGCCCGCTTTCCGCAGGAAATCCGCCCTCGCCCGAAGGTCCCTTTGCACCGTCAGCCGTAATCCAGTTGCGCCACGAGGTCGTGCTGCGTTCGAACCGCCCGCCCGTGCTTTTCGTATCGTACCAGACGTCATGCCAGACGCCGTCTACAAGCTGTCCCATCTGAAGCCTCTCCTGAATTTCGCCTTGGCCGGTGCCGGTTGCACGGGCCCTTCATGTCACGCATCGCAAGGACAATGCCCATTCGAGCCGTTCCGATCCAGACAAGGGGGCCGGAACTCCGCGTTCGCTTGTACCGAACACCAGAGGCGTTTGCTGCGGCAAGCAGGATAACGAGCCGAAACACGGCAGCCGGACTGACAACCCGGCAAGCTGCATGTCCCACCTAGATACAGCGCCCGCCATCGACCTCCATCGCGACCCCGGTAATCATCGATGCTTCGTCCGAGGCAAGGAAACAGGCGGCATTGCCCAGATCCTCGGGCGTCGAGAAACGGCCGATCGGGATCGTCGACAGGAATTTCGCCCGCATCTCGGGGGTGTCCTCGCCCATGAAGCTTTTCAGCAGGGGCGTTTCGCCCGCGACAGGGTTGAGCGCGTTCACGCGGATGCCGAAAGGCGCGAGTTCCACCGCCATGGCCTTGGTCGCGGTGATCAGCCAGCCCTTCGAGGCATTGTACCAGTTCAGGCGTGGGCGCGGAGAGACCCCCGCGGTCGAGGCGATATTGACGATTGCGCCCCGCCCTGCCTCTTTCATGATCGGCACGATTTCTCGCGACATCAGGTAGACCGATTTGCAATTGACCGACATCACCCGGTCGAAATCCTCTTCGCTGACATCCTCCATCAAGGTGGGCAGATGCGTCACCCCGGCATTGTTCACCACGATATCGATCCCACCCAGCCTTGCCCGCGTCTCTCGGGCCAACTCTGCCACGCTCCGGGAGTCGGCTACATCGGCGCGAACGGCCTGGCCACCGATCTCTTCGGCGATCCGCGCGGCAGCCTCGCCATTGATGTCGGCCACCATGACCCGCGCGCCCTCCGCCGCGAATTTGCGTGCGATACCCGCGCCAAAGCCCGAGCCGCCTCCGGTGACGATGGCCGTCTTGTCCTGCAATCTCATCTTTTCCTCCATCCTTTGCCGGCATGATCGCAGAGTGAGCCGCCGCCGCAAGCCACTTTACCCCACCAGATGCGCGGATTAACGTCCTGTCATGCTGCGTTATTCCTTCCGCCGGATATTGTCGTTGGGGCTGAGCCTGCTGGTCGCCTCGGCGGTGATCTTTTCGGTGGTCGAACTGGTGCCCGGAGACCCGGCAAGCTTCATGCTGGGAACCGGCGCGCAGCCCGAGACCATCGCCGCATTGCGCGAGCAGATGGGGTTGGACCAATCTCTGCCGCTTCGCTATGCGAACTGGCTGGGGGCGCTGCTGCAGGGCGATTTCGGGCAGAGCTTCACCTACAAGGCGCCCATTTCCGAACTGATCGGCGACCGGCTGCAAGTATCGCTGGCGCTGGCGGTTCTGGCCCTGCTCCTGGCGGCCTTCATCGCGCTGCCGGTGGGCATCTATGCCGCCGCACGCCGGGGCCGGGCCGGCGATGCGGCAGTGATGGGCGGCACGCAACTGGGGATCGCGCTACCGAATTTCTGGTTCGCGATGCTGCTGGTGCTGCTTTTCGCGGTCAAGCTGCAATGGCTGCCTGCTGGCGGCTTTCCCGGATGGTCCGATCCGCTGGCCGGGCTGAAGGCACTGATCCTGCCCGCCGTGGCGCTTGCCCTGCCGCAGGCCGCAATCCTTGCCCGGGTGCTGCGATCCGCGCTGATCGAGACACAGGGGCAGGATTATATCCGCACCGCCCGCGCCAAGGGGCTTACCGCCGGGCAAGTGCTGCGGCGGCATGCACTGCGCAACGCATTGATCCCCGTACTGACGATCATGGGCATGCAGTTTTCTTTTCTGCTGGCCGGAGCGATCATCATCGAGAATGTCTTCTACCTGCCGGGATTGGGGCGGCTGATCTTTCAGGCGATCAACCAGCGCGACCTGATCGTCGTGCAATCCGCCGTTCTCGTGCTGGTGGCGGCGGTCATCACCGTGACCTTCATCGTCGATCTCGCCTATGCCCTGGTCGATCCGCGATTGAGGCAACGATGAGGCCCGGCACGATCCTTGGCGCTCTGCTTGCCGGTCTGGCGGTGCTGGCGGCGGCGATCTCTTTCCTGTGGACGCCGTATGACGTGACGCAGATGGCCATCGCGGACAAGCTGATGCCGCCAAGTGCCGGGCATTGGCTGGGAACCGATCATTTCGGGCGGGACATCCTGTCGATGATCATGGTCGGTGCACGGGTGTCCATCGCCGTGGCGCTGGTCGCGGTCGGGATCGGCATGGGGTTGGGTGTGCCATTGGGACTAGTCGCGGCGGCGCGGCGCGGCAGTTGGCTGGAAGAGGCGATCATGCGGGGCAATGACCTGATCTTCGCCTTTCCCTCGCTGGTCATCGCGATCCTGATCACGGCGATTTTCGGGCCATCGGCGGTCAATGCAATCATCGCCATCGGCATCTTCAACATTCCCGTTTTCGCCCGCGTCACGAGGGGCGGAGCCCTGCCCTTGTGGACACTGGACTATATCCGCGCCGCCGAGGTTTCGGGCAAGGGGGCGGCGCTGATCAGCCTGCAGCATGTCCTGCCCAATATCGCCAACCTGCTGATCGTGCAGGGTACCATCCAGTTCAGTCTCGGCATCCTGGCCGAGGCCGGGTTGTCCTATGTCGGCCTTGGCGCGCAGCCGCCCACCCCAAGCTGGGGCCGGATGCTGGCCGAGGCGCAGACCATGGTGACACTGGCCCCGCATGTCGCGATCATTCCCGGATTGTGCATCCTGCTGACGGTGCTGGGGCTGAACCTGTTGGGCGATGGGCTGCGCGATGCCCTGGACCCGCGGCTGAAAGTGATGCGATGATCGAGGCGCGCAAGCTCTCCGTTTCGATCAAAGGCACCGCGATCCTGCAAAAGGTCGATCTGCGGCTCACCCCCGGCACGATCACCGGGTTGGTCGGGGAATCCGGCAGCGGCAAGTCCATTACATCGCTTGCAATCATGGGGCTGTTGCCGCGCGGGGCGAGGGCGTCGGGTCAGATCATGCTGGATGGGCAGGACCTGCTGTCCACGCCCGAGGCGCAGATGTGCAAGATCCGTGGAAACCGTATCGGAATGATTTTCCAGGAACCGATGACCGCCTTGAATCCGCTGATGAATATCGGCGATCAAGTGGCCGAGGTGCTGCGCATCCATCATCGTATGGACCGGGGGGCGGCGCTGGCCCGTGCGCGGGAAAAACTGGACCGGGTCGGCCTGCCAGAGCCGCGCTTTCCCTTGACCCTCTTTCCGCATGAACTGTCGGGCGGGCAACGCCAGCGGGTCGCCATCGCGCTGGCCATCGCCGAGCGTCCCGACCTGCTGATCGCGGATGAACCGACCACCGCGCTGGACGTGACCACGCAGGCGCAAATCCTTGATTTGCTGGCAGGTCTGGTACGTGACGAAGGCATGGCGATGCTGCTGATTACCCATGACCTTGCCGTCGTCGCGGGTATCGCCGACCGGGTGGCGGTGATGAAGGCGGGCGAGATTGTCGAGGAAGGCCCGACCGAGGCATTGTTCCGCAGGCAGGCGCATCCCTATACGCGCGAACTTTTCGCAGCCTCGCGCCATGTTCCGGCCGGCGGAGGCTCTACGGACGAGCAGGAGCCTCTGCTGCAGGTCGATAGCGCGGTTCGGGAATATCGCCTGCCGGGGAACGCGGGTATCTTGCGGGCGGTGGATGGGGTCAGCCTGACGATCGGGTGCGGTGAAAGCGTCGGGCTGGTGGGCGAATCCGGTTGCGGGAAATCCACTCTGACACGGGCAATTCTGGGGCTCGATCCGCTGCAGGGAGGAAAAATTCGCGTTTCCGGGCAAGAGGTTACGGCAGGCCGTTCGATGCCGCGAGAATTGCGCGCCAAGGCGCAGGTGGTCTTTCAGGACCCGTTCGGCAGCTTCAATCCGCGCTGGCGGGTCGAGCGGCTGGTGGCCGAGCCATTCCATCTGACAGGCCGCCCGAACGACTGGCGCAGCCGTGTCAGTGCGGCGCTGGAAGAGGTCGGCCTGTCAGCCACGGACAGCCGCAAATATATCCATGAGTTCTCGGGCGGGCAGCGTCAGCGGATCGCCATTGCCCGCGCGCTGATCATTCGACCCGAACTCATCGTCTTGGATGAGGCGGTCAGTGCGCTGGATGTCCGTGTCCGGTCGCAAGTGCTTGATTTGCTGGCTGATCTAAGGCGCAGCCACGGGCTTTCCTATCTCTTCATCAGCCATGACCTGTCGGTCGTGCGGGGCGTGGCCGACCGGGTTCTGGTGATGGAGAAGGGCCGGATCGTCGAGGACGGTCCCGCCAAACGGATCATCGAGGCGCCCAGCCATCCCTATACGCAAAGCCTGATCAAGGCGATGCCGCGCATCCCCGAGGATTGGGTCGCCGCCTGAGGGTTTTCACCCTGACCGGCGAGCGTTGCGGCAGGAGCGCGCGTTGCTTTGCGCAACAGCGCCGATCATGAGAGCCTCCGGCCCAGCAATTGCTGGGTTTTCGCCTGTGACATCCGTACACCGGACGTGCACAACCTGTACACAGGGTGTGCACAGCCTTTGCAAGAATGCGTCGCCGACCACCATTCTCGGCATCACGCAACCGTTTTACCGCAAAGTCCCGTGCAGATTGAACCATCGAAGCGCAACGAGAGCGGCCAGAGAGCGCCCTTCTCTCTTCATCCGTTCCGGCGGATGGCATCGCAGACAGAGCCAGGTTCGGTTGCGACGCCTCATCAACCGAAACACCCTTGCCAAAGCAGATGATAGAGCAGAGATTGCGCCGTGGAATCCCGGTCCGGAGATATCGGGCAGGTTTAATCGGGGCGTTTTTCGAATGACCTATTGCGTCGGTCTGAAACTCGATGCCGGGCTTGTGCTGTTGTCGGATACGCGCACGAATGCCGGCCTCGACAATATCGCCAGCTACCGCAAGATGTTCTTTTTCGAGCAACCGGAAGAGCGCGTGATCGCGATCATGACCGCCGGCTCGCTGTCGCTGACCCAGACCACGCTTGCGCGGCTGGAAGAAGCCACCGAGGACGAGGCGGCGGATGAGACGAGTTCGGTCCTGAAAGCGCCGTCGATGCTGCGTGTCGCCTCTATCATCGGGGATACGCTGGCGCGCACGCGGCGCGAGATCGTCGAACAGCACCGCGAACTCAGCCAGAGGGCCTCGGCAAGCATGATCGTCGCCGGCCAACGCAAGGGCGGGGACATGCGCATGTTCCTGATCTACCCGGAGGGCAATTTCATCGAGGCGACCGAGGACACGCCCTTCCTGCAGATCGGCGAGCATAAATACGGCAAACCGATCCTCGACCGGGTCGTCCGGCCCGAGACCAGCCTTGCCGATGCGCAAAAGGCGGTGCTCCTGTCCATGGACTCGACCCTGCGGTCGAACCTGTCGGTCGGCATGCCGCTGGATCTGGCGGTGATCGAAAAGGACGCTTGCACCATTTCGATGAAACGCCGAATCGAAGAGGGCGATCCCGATTTCATGCATATGAGCGCCGCATGGTCCGCCGCCCTGCGCGACAGCTTTGCGAAAGTCTCTCTCTGACGCCAGGACGAAGAACTGCCGCTTGCGGGCCATGACGCGCGGCGCTAGCCTCTGCCGATGCGCAGCCCCCTTGCCCGTTTCATCGCAGCCTCCGGCCTTACCAATCTGGGGGACGGGATCGCGCTGGTCGCATGGGCATGGCTGGCCACGCAACTGACCCGCGACCCGCTGCTGATCGCGTTGGTGCCTGTCGCGCTCAAGGCGCCGTGGTTCGTGTTCTCACTGCCTGCGGGACTGCTTATCGACCGGATTGACCGGCGCCGGGCAATCCTTGCCGCCGATATGATCCGTGTCGTCGCCTATGTCAGCGCCGCCATCGCCATCTGGATAGCGCTGCCCTTCGATCCGCCGCCCCTGCGCGGCACCGATCAGCCGGTCGTCTTCACCCTGATCGCGATCTGCGCCATCACCGTCGGCGCGGCCGAGGTCCTGCGCGACAATGCCGCCCAGACCATCCTGCCCTCGCTGATCCCCGAGGAAGGGCTGGAGCGCGCGAATGGCCGGTTATGGTCGGTCGAGATGGTGATGAACCTTTTCGTCGGCACGGCGCTGGCAGGGGTTCTGATCGGCGTTTCGCTGGCATTGCCCTTCGCCGTCAACGCCGCCGCGATGGCGCTTGCCGTGGGTCTCGTTTTTTGCCTGCATGGCGATTTCCGCGCCGATATCTCGGGAGAACCCATGCAAGACCGCAACTGGCGCGTTGAGCTGCGTGAAGGCCTCGCCTTTCTGCTGAGCCAGCCGATCCTGCGGGGGCTGGCCCTTTTGACCGGTTTCTTCAATTTCGCCTTCGAGGCGATGATGGTCACGCTGGTCCTGATCGTGCAGGAGAGGCTGCAGCTTGGTCCACTGGCCCTTTCTGCGATCATGGCGTCTGGCGCGGTCGGTGGGGTTGCGGCAGGGCTGGTCAATGACCGCATCGTGACCCGCTTTGGCCGGGGGCGCGTCCTGCAAGCGGCGATGATCTCGACCTTTGCCTTTCCGCTGACGGTGCTGCTGTCAAGCAGCGGTTACGGCGCTTTGGCCGTGATTTGCGCAGGGTTTCTTATCAGCGAGTTCGGTGGCATCTTGTGGAACACGGTTTCGGTCTCGTACCGGCAACGGCACATTCCACGCAGATTACTGGGCCGGGTGAATTCGGCCTACCGGCTGTTCGCCATCGGCATGGCCCCCTTCGGGATGTTGGTCGCGGGCCTTCTGACCCGCAGCTTTAGTGACCTGTTCGGGCGGGAATTCGCGTTGACGGTTCCCTTCTGGCTGGCCATAGCAACCTTCGCGACGATCACTCTGACCTATTGGCGTTTCCTAGGCCGGTCTTTTGAAAGCCGTTGAGGCCCCCGGTGCGGCGCGCTAAGCAGGTCGGACGTAGTCAGGGGGGAACCAGTATGGTCGATAAGAACCGCAGCAAGTCACGCATCACGCCCGAAGAGGCGCTGGCCTATCACATGGAGCCGCGTCCGGGGAAATTCGACATCATCGCCTCGACCCCGATGACAACGCAGCGTGACCTGTCGCTGGCTTATTCTCCTGGTGTCGCGGTGCCGGTGCAGGCCATCGCGGACCGGCCCGAGACGGCCTATGATTATACCAACAAGGGCAACATGGTCGCGGTCGTCTCGAACGGCACTGCCATCCTGGGGCTTGGCAATCTGGGCGCGCTGGCCTCGAAGCCGGTGATGGAGGGCAAGTCGGTGCTGTTCAAGCGCTTTGCCGATGTCAACGCCATCGATATCGAGCTGGACAGCGAGGACCCGGAAGAGATCATCAGTGCCGTCCGGCTGATGGGGCCGGCCTTCGGCGGGATCAACCTTGAGGATATCAAGGCGCCGGAATGTTTCATCATCGAGCAGCGCCTGAAAGAAGCGATGGATATCCCGGTCTTCCATGACGATCAGCACGGGACCGCCGTGATCTGTGCGGCCGGGCTGATCAACGCTCTGGAGCTGACCGGCAAGAAGATCGAGGATGTGAAGATCGTGCTCAATGGCGCGGGGGCGGCGGGGATCGCATGTCTGGAGCTGTTGAAGTCGATGGGTGCGGGGCATGACAACTGTATCATGTGCGACACCAAGGGCGTGATCTACCAGGGCCGGACCGAGGGCATGAACCAGTGGAAATCGGCCCATGCGGTGGTGACCGAGGCGCGTAGCCTGGAAGAGGTGATGAAGGGCGCCGACGTGTTCCTTGGCGTGTCCGTCAAGGGGGCGGTGACGCAGGAGATGGTGCAATCCATGGCCGACAATCCGGTCATCTTCGCCATGGCAAATCCCGATCCGGAGATCACCCCCGAGGATGCCCATGCCGTGCGCGCCGATGCGATCGTGGCCACGGGGCGCAGCGATTACCCCAACCAGGTCAACAATGTGCTGGGCTTCCCCTATCTGTTCAGGGGCGCGCTGGACATTCATGCCCGCGCCATCAATGACGAGATGAAGATCGCCTGCGCCCGCGCCCTGGCCGGGCTGGCGCGCGAGGATGTGCCCGACGAGGTGGCCGCCGCCTATGGCCGCAAGCTGCAATTCGGCCGCGACTATATCATTCCCACCCCATTCGATCCCCGGTTGATCCATGTCGTGCCTCCGGCAGTGGCCAGGGCCGGGATGGATACCGGGGTCGCCCGTCGCCCGATCATCGACATGGAGGGCTATATCCAGTCGCTGAAGGCGCGGATGGATCCGACCGCGGCGATCCTGCAGGGAATGCACGCCCGCGCGCGTAATTCTCAGGCCCGGATGATCTTTGCCGAGGGCGACGATCCGCGCGTGTTGCGCGCCGCCGTGGCATGGCAGCGTGGCGGCATGGGGCAGGCGCTGGTCGTGGGCCGCGAGAATGACGTCAAGGAAAAGCTGGAGGCGGCGGGGCTTGCCGATGCCGTCCGCGAGATCACGGTGGTCAATGCCGCCAATACCCGCCATCTCGAGGCTTATCACGATTTCCTCTATGCCCGGCTTCAGCGCAAGGGCATGGACCGGGAGGACACCAACCGGCTGGCCAATCGCGACCGGCATGTCTTTGCCGCCTTGATGCTCGCGCATGGGCATGGCGACGGGCTGGTAACGGGGGCGACACGCAAGAGCGCGCATGTGCTGGACCAGATGGGGCAGGTCTTCGATCTGCGTCCGCAAGACGGGGCTGTCGGGATCACCGCCATCTTGCACAAGGGGCGGATCGTATTGATTGGCGACACGCTGGTGCATGAATGGCCCGAGGCCGAGGACCTGGCCGATATCGCCACGCGCGGCGCGGTCGTGGCGCGGGGATTGGGGCTGGAGCCGCGTGTCGCCTTCCTGTCATTCTCGAATTTCGGCTATCCGGTCAGCGAGCGCGCCACCAAGATGGCGGAGGCACCGATGGTGCTGGATGCGCGCAAGGTGGATTTCGAATATGAGGGCGAGATGACGGTGGATGTCGCCCTGAACCCGGAATCGGCGGCGCGCTATCCCTTCAGCCGCCTGACCGGCCCCGCCAATGTCATGGTGATGCCCGCAAGGCATTCGGCCTCGATCTCGGTCAAGCTGATGCAGGAGATGGCCGGTGCAACGGTGATCGGACCGATCCTGACGGGGGTTCCGCAGCCTATCCAGATTTGCTCGACCACTTCGACGGTGAACGACATCCTGAACATGGCCGCGATATCGGCAGGTGGCTTGGGAACGGTGAAATAGGCCGCGTCAGACGGTCCAGCGCGGGCCTGACATGGGAAAGGCAGGGTCACCCCTGCCTTTCCCTGCTTCCAAATGGCTCAAAGCGTCTCGAGCTTCGGCGGCGGACCGACCTTCACGCGGCCGACATCCTCCTTGGAAAGTGCCTTCATCAACGAGAACATCATGATGAACACGAGGATGAAGACCGGCAAGCCGATCACGGTGATGACCTGCTGCAGCGCGTCCAGGCCCGCCTGCCCCGCCAGCACGATCAACATCATCGCCAACACGCCTTCAGACACACCCCAGAAGACCCGCTGACGAACCGGCCCCGGATCCTCCTCTCCGGTGCAGAGCATGTCCACCACCAGCGAGGCCGAGTCAGACGATGTCGCGAAGAAAATCGCTACGATCAGGATCGCGATGCCGTTGATCAGCTTGGTCGCCGGGAACTGCTCGAAGAAGACGAACATGGCCGTGGCGACATTTTCCTGCACCGCGGAAACGATCCCGCCGCCAGTACCGTCGCCACCGATCCCCGCGATCTGCATCGCCGACCAGCCGAAGATAGAGAACCAGACCAGCGTGAAGAGTGATGGTGCGAACATCACCCCCAGGACGAATTCACGGATCGTCCGCCCGCGCGAGATGCGGGCCACGAAGATGCCGACGAATGGTGACCAGGTCACTGTCCAGGCCCAGTAGAACACGGTCCAGCTTCCCTGCCAGCCCCACCCCCCGTCTTCGCGGGTATATTGCGCCAAGGTGTCATTCCAGAATGACATCGGGAATATGTTGCTGAGATAGATGCCCAGGGTCTCGACGATGCTGCGCAGCAGGAACACGGTCGATCCGGCGAAAAGCACGAAGAGCATCAGGCCGACCGCCATCAGGATATTGATATTGGACAGCAGCTTAACGCCCGCATCCAGACCGGCCACGATCGAACTGACGGCAACGGCGGTCAGCAGCACGATGATGATGACCTTCGTGCCGACATTATCGTCAAAGCCGAACAGCTCGCTGAGGCCGGCACTGATCTGGTTGGTGCCGAGACCAATCGAGACCGCCACACCGAACAGCGTGCCGACGATCGCGAAGATGTCGAGGGTCTTGCCGATCGGCCCGTAGATCCTGTCCTTGATCAGCGGATAGAAGGCCGAACTGAATCGCACGGGCAGTTTGTGCCGATAAATGAAATAGGCGAAGGCCAGCCCCGGCAAAGTAAAGATGGACCATGTATGCAGACCAAGGTGATAGAGGGCGAATCCCATGGCATCGGTGGATGCCTCGACCGAGAATGGTTGCACCTCTCCATGCGGTGGCTGAGAAAAGTGATAGATCGGCTCGGCCACGCCCCAGAACATCAGCACGGTGCCGACCCCCCCGGCAAACAACATGGCAAACCATGATGCATTGCCGTAGGTTGGTCGTTCATCCTCTCCGCCAAGACGGATCGAGCCGTAGCGGCCCAGAGCGACCCATAGCAAGAATACGACCCATGTGGTCACACCAAAGATGAAGAACCAACCCAGATTGGTCACGACCCAGGTCCGGGCGGCGCCGAAAAAGGCCCCGATCGGTTCCTTGGCGACGAGCAGGGCCAGAAGAAATGCAACCATGATCCCTGCAGACCAGAAAAATATGGTCACATCCGTCCTGAGCCCCAATCTTTTTGCTAAACTTTCCATAAAAATCCTCCCGAAATAATCTGGCTCCGCCGATCAAGTTGTGCAGATATTCCTGCCCGCCTCCCCAACGGCCTGATATGTGCGGCCTTAAAAATGCAGTTTCTTCAAAATGATCCCCGCATCCGACGAGCACCTCTGCCAGCATATGACCGACAACAGCCCTACTGACCGTATCGTCTAGGCTGCACGCTATGCCAGATCAAAACAAGATAATTTTTCTTTACTATATCAATAATTTACTAGTCAGCTCGCTCCTGTGTCCCGGCATTCCCGCCGGATGTCACATGGTATATGCCGTGCCGGTTCAAGATAGGCGCCGGGCAATGATAATGGTCATGACAAGTGGTTCACCCTGCTTGCCGCACCGCCCGCCATCTGCGATAGAAGACCCGATCCCATCCCGATCAGAGGCAGCCCATGACATTCCGCGCCCGTCATCTTCTGGGCATAGACCACCTCGCACCGTCCGAAATTTCCACCCTGCTGGACCTGGCCGAGGAATATGTCGCCCTGAACCAGCGCACGGTGAAACATTCCGACGCGTTGGCGGGGATGACCCAGATCAACATGTTCTTCGAGAATTCAACCCGCACGCAGGCCAGTTTCGAGCTCGCGGGAAAGCGGCTCGGAGCCGATGTGATGAACATGGCCATGGCGCATTCCAGCGTGAAGAAAGGCGAGACGCTGATCGACACGGCGCTGACGCTGAATGCCATGCATCCCGATCTGCTGGTCGTGCGCCATGGTCATTCCGGCGCGGTGAACCTTCTGGCAGAAAAGGTGAATTGCGCTGTCATCAATGCCGGCGACGGGCGGCACGAGCATCCCACACAGGCATTGCTGGACGCGCTGACCATCCGCCGCGCCAAGGGCAGACTGCAACGGCTGACCGTCGCCATCTGCGGCGACATCGCCCATAGCCGGGTGGCGCGCTCCAACCTGATCCTCCTGGGCAAGATGGAAAACCGCATCCGCCTGATCGGACCTTCGACGCTGATGCCCTCGGGCGTGGAAGAAATGGGGGTCGAGCTTTACGAGGACATGCGCGAGGGGTTGAAGGGTGCCGATGTCGTCATGATGCTACGCCTTCAGCGCGAGCGCATGGATGGCGGCTTCATCCCCTCCGAGCGGGAATATTACCATCGTTGGGGGCTGGATCCCGAAAAGCTGGCTCTGGCCGCCGATGATGCCATTGTCATGCATCCCGGTCCGATGAATCGCGGTGTCGAGATCGATGGCACCATCGCCGACGATATCAACCGCAGCGTCATCCAGGATCAGGTCGAGATGGGCGTGGCCGTGCGCATGGCGGCGCTTGATCTGCTAGCACGGAACTTGCGCGCCGAACGGGGACGCGCGGCGGCGGGAGTGACAGTATGAGCGCGGATATGACGACCCTCTTCACCAATGCCCGCCTGATCGACCCCGAGGCGCAGACCGACGCCCCGGGCAGCCTCTTGGTCAGGGATGGCCGGATCGAGGGGATCGGCGCCCCCGATGAGCCTGCCCCCGAAGGCGCAACCGTGATCGACTGCCGAGGCAGCGCGCTAGCCCCCGGACTGGTCGATTGGGGCGTCAAGATCGGCGAGCCGGGAGAGAGGCACAAGGAAAGCTTCCGCAGCGCCGGCCTCGCGGCGGCGGCAGGTGGCGTGACCACCCTGATTGCCCGACCCGACACATTGCCGCCCATCGACACACCGGAATCGTTGGAGTTCGTGACCCGGCGCGCCTTGGACGCGCCCGTGAACATCCTTCACATGGCCGCGCTGACCAAGGGCCGCGAAGGCCGCGAGATGGTCGAGCTTGGGTTTCTCACCGATCTTGGTGCCGTTGCTTTCAGCGACGGCGTCCGCGTCGTCACCGACACCAAGCTGCTGTCGCGCTGCATGACCTATGCAAGGGGCACGGGCGCACTGATCGTCGGACATCCGCAGGAGGCGGGACTGTCGAAAGGCGCGGCGGCGACCAGCGGAAAATTCTCCTCGCTCTACGGCATTCCATCGGTGTCACCCATGGCAGAGGTCATGGGACTGGACCGTGATCTTTCACTGGTCGCCATGACCCGATGCCGCTGGCATGCGGACCAGATCACCACCGCACGCGCCCTGCCCGCGCTGACCCGCGCACGCGATGCAGGGCTGGACGTGACGGCGGGGATCTCGATCCATCATCTGACATTGAACGAATATGACGTGGGGGATTACCGCACGTTCTTTCGCTTCACCCCTCCGCTACGCTCCGAGGATGATCGGCAGGCAATGGTGCAGGCGGTGGCGGATGGAAGCATTGATGTGATCGCCAGTTTTCACACCCCGCAGGACGAGGAATCCAAGCGCCTGCCCTTCGAAGCTGCCGCGCCGGGCGCAGTGGGGTTGCAGACCCTGCTGCCTGCGGCGATGCGGCTTTATCACCAGGGCGGGCTGTCATTGCCGCAGCTTTGGCGAGCCCTGACGCTGAACCCGGCCCGCAGGCTAGGGCTGGAAGCAGGGCGGCTCACCAACCGCGCCCCCGCCGACCTGGTCCTGTTCGATCCGGACGCCCCCTTTGTTCTCGACCGTTTCAAACTGCTTTCGAAATCCAAGAACACTCCATTCGACGGCGCCCGGATGGAGGGACGCGTGCTCGGCACATGGGTCGGCGGCAAGCGCGTATTCGGAGGCGAGACATGAGCCTGATCCTGTGGACGGTTCTTGGTTATCTGATTGGCTCCATCCCCTTCGGAATGGTCATTGCCCGCGTGATGGGATTGGGCGATCTGCGTCAGATCGGCTCGGGCAATATCGGGGCGACAAATGTCTTGCGCACGGGCAACAAGCCCGCCGCATTGGCGACTCTGCTGCTGGATTCCGGCAAGGGAGCCATCGCCGTTCTTCTGGCGCGCTACTTCGCCGGAGACGTCGCGGCCATGTTGGCGGGCGGGGCGGCCTTTCTGGGCCATTGCTTCCCGGTCTGGCTTGGCTTCAGGGGCGGCAAGGGCGTCGCCACCTTTCTTGGCACATTGATCGCATTGCACTGGCCCCTGGGGCTGGGTGCCTGCGCCATCTGGCTTCTGACCGCGATCATCAGCCGCATCAGCAGCCTTTCGGCATTGATGGCCGCCGCCTTTGCGCCGGTGTTGGCATGGGCCATGGGGCGGAGCGATCTGATCCTCGTCTGCCTGTTCATCGCAGCGCTGATCTTTATCCGTCATAAGACCAATATCACCCGGCTGCTGGACGGATCGGAACCCCGGATCGGCAAAAGGTAACGTTCAGCGCGTCGCGACCAGGCGCTTGCCCTCTGGGCGGGTGGGGCGTTGAGGTGCGGAAATTGTTTCGGGTTCCGGCTCCTCCGGCGCCTCGCGCATCGGGCTTGGCGTGAAGGGCCGCGCAGGTGTGGACCCGGCAACCGGGGCAGCCAGACCATCCCGACTTGCCATCTGCTGCAAGGCATTCGCCCCACGCCGCGCCGAGGCGGCGATGGACATCAGCGCAAGGCACGCCCCTGCCAGCAGTATCAACGCCACGGCCCCGACCAGCCCGGCATAGATCGGCAGCGGCGGCACGCCCTCGGCCTGACGGACAAGCGTGACCACCGCCGTAACCAGGGCCACCAGCCCGATCACGAATACCACGCCCACCAATCGTTGAACCCAGCCCATCAGATCCGCCCGCATCTCACCCTCGGTCACATATCCGCTTTCCTTCGGGTGCCACCAGAGACCGCTCTTTTCAAGCGGGCAAGGCGATGCGGGCGGTCACCTTGTCGTGCGTTGTCTGACAGGCCCAGCCCACAGAGATCAGGAGCGGGCGTTCAACTGCTCGATCGCCTCGGCGGTACGGCGGGTGTTATTGTAGATCCCCAGCCCCAGGTAGACCATGCCCCCCATCAGGACCAGGTAGATCGCACCAGCGACCCAGACCATCAGGCCCTGCAGGAAACCGCCCTGGGCGCTGAACATAGCGACGAGGCCCGATATCACCACCGCAACCGCCCCAATGACGATCACCACATTGATGATCCGCTCCATCCACAGAATGAAAAAGTCACGCATCCAATATTCTCCATAAATTCTCACGATAGCGTGAGGCTCTCATGGCAAATACCGGAGCGCAAGTTCAGTAGGAATATTCGGCATAGATTTTCGACAGATCGCCGTGCCAATCACCTTTGTATTTGTCCAGCAACTCATCGGCGGGCACCTTACCGGTATCGATGCTTTCCCTGAGGGCATTCAGGAAATGCGTCTCGTCCGGAACCAATCCGCCCGCACCCTCGCGGCGACGATTCTTCAACCCCTGCTCGGCGATGGCCAGCACTTCGCGTGCCAGGTCATGCATGCGGATGCCGCCCGCCTCTCCGGCCAGGGCATGTTTGCCCGCCGCACGCCGCAGCCCCTCGCGGGTCTCGTGATCCCAGCCCTTCACCAGGTCCCATGCCGCGTCCAGCGCCTCCTGATCATAAGTCAACCCGACCCATAGCGCGGGCAAGGCACACAGCCTGCGCCACGGGCCACCATCGGCACCGCGCATCTCGATGAATTTCTTGAGCCGCGCCTCGGGGAATACCGTGGTCAGGTGATCGGCCCAGTCCGACAGGGTCGGGATCTCGCCCGGCAATGCCGGAAGCTTGCCCTGCAGGAAGTCGCGGAAACTTTGGCCGAGCGCGTCGACATAGCGCCCGTCGCGATAGACGAAATACATCGGCACATCGAGGACGTAATCCACCCAGGCATCATATCCGAAACCATCTTCGAAGACGAAGGGCAG
The DNA here is from genome assembly GCF_028553805.1 of Paracoccus saliphilus. Classification (NCBI taxonomy): domain Bacteria; kingdom Pseudomonadati; phylum Pseudomonadota; class Alphaproteobacteria; order Rhodobacterales; family Paracoccaceae; genus Paracoccus; species Paracoccus saliphilus. The sequence goes on along the minus strand of NZ_CP067140.1, from coordinate 718,001 downwards.
CATCCCGGTCCGCGCATCGTCCAGATTCTGCCAGATATGCGCGCGCCAGCTTTTCATGCCATTGGGCTTGCCGTCGAGGAAGGGCGAATTGGCGAAAAGAGCATTTGCCACCGGCTGCAGCGACAACGCCACGCGCAGTTTCTGCACCATGTCGGGTTCGGAGGCGAAATCCAGGTTCACCTGCACGGTGCAGGTGCGATACATCATCTGCTTGCCCAGGGTGCCGACGCGATCCATGTAATCGGTCATCAGCCGATAGCGTCCCTTGGGCATCATCGGCATCTGATCCTGCGTCCAGATCGGCGCGGCGCCCAGGCCAATGAAGCCCGCGCCGATCTCGTCGGCAACGGTCTTCACTTCGGCCAGATGCTGGTTCACCTCGTCGCAGGTCTGGTGGATGGTCTCCAGCGGCGCGCCGGAAAGTTCGAGTTGGCCGCCGGGTTCAAGGCTGACATTGGCCCCGTCGCGTTCCAGCCCGATGATGTTGCCCTGCTCCTCGACCGGGCTCCAGCCGAACCGCTCCTGCAGGCCGGTCAACATCGCCTTGATCGAACAATCGCCCTCATAGGGAAGCGGCAGCTGCTTGTCCTTGCAATAGCCGAATTTCTCGTGCTCGGTGCCGATCCGCCACGCATCGCGGGGCTTCTCTCCGTCGGCAAGATAAGCCGCCAGTTGATCGCGGCTTTCGATCGGGCCTCCGCCCTGTTGGGGAATAGACATGGGAACGGGGCCTTTCCAAGGTTACCGGTCGGTCACAGGTGGCAACAGGCGGAGCCCAAGTCAACCCGCCTTGAACCGGTTACGACCCCGATCAGAGCGGTTTCACGGCATCCCACGATAACCGGGGAGCGTCGCTTCGTCACCGGGACATTGGCATGAAGAAGAAGAGGTGAGTGGAGCACGGCTGATATTCCGGCAATGAGAGCCTTATCTATCCGATCTCCGCCAGACGGGACGAACTGCATCGTCTTGCTCCGCGACATGCGCCAATGCTGCAGAGAGCGCGCCCATATCCAACCCTGGCAGCGCCGTAAAGGCATGTGCGAGCCCATCGGCGCCCGCCGCATCGACCGGCACCAGCAGCGCCTCGCCACTGGCAGCCCGCAATCGCCAATGCCCGCGTCCACCAAGGCGCAGCAACCGGATCTCGGTCACATCGCGCAGGGCGATCTCGCCTCCCAAAGCCGTCGCACCGTAATACCGGATGATCCCTTCATCGATCTCGACCACGCCCGGCGCACTGATACGGCGGCGAAAGGGCATCCGCCGCCAAGCACCGATCAGCAATGCTGCACCGACCAGAACGGCCAGCGCACCGATCAGCGCAAAGAACCAGCCACCGCGCAGGATCAGCCAGAGACCGGCCAACGACACGCCCGCCGCGATCAACGTTTCGGCCCAACGCGACAGCCATCTGCGCAATTCAGAGCGGATCATGAGTGGCAGCCATGGACAGGTATTTGAACAAAGAAGAAGATCACCACCGCGTCAGGGCCTCTTCATCGCTGGTTTTGGCCTCGACCCATTTTCCGCTGCCATCGTGGGCAATCTCGCGCTTCCAGAAAGGCGCGCGGGATTTCAGCCAATCCATCAAGTAATCGGCGGCATCGAATGCCGCGCGACGGTGACGGGCGGCTGTGGCGACCATCATGATCTGCTCGCCTACGGCAAGGTGACCGTGACGATGGATGATCCGCCAGTCGGTGAGATCAAAGCGCCGGGCGGCCTCTTGCCCGTAATCGTTCAGGGCGCGCTCGGTCATGCCGGGGTAATGCTCTATCTCCAGCGCGGTCATCCGACCATTGTCGTCGCGTACAACGCCCGAGAAGGTAACGATGGCACCGGCGCCCTCGCCAAAGCCGCGCATCTCTGCGGCCAGATCGAATGGAGCGGTCTGGACGCGGGCGGTCATGGCTCATCCTCCGGTCATGGGCGGGAAGAAGGCCACCTCGCGGCTTCCCGCCAGCGGTGTGTCTAGCTCGGCCAGTTGCTGGTCGACGGCGCAACGCACCGCCGACATGTCGGCAAAGGCCGCGGCATGCCATTCGTCACATGCGGCAAGTTCGGCCACCAGATCGCGGATGGTGGCGGCGTCGGTCTCGACCCGCTCGCGGGGCTGGCCGATGCGTTCGCGCAACCAGGCGAAATACAGGATATCAAGCGTCATCTTTCGGCTCCCGCAGATAGGGTAGCGCCTTGACGAAATATTCCCAACCGGTCCAGCCCGTCAGCACCGCCGCCATCCAGATCAGCAGCAATCCAAGCTGAGAGGCCAGATCGGACCAGCTGTCGGACCATGGCAACTCCCCCTCGCCGACCAATGGCGGGCGGCCGGTTTCGACATAGGCAAGCCCCGTGCCGAGGAACAATACGGCAATCGCGACCATCTGGAATGTGGTTTTCCATTTCGCCAGCCTGGTAACCTGCAAAAGCTTGGCATTAGCCCCCAGGAATTCGCGCAGCCCCGAAACGAAGACCTCGCGGAACAAGATCACCGCCGCAGGCAGGATCAACCACGGGTTCATCCCTGAATAGCCGGTGATAACCACGATGGCGATCACCACCATTGCCTTGTCGGCGATCGGGTCCATCGCGGCACCGAACCGGCTTTCCTGCTGCCAGGCACGCGCCAGGTAGCCATCGAACCAGTCGGTGATGGCCGCCAGCAGGAACAGCGCCAGCGCCGCCCAATCCGCCCAGGGCCGATGGAAATACAGGAACATCAGCGGCACGGCGGGTGCCGCGATCAGCCGAAGCAGGGTCAGGATATTCGGGACGGTCCAATGCATGCCGGCAAGCTAGTCTTTGCCGGCGCGCTTGGAAAGAGGCACCTTCGTCGCGATGACAGCAAAATGACAACGGAACGCGCCACGGGAATCATGGTTGGCGCAGGGCCATGAGCGAAGCCTCCGGATCAGGAGGCACCGTTCGGTTCTTCGGGATAAAGCTGGTAATCGCGATCACCGATGGTCAGTTTGACCGCCTTGATACGGTTCTCGCCGAAATGATGCGTACGGCGACCGACGACAGAAACCGGATCGCCCGGGATCGCCGGTGCATCTTCCAAACCTGACTCACGGTTGCGGCTATGGCAGCCCAGTTCAATGGTCCAATTGACGCCATCGCTGGCGCGAACTTGCAGCGTCGGGTCGCTGCCCAAGATATTGATATCGGTGATCGTGGCATCCAGCCGGGTCAGGTCATCCTCGAAATCCGACCAGCGATCACTCGAGAGCGCGTCGTCGGGCGCAAACAGGCGCGTGGGGGTGGTACTGATGCCGAAGCATGGAATATGGGGCATGGCAGCCTCCTTCTGCGATACGGGTGAGCAGAGGGAAACCTTAGCGCGATTCTGGCCCATCAAAGCGGTAATATTCCACCTAGATTTCCGCCGCCCCGGACAATGCAAGACTTTACTTGCAAGAATGCCGGAAAGTTGAACGAAAGCAGGCCGCCAAAGCGGCTGGCAAGAACCCGCCTATCCCTCAGCCCTTGGCATGGAAATGATCATAGACTTTCTGCGCCAATGCCGCCGAGATCCCCTCGACAGCCTGCAAATCCGGCAATCCTGCCCGGCTGACCGCCTTGGCGCTACCGAAATGGGCCAGCAAAGCGCGCTTGCGGGCCGCGCCCACACCAGCGATCTCGTCCAGCGGGTTGGCCATCACCGATTTGGCCCGCCGCGCCCGATGCGTGCCGATCGCCCATCGATGCGCCTCGTCGCGCAGCCTTTGGATGAAATACAGCACCGGATCATTCATGCGCAGCGCAAAGGGACGCCTGCCGGGGCGGTGAAACTCCTCCTTGCCGTGATCGCGGTCAACGCCCTTGGCAACACCAATGATGGGAACGTCATCGACGCCCAATTCGATCAGGATGCTTTCAACCGCCGAGACCTGCCCCGCACCGCCATCGATCAGCAACAGATCGGGCCATGCCTCGGTCTGCCGGTCGGGATCTTCCTTCAGCAGGCGCTGGAACCGACGGGTCAGAACCTCTTTCATCATACCGAAATCATCGCCGGGCGTGATCTCGGTCCCCTTGATGTTGAACTTGCGATACTGGCTTTTGACATAACCTTCCGGTCCGGCGACGATCATGCCCCCCACGGCATTGCTGCCCTGGATATGGCTGTTGTCATAGACCTCGATCCGCTTCGGAGCAGCAGGCAGGTCGAACGCCTCGGCAGTCCCCTCGAGTAGTTTCTGCTGTGCCGCACTTTCCGACATGCGGCGAGCGAGGCTTTCGCGGGCGTTGCGCAGGGCATTTGTCACCAGCTCGAATTTCTCGCCCCGCTGCGGCACCAGAACCTCTACCTTGCGGTTCGCACGCCCGCCCAGAACCTCGGCGGTCAGCTCCGGGTCCTCTGGCGGGTGAGACAGCAGGATCATTCGGGGCGGCGGCTTGTCGTCATAGAACTGCATCAGGAAGGCCTGCATCACCTCGTCCGGCGATTCAGCCCCCCCGAGACGCGGATAGAAGTCGCGATTCCCCCAGCTTTGATTGCCGCGGATGAAAAACACCTGCACGCAGGCCTGCCCGCTTTCCATATGCAACGCAATGATATCGGCCTCGGCCACCCCGCGCGGGTTGATGGCCTGTACCGATTGCACTGCTGTCAGCGCCTTGATCCGATCACGCAGCGCGGCGGCGCGTTCATATTCCATCGCCTCGGCAGCCTCGGCCATCTCTCGGGCCAGCGTCGCCTGGATATCGGTGGATTTGCCCTGCAGGAACCGCTCGGCATCCGAGACCAGTCCGGCATACTCCCTTTCCGAGATCCGACCAACGCAAGGAGCGCTACAGCGCTTGATCTGATAGAGCAAACAGGGGCGGGTTCGGGACTCGAATACTGCATCCGTGCAGTTGCGCAGCAGGAAGACCCGCTGCAACTGGTTCAGGGTCCGGTTCACTGCCCCCGCGCTGGCAAAGGGGCCGTAATAATCGCCCTTCTCCGATTTGGCGCCGCGATGCTTCTTGATTTGCGGAAAGGCATGCGACTTGGCGACCAGGATATTCGGGAAAGACTTGTCGTCGCGCAGCAGCACGTTGTAGCGCGGCTTGAGCTGCTTGATCAGGTTCTGCTCCAGCAGCAGCGCCTCTGTCTCGGTCCGCGTGGTCAGGAACATCATCGAGCAGGTTTCGCGGATCATCCGCGCGATCCGTGCCGAATGCCCTGAGTTCCGCGCGTAATTCGACACCCGCGCCCGCAGATCGCGCGCCTTGCCGACATAGAGCACCGCCCCTTGCGCATCCAGCATCCGGTAAACCCCGGGGCTGCGCTCGAGCGTGCGAAGGTAATCATGGATCAGCGCGTGGCCGGTCTTTTGGTTCATGACATCAGATTGGTGATTCCCGCTTCGGGCTGCAAGTTCCCGCGAGCGAATGCAAGTATTAAGCTTTCCACGGAATCTGTGGATAACTCTGTGGAGGGGCTGTTAGGGAGCAAGGCTTTGTCCTGCAATTGTTACGGTTTTGTTACCGTGCCTAAAAGTTAAGCAATTATTAAGGTCACTGAAAACAAACGGTTTTTTACCTTAGCTCGCCAAGAGGCTGAAAAAGCGGCAAGAATCCGAAATCGATGTGAACGGGATTTTTCACGGTGGACAAGACGCAGCGTCAAGCACCCTCTGACGGTTAACCCCGGCCCTGGATATCCGGTGTCTGCCAGCCCAGATGCTGGCCCCCATCGACACAGATCAATTGCCCGGTAACCGCCTTGGCATCCAGGAAATATGTCAGCGCATCAGTCACATCTCCGGGATTCGCCCCGCGTTGCAGTATCGTCGCGGCGCGCTGTGCAGCGAAATGCTCTTCGCTCTGGCGTGCCCCGATCATGGTGGGGCCGGGCCCGATCGCATTCACCCTTATCTCCGGCGCGAGCGCCTGTGCAGCGGTGCGGGTCAGAGCCCACAGCCCCGCCTTTGCCAGCGAATAGGTCATGAATTCCGGCGTTGGCTTCAGCACCCGCTGATCGACCATATTGACCACCAGGCCGCGCGCGACGGGCTCGCCCCCTTCATCGGCCCCGACGGGGGCGGCCTGCGCAGCAAAAGCCTGTATCAACTGGAACGGCGCCCGCAGATTCGACCCGATATGACGGTCCCAACTCGCCATCGTGGCGCTGTGGATATTATCGTAGTCGAAGATCGAGGCATTGTTCACGAGCACCGCCAGACGGCCCATCCGCTCGACCACTTGGGGAATCAGCGCGGCGGTAGTACCCTCGTCCAGCAGATCGGCCTGAAAGGCCTGTGCCGACACCCCCAAGGCACGAACGTCGGCCGCAGTCTCTTCAGCCTCATCGGCAGAGCGATCGTAATGAATTGCAACATCATGACCACGCCCGGCCAAGCAGAGCGCCATCGCACGCCCCAAACGCCTCGCTCCTCCGGTCACCAGCGCAACGCTCATAGCAACACCCAGACATAAGCCGCGTAGGCGGCCAGAAACGCCGCTCCGACCGGCCGCGTCATCGGGATGCCGCGAAACAGGAACGGCGCGATCAGCAGCGAACTGCCCAGCATCACCCACAGGTCAAGCTGCAACATCTGCGGCGGAACCGGCAATGGCGCGACGACAGAGGTGATACCAAGAATGGCCAGAATATTGAAGATGTTCGAGCCGACCACATTGCCAAGCGCCAGATCCGCCCGACCACGCACCGCCGAAGCGACCGAAGCCGCCATCTCCGGCAGCGACGTGCCAATGGCGACCAGCGTCAGCCCGATCACCGCCTCGCTTATCCCCATCAGCCGGGCAATATCGCTTGCACCGACGACGAGCAGATGCGCGCCCACCGGAAGGGCGACCAGCCCACCGATCAGCCAGATCGCGATCTGTCGGCCCGTCGCGCCCGGCTCGGCCCCTTCGATCTGCTCCGGCCGTTCGATCTTGGCGCCCGAAATCTGCCGCCATAGCACCATCGCCAGCGCGGCCAGCAGCACGAAGCCCTCGATCCGCCCGATCTCGCCAGTGAAAGCCAGCGCGATCACCAGCGCAGAGGCCGCGATCATCATTATCCAGCTTTCGCGCAGGTCATGCCCCTTCGTGACAATTCCCGAAACCACGGCAGAGGCGCCCAGGATGATCAGCACATTCGCGATATTCGAACCAACGGCATTGCCGAGCGCAATATCTGTCGACCCCCTCAGCGCCGCCGAGAGCGAAACCAGCAGTTCGGGCGCAGAGGTGCCGAACGCCACCACCGTCAACCCGACAACGATCGGTGCCACACCCAATCTCAGTGACAGGTTCACCGCCCCTTTGACCAGTAGATCGCCACCCAAAACCAACAGCAGCAACCCGGCAAGCACCAGCAACAGATCAACGATCACGTCTGTTTATCCCCAACAATTTCAACAGGAATTTACGAAAGCCCGGGCCGCTGACCAAGGCCAGGATCACCATGACCAGCAGAAAGACGATAACCAAGCGAACACTCATCCCCTTGCACCGAAGCTGGCGAAGGCCGCACGTTCCTCTGCTGCATCCAGGACCGCGTCGGCGGACAACCCGAGACGGCGGAACAGGGGCCGACGCGGACTGTGGACCGAGAATTTGACCTTCTCTCCGTAAAGCGCCTTCATTCTCGGCACCAGATGGCCAATGCCGTCCGCCAACCCGATCTCGACAGCCTCACGCCCCGCCCAAAACTCGCCGGTGAACAGGTCGCGCCCCTCAGGCAGACGATTGCCGCGGCGGGCAGTGACATGCGCCTTGAACGCGGCATGGATAGGCTCCAGAACATTGCGCAACCGTTCCACATCCTCGGGGTTCTCGGGCCGGAACGGGTCCAGCGTCGATTTCGAGCGGCCGGCGGTATGCACGCGCCGCTCTACGCCCCACCGTCCGATCAATTCGTGAAAACCGAAACCCGACGAAATCACCCCGATCGAGCCCAGAATGGAACTGTCATCCGCCCAGATGTCATCCGCGGCGCAGGCCAGCCAATAGCCACCCGAGGCCGCTACATCCTCGACGAAAGCATGCACGGGAATCCCAGTCTCATCCGCCAACCGCCGAATCCGTGCGGCAATAAGCGAGGACTGCACCGGTGATCCCCCGGGTGAGTTGATCGCCAGGGCGACAGCGGCGGGTTTACCCCGACGGAAGGCCCGTTCTATCAGTGGCGCAAGTGACGCATCGTTCAGCCCGCCGCCACGCCCGGCCATGCCGATCGCACCTTGCATTCGAAGGACTGATACACGCGGCCCACGGTTCAGAAATCTGCTGAGAAATGGAATATACATGCCGCCTCACATAGGCGTGCCTCGCGCTTCCGGCAAGGCGCGATCACCGTCTTTCGTCAAAGCGATATCTGTTATTCGGATCGGCGCTCCAGTCCGAAGCTGGAATACCATGGCAGCCATGCTTTGAGGTGCATAGGTGGTATTCAAAAGCCAGTTTCATCCGACATAGACGCTGACCTCATCCCGTCCACCATGAAAATCGGAACGTAGTCGGCACCACTTGTTTCTCCGTCATCACACAGTTGTCACAGAACCAGATTACGCCATCATTGAAAAAGGGGCCATATGGCCCCTTTTCATTTTGTACCAATGCGTCAGGGACGATCAGCTTAGAAACTGCAGATACAGAACATAAAGGCTGATGATGCCCAGCCCGATTGTCCCAATCCACGCCCAGGCAAACAACAGTTTGGATGGCAAGAATTCCGCGTCGTCCTTGGTGAAGTTGTCCTTCACGGCCTTGATGTTCAACCAGTAGATCACCGGCGAGAACAGCAAGGCGAGGACCGAAGCGATCTGCACCACGAAAATTGGGCGCGGCAGCCCGTAAATGATCGCTGCACCCGCAACCACCCACAGGACCTGAAAGCCGCGATACAGCAGCTTGCGCACGCGAGGCTCGTCCCAGGTCGTCTTCAGGCGAACGCAGCATTCCTCGAAAACCCGTGCCTGACCATCAAAATAGGTAAACACGGTAGAGAACAATGCCGCGACACCACCACCGATGATGATCGGGAAGATCCATGCGCCGAAAGTTTCGGTGTACATGAACGCGATGGTCGTACCCATCTCGGCTTTCTCCGGCACGATTCCCTTGGGAAACAGCACGACGGCACCGACAATGAGGAACGCGATACCGGTCAGCATAGAGATCACATAGCTGATGTTCATGTCGCGCTTGAACAGCGTGAAGTAGTTGCGCATGTAATTCGGCGCGAGGTTGACCTTGTAACCTTGGCGCTCCAGCTCGCGCACCTTCACCATGCCCGATTTCTTGTCGACCGCCCAATTGGATTGCATGGCCGAAACCTCCACAGTGGTCGGGAAGTAGCCGAACATCGCACCGAAAAGGAGCGCAGCGCCAATCGGCGGCAATGTCGGCAGCAACCGGCCCATATACTCTGAAGGTGTTGGCATCTGCAGCAGAAATGCGATCAGCGACGCACCGGCAAAGACGATGATCGCAATCTTGACGGCTCCTTCAAGGGCCGCATATTTCCCTGCCCAGAGAATGCCAACGGAAATAACAAGGACAGCCAGAGCCCAGATTTCCAAGGGCATGAATGGAAATGCCGCCCAAAGAAGGGCTGCGCATCCAAGCGCACGACCGGCAATTCCAAAGGTATTCACGAGCGATTGAAAGCCCAGGTACCAGAACGGCCAATTGCCGACCCGGCCATAGGCCTCCATTATGCTTTCGCCGCGAACCAATGTGTAACGGTGTGCGAATTCGAAAGCGCAGTATTTCATGAGATATGCGAATGGAATGATCCATAGCAGGGCATATTCGTATTGTGCCCCTGCTGTCGGCCCATGCATGATGTGACTTGCGCCGATACCCGTCATCGCTGCCGCGATACCAGGACCCATTGCCCTCCAGGTATCCATTGCGCCGGTTCCCGGCGCTTCCAGCGTTATGACCTTGCCTTTTCCAGTCAGTTCGGTCTCCTCTTCCCGAACCAACGGATTCGTCAGTTTGTCTGTGTCCACGTCTGATGCTGTACTCACGGCATCCCTCCCCCGTTTGATGTTTCCTGCAACTGGCCATTGACCCGCTTGCAGGCCGACTCGTTCATCACCTCTTGTCTTCTAGTGAACCTACGTGGTATAACGTATTACCAATTTCTCATACATGCAACAACATTGAACAACTGCTGATATCGACGGCAAAATTCGTCTGATCTGAAATTGGACAAAGTCGGGAATGCGACATTTCTGACTGCATCAGCCCCAGACATCCAGCCCCCTTTTGGCTCTCTTCGAATCATCCATGACGGCCAGTCACGGACGACAAGGTTTGACTCGCCTGCTTTTCTGGCATTATATATTCCACAACTTCCAGCGCGATCATGCAAGCGCTCCATTTCCAGACCAGGGAGGAATAATGAAAATCTGCATCTATGGCGCAGGTGCCATCGGCGGTTATATGGCGGTGATGTTGAAGCGTGGCGGCGCTGATGTCTCGCTCATTGCCCGTGGGCCGCATCTCCAGGCAATTAAGGATCATGGCCTCACCGTGCGAATCGACGGCGAGGAAATCGTTGAACATATGACCGCCAGCGATGATCCGGCGGCAATTGGGCCCCAAGACTACGTGATCGTGGCGCTCAAGGCGCATCAGGCGTGGGAGACCGCAAGCGCACTCTCTCCGCTATTGCATGATAAAACAGCAGTGGTGACAGCGCAGAATGGTCTTCCGTGGTGGTATTTTCACGGCCTCGACCCGGCTTATGCCGATCTGCGCCTGCAAAGTGTCGATCCGGGTAATCGTCAATGGAACGCGATCGGACCGGAGCGGGTTATCGGCTGCACCGTGTATCCCGCGGCGGAGATCGTCGAGCCCGGGGTCATCCAGCACATCTATGGCAATCAGTTCGGTTTGGGCGAACCTGATCGCAGTAACAGCGAGCGTGTCACGAATCTGGCTTCAGCACTCGAAGCTGGTGGACTGAAAGCACGCCTCTATGACGACATTCGCGACGATATCTGGCTCAAGCTGTGGGGTAATCTCTGTTTTAATCCCATCTCCGCGCTGACCGGTGCAACGCTCGATGTCGTAGCGACGGAGCCGGGCACCCGCGCGCTTGCCCGCGGAATGATGCTGGAGGCGCAGGAAGTAGCCGAACATTTTGGCGCCAGCTTCCGCGTAGACGTGGATCGCCGCATCAACGGCGCAGCCAAAGTGGGCGCACATCGCACATCCATGCTTCAAGACGCCTCGCGCGGTAGGCCGATCGAACTGGATGCGCTGTTGACCTCGGTTCAGGAGATGGGGCGTCTCGCCAATTTCGAGACGCCGTTCATCGACAGCGTGCTGGCCCTGGCTCAACAGATGGGGCGCGTGAAAGGGATCTATCCCACGTTCCCGGACGGCGAAGCAGAACAGAGCCAGCTCGCATCCTGAAACTTCATCCGATCCGAAAACCGGATCGGATTCTCAACAAGCGGGCATCAATAGCCTGAGAAATGGCACGCTTTGTCGCGCGGCCATTGCGTTTCAACATGCGCAACCGGCCAAAACGCCAACATAAGAATATAAGGAGGAGACAATGGCAAAATGGGTATGCTTCGAGGATGATGGACATGAACGGATCGGCCTGCTGGAGGGGGAAACCATCATCGTCCATACCGGCGATCTGCTTGACAGCCCGGCACCAACAGATATCAGGTGCTCGCTGAACGAGGTTCGGCTTTTGCCGCCATGCCGCCCGTCGAAGGTCATCGCGCTGTGGAATAATTTCCGTCAGCTGGCCGCAAAGTTGGACGTGCCTGAACCGGATGAGCCCCTCTATCTGCTCAAGGCCGTCTCCAGTGTCACCTCACCGGGGGCCACGATCAGCCGTCCACCGGCTTATGGCGGCAAGGTTGTCTATGAAGGCGAGCTGGGCATTGTTATTGGCCGCCCTCTCAGCAACGCATCCGAGACAGAGGCTGCCGCCGGAATTTTCGGCTATACCTGCGTCAATGACATCACAGCCGCCGAGATCATCGGCCGTGACAAGACATTCGCACAATGGGCGCGTGCCAAAAGTTTCGACGGTTTCGGTCCATTCGGCCCGGTGATCGCCACCGACCTCGATCCCGCAGGGCTACATGTCCGCACAGAGCTAAACGGGGCGGAGCGTCAAAACTACCCGCTCGACGATATGATCTTTCCGCCCGCACGCCTGATCAGCGCCCTGTCACAGGACATGACCCTGCTTCCAGGCGACCTGATCTGCTGCGGCACATCACTTGGCGTCGGCTCCATCAAGGAGGCGAGCAATTCCGTTTCGGTCACGATAGACGGAATTGGAACGCTTTCGAACAAGTTCATCCAATAAACGCGCTGTTACCGAGTTCCGATCCGCAGATTGTGCGGGTCGGAATATCCCGCTCACATGAGGACAGTCGGCGTGATTCAGACCGCGCCGATTTCCAGCACGATCTTGCCGATATGCGCGTTGGATTCCATCAATTCATGCGCTCGGGACGCCTCGGCAAGCGGGAAGCGCGCATGGATCAATGGCAGGCATTCCGCCTTTTCCAGCAAAGGCCACACCCGATCCTCCAACTGAGACGCGATCCCGGCCTTAACTTCGACCGATTGGGCTCGCAGGGTTGATCCGGTATGCGTCAGCCGCTTCATCATAAGCCGCATGAAATCCACATCGCCGCGCGATCCCTGCAGAAACGCGATGCTGACAATCCGTCCGCCAACGGCAGCCGCCTGGTAATTCTTTTGCAAATAGGGACCACCCACGATGTCGAGGATGACATCCGCACCCCGTCCTGCTGTGGCCTCCTTGATGGCTGAGACCCAGTCTTCGTCACGATAGTTGATCGCGATATCCGCCCCCAGTTCCCTGCAGGCGGCGCATTTCTCATCCGATCCCGCAGTAACCGCGACCGTGGCCCCGAACGCCTTGGCGAGCATCGTCGCCGTCGTTCCGATCCCGGAAGCGCCTCCATGCAGCAGCAATGTCTCTCCTGGCTGCAACCCCGCACGATCGAAGACATTGTGCCAGACGGTAAAGAAGGTTTCCGGTATTGCGGCAGCCTGCACATCCGATACGCCTGCAGGTATCGGCAGAGTGTTGGTGCCATCGACCAGAACGTATTCCGCATAACCGCCGCCGGGCGTCAGTGCGCAAACCGCATCCCCTGGCTTCCACCGCGTGACCCCGGCACCGACAGCCGCCACCCTGCCCGCGACCTCGAGCCCTAGAATATCCGACGCGCCCTTTGGAGGCGGATAGGCTCCGGAACGTTGCAGGACATCTGGCCGGTTCACCCCGGCAGCCGAGACCCGGATCAGGATTTCACCATCGCCGGGACTTGGGACCGGTCGCTGTTCGGGCTTCAGGACTTCGGGACCGCCCGGAGCAGAAATACCGAGTGCGGTCATGCTTTCAGGAAAATCCATTCCGCAGGCTCTCCATAGGTTGATTGCAGACCTATTCGGCATGACACGCCCAGATTACCGAGCGGCTGCGTCAGTCGAACAGGCCTTCGCTGTGTTTCTCGACGTAATCGGCCAAGCCAAGCGTATGGTCGCGGCAAAGTTTCTCCGCCCGCTCGGTATCACGCTTCTCCAGTGCATCGATAATTGCCAGATGGTCATTGATGGACTGCTTCGCGCGATCATGACGGCCGATCGTCATCTTGCGGATACCACGCACATGCAGAACGATATCCTCGATCATTTCCCGGAGGGTCGGCGATCCGGTCATCTGGATCAGCGTCTGGTGAAACAGCAGGTTGGCCTCGGAATATTCGCTCAGATAATCCTCCGGCGCATGGCCGTCGTGGAATTTCTCAAAAATTTTCCGCAAGCGACCAATGTCGCGGTTATTCGCATTCTGGGTAATCAACCGTGCGGCCATACTTTCCAAGGCCGCCCAAATCTGGATCATCTCGATCACTTCACGCTTGGTCTTGCGCAAAACGATGATCCCGCGCCGCGGAACGGATTTCACGAAACCCTGCTGCTCCAGCATGGCCAGTGCCTCGCGGATCGGAGTGCGACTGACGCCCAAGCGTTCGGCCAGCTGACGTTCGTCAAGCCAGGTATCCTCGGACACGCCGTAGATATCCATTCCGGTGATCGCCTGCTTCAACATCGCGTAGATCCGCGTCTTGAAATTCGGCTCCGCCGCGAAGGGCTCCAAGACAAGGTCCGGCCCTGTCTTGTCGGATACCGGCCAACGTGTCTGCGATTTAGAACTCACAACTGTCTCCTCCAGCGAACGGGTGGAATGTATAATAACATATCTCAACTGGAACAGATCACTAGATAATGCAAGGGTTCCAGGCAGCCAGAAGCGGCTGCAGCGGGCAATCTGCCCATCACTGCAGCCACACGTCCCCCGGGCAGATTGAACCCGTCTCGAAGGACTTATTCCGCAGCGGCGACCTGCGCGTCCTCGGGCTGTCCGTTAAGCAGTTCCACCAAGGTCTCGCCGATACGCGCCGGGGTGGGTGAAACCCGGATTCCCGCCGCCCGCATCGCCGCGATCTTGTCCTCGGCCCCGCCCTTGCCGCCCGAGATGACGGCACCGGCATGACCCATCCGCCTCCCCGGAGGCGCGGTGCGTCCGGCAATGAACCCGACAGTGGGCTTGGAACGTCCACGCCTCGCCTCGTCGGCAAGGAACTGGGCGGCATCCTCTTCGGCCTGACCACCGATCTCGCCAATCATGACAATGGATTCCGTTGCAGGATCGGCCAGAAACATCTCGAGCACATCGATGAACTCGGTCCCTTTGATCGGGTCGCCCCCGATGCCGACCGCAGTTGTCTGCCCCAGTTCCTGCTGCGAGGTCTGGAATACCGCCTCATAGGTTAGCGTCCCGGAACGCGACACGATCCCGACCGAGCCCTTGCGGAAGATCGAGGCCGGCATGATGCCGATCTTGCATTCATCCGTAGTGATCAGCCCCGGGCAATTGGGCCCGACCAGGCGGGACTTGGAACCGGTCAGCGCGCGATTCACCCGCTGCATGTCGAGAACCGGAATGCCCTCGGTAATGCAGACGATCAACGGAATCTCGGCATGGATTGCTTCGCAAATGGCATCGGCGGCACCAAGCGGCGGCACATAGATGACCGTCGCGTCCGCATCCGTCGCCGAACGAGCCTCCATGACCGTGTCAAAAACCGGCAGGTCCAGATGCGTCGATCCGCCTTTTCCCGGAGCCACGCCCCCTACCATCTTGGTGCCGTATTCCAGAGCGGCCTTGGTGTGGAAAGTGGCAGTCTTGCCCGTCATGCCCTGACACAGGACACGCGTATCTTTATTGATGAGAATGGACATCAGTTGGACCCTCCGACCGCCTTGACGATCTTTTGTGCAGCGTCGTCGAGATCGTCCGCGGAAATGACGTTCAATCCCGATCCTTCGATGATCTTCTTGCCTTCAGCGACATTCGTACCCTCGAGGCGCACCACCAGAGGCACTTCAAGTCCGACCTCCTTGACTGCGGTTACAATCCCTTCAGCGATCACGTCGCAACGCATGATCCCACCGAAGATGTTGACAAGAATGCCTTTCACGTTCGGATCAGCGGTGATGATCTTGAACGCGGCAGCGACCTTCTCGGCGGTCGCACCGCCACCGACATCAAGGAAATTGGCCGGCGTTCCGCCATGATACTTGATGATATCCATGGTCCCCATGGCCAGACCAGCGCCGTTGACCATGCATCCAATATCACCGTCGAGCGCGATATAGGACAGATCATGACGGGAAGCCTCAATCTCCTTGGCATCCTCCTCGGTCTCGTCGCGCATCTCAGCAATGTCCGGATGCCGTGGCAGCGCATTGGAATCGAAGCCGATCTTGGCATCCAGGCAGCGCAGTTCCCCGTCGCCCGTCAGCACCAGCGGATTGATCTCCAGCATCTCCATGTCCCGGGCGGTAAAGGCGGCATAAAGCTTGCCGGCCAATTCCTGGGCCTGCTTGGCGAGATCACCGGTCAGACCCAATGCCTTCGCTACAGCACGTCCGTGATGCGGCATGAAGCCCGTCGCCGGATCAACCCCGAGTGTCAGGATCTTTTCTGGCGTTTCAGCTGCCACCGCCTCGATATCCATACCGCCTTCGGTCGACACCACGAAAGAGGTGAACCCGGTTGCTCGATCTACCAGCAGGGACAGGTAGAACTCCTTGTCGATCTCGGAACCCGCCTCGACATAGAGCCGGTTGACCTGCTTGCCATCCGGTCCAGTCTGTATCGTGACCAACGTATTGTTCAGCATCTGCGCAGCATGTTCGCCAACCTCGGCGGCAGACCTTGCAAGCCGCACGCCACCACCGGCATCCGCGCCAAGCTCCTTGAAGCTGCCTTTGCCGCGTCCACCGGCATGGATCTGCGCCTTGACGACAAAGACCGGACCAGGAAGTTTGTCAGCCGCATTCTTGGCAGCATCGGCATCCATCGCCGCAAACCCGTCGGGCACCGGCACGCCATAGGACCTCAGGACATCCTTGGCCTGATATTCATGAATGTTCATTGTGTAGTTATCCTCTTTAGGACTGCCAGATTCTCGAAACGGCCCGGCCCCGGCGCGAAGCCGGAACCGGATCAGTCAGAGAAATCAGAGCAAGCCCGCGCCGCGCGCCCATTTATACTTGGCGCCCAGCACCTCGACCGGGAGTTCCGTGGAATAGGCATAAGCGGGAATGCCATGCTGGTAGAGATATTCCGCGGCTTCCTCGACCTCCACATCGCCGGCAAGCGACGCGACCATCGGTTTTTCAATGCCCTTGGCGGCCATTTCCTCTTTCACTTCGACCATGAGCTTGGCAAAGACCATGGGCGGCGTGACGATGGTGTGCCAGTAGCCGAGGATCAGCGAATGGATGCGGTCATCCTCCATGCCCAGGCGGACGGTGTTCGCATAGGTCTCGGGCGGCTCGCCACCGGTGATATCAACCGGGTTCCCCGCAGCGCCGAAAGGCGGAATGAACTTGCGGAACGCCGCGTCCAGATCATCCGGCATCGACATCAGGTCCAAACCGTTATCGACGCAGGCATCTGACAGAAGCACGCCGGAACCACCGGCCCCCGTGATGATCACCACATTTTCGCCCTTCGGCGTCGGCATCACCGGAATGCCCCGGGCAAATTCCAGCAGCTGCTTCAGCGAGCGAGCACGGATCACGCCGGATTGCTTGAACACATCCTCGTAGATCTTGTCATTCCCGGCCAATGCACCGGTATGCGACGAGGCAGCCTTAGCTCCGGCCGAGGTACGCCCGGCTTTCAGCACGACCACCGGCTTGGTTTTCGAGACGCGCTTGGCCACCTCGGCGAAGGCGCGCCCGTCCTTAAGATCTTCGCAATGCTGAGCGATGATCTTGGTATTCTCGTCCTGTTCGAAGAAGGTCAGCAGATCGTCCTCGTCGATATCGGACTTGTTGCCCAAGCCGACAATCGCGGATACGCCCATCTTCGCCGAACGCGAGAAGCCGATGATCGCCATCCCGATTCCGCCGGACTGCGACGACAAGGCCGCCGAGCCCTTCACGTCGTAAGCGGTACAGAATGTCGCGCACAGATTGTCCGGGGTATAATAGAAGCCATAGATATTCGGCCCCATCATCCGGATATTGTACTTGCGCCCGATCTCGACGATCTCGTCCTGCAGCTCTGGGGCTCCCGCTTCGGCGAAACCGGAAGGGATCAGCACGGCACCGGGTATTCCCTTCTCGCCGCATTCCGTGAGGGCCCCTGCCACGAACTTGGCCGGGATCGCAAAGACAGCCGTGTCGATCTCGCCCGGCACGTCCTTGACACTTTTATAGGCCTTGTAGCCAAGGATATCGTCAGCCTTGGGATGGATCGGATAGATGTCGCCGTTATATCCTCCATCGATGAGGTTGCGCATCACCGAGTTGCCGATCTTGCCCTGCTCATTCGAGGCACCGATGACAGCAACTGCGCGCGGGCGCATCACCTTGTTCATCGCCGTGACAATTTCTTCCTGGCTTGGCCGGTGGCGTGGCGCAGGCTGATCATGATCCAGAACGATCCGTACATCGGCCGCAATGGCGCCATCCTTTGTCGCAAAGACCGGGTTCAGGTCCAGTTCCGATATTTCAGGGTGGTCGCTGATCAGTTGCGAGACCCGCACGAGCATGTCGGCAAGCGCCTCGCGATTGACGGGATCGCCGCCACGAACGCCCTTCAGCATTTCCGCCGCCTGGATGCCGTCAAGCATCGAAAGCGCTTCATCCTTGTCGACCGGCGCAAGACGGAAGGTGATATCCTTCAGGACCTCGACCAGAACACCGCCAAGGCCGAATGCGACCAGTTTGCCGAAGCTGCCATCTGTGACGGCACCGATGATGACTTCCTGTCCACCGGGCACCATCTGCTGCACCTGAACCCCGCTGATATCGGCATCGGCCTTATACTGCTTGGCGTTCGCCAAGATCGTGTCATAAGCCTTGCGGGCGTCCTCTGCCGATTCGACGCCGACGATCACCCCCCCGGCATCGGTCTTGTGCAGAATGTCCTGCGAAACAATCTTCATCACCACCGGGAAGCCCATACCAGAGGCTAGCTTGGCAGCCTCGTCTGCGCTTGTGGCCAGCCCCTCATCGGGGACAGCGATACCATAGGCATCGCACAACAGCTTGCCTTCGGGCGCAGTGAGCGCCGTACGGCCTTCGGATTTTACTGCTTCCAGCGTTTTCCGGACATTGGTCTTGTCGAGCATGATTCCCCTCTCTGACGGCCATTTCCTCTTCGAACCGCACGGGTCTGGTTGCCTGTGCTATTCGCCCTCTCTGGCATTATGAATGATGAATGCCAGTTAAGGGTGCTGTCAACCCCAAGTTTTCCCACTCGGAAACCAAAAGCATATCATCGATATATTTTATATATATTTATCAAAATATTATAGCGACAAAGCCCCGCCGAAGCGGTGTTCGATCAAGATGGTCAAATCCATGACTGATAGGCATCATGCCTCGATCCTGACTGTCAAAAAACAACAATACCGGAAAAGTTCGAGCCCCTAGCTCTACATGCCCGTCATCCAGACCAAGTGCGAAACCATAGGGAAAGCTATGCGTTTCATTCGCGTACAGGGCACGGTCACCGAAGGTAGCAGGTGCCAGAATTTTTATTCCTCGCCACTGCTCATATATGCGCCAAAAGCCATGCTGCAGGTGCAAAGGCGGTATGCAGGCTCTGGTATATCTAATTTCAGATAGACCACCTACATAGCCCTCACAAGCGAAAGATACATCGGCCAGATTACAAAGGAGAGATCAAATGACCTATATCACTTCCGGCACTTCCTCGACCCCGCAAAACTGGTTCAGCCAAGTCGGCAAGGCAGTCGCTGCCTTCATGCGCGACACTTCGGATCGCGGCCTGGCGGTGACCGAATCGCCGTGGCCCGCAAATGACCGCCACCAGGAAAAGTAATCTCGCGATCTGTTTCCAATGCCTCGAAAGGCCGCAGTATGGCGGCCTTTTTCCCGCCGGCACAGAAACGCGATGACGCCACTTCACATTGTCGGATAGTGGCGGCATCGCGATCTCACAATAGCGATACCGCCCGTATCAACCCCAACATCACACCGTCTCATCCGCACCATTCAACAAATTGACGGCAGCAAATAGCAAAGCATCCGTCCGGTTCTTCCCGACCAGCATAGTCATCGACCAGCTAGGCGTCAGACCGGCTGTCGGCATGACCACGGCGCAACCGTTCACCAGATTGACCAAGGACGTATTGCGCAGCATCGCTGCATTAAGCTGATCGAAATCCGCCTCGACCTCGGCAATATTTGGCGGAAGCTGCATCAATGCCGGTGTCAGTGCCGCGTCAAACCCATTCATCAGCTGTTCGAATACCGTCACGACCTCGGCGCGCTTTGCATAAGCCTCAGCAATCTGGTTCTCGGACAGCGTTTCAGCAAAGCGAATGCGCGCCAGAACACGCGGATCGCCGATCAGCTCCAGCTTTTCCAGATCCCCTAAATAAAGGCGCCGAGCCTCGACCGAGACAATGATCCGGTTCAAGCCGATCCCTTCACCGATCCCGCGCATATCAACACGCTCCAACCGATGACCTGCATTGCGAAGCCGAACTTCCTCGGCAGAGAAAAGTGCCTCCACTTCCGGCGATAAACCATCGGTAAACGCAGCTTCCGGTACCGCCAATCTCAGCGGGTGCGGAGCGGTTCCAGATAGATTGGTATCAGCCATTACCTCCAGCATCTGACGCAACAAGGCCGCATCGCATGCCATGGGCCCAGGAGTGTCATAACTTGGCGCAAGCGGATGTACCCCGGTCGAATCTACCAGATTCTGGCTAGGCTTGATCCCCCAAATCCCGTTCGCGGCCGCCGGTATACGAAGCGAGCCTCCGGTATCCGTGCCGATCGCCGCATCGGTCAGCCCCATCCCCACGGTCACACCTCCACCCGAACTGGAGCCTCCGGGGATGACACCACTCGCCAGAACGCTTGACGGCGTGCCGTGATGCGGGTTCAGCCCTACACCGGAATAGGCGAATTCCGACATCGAGGTTCGGCCGAACATCAGGGCTCCCGCCTTGCGCAGTCGGGCAACGGCAACCGCGTCGCGATCGGCGGCCCCGCGAGAGGCGAGCAGACGCGAGCCCGCCCCGGTGACCTGCCCTGCCTCATCGTAAAGATCCTTGACCGAGACCAGCTTTCCGAACAAGGGCATGTCTTCCCCCGCCTCTCGTCGTGCGATCAGCCCATCAGCCTCGGCCCGTATCCTCCCGGGCGTGAACTCGGTAAAGATCGCGCGGCGAGTGGCTTCGGGCAATGTCTCGACACGCGCAATGGCGGCCTCCACCTTGTTTCGGAAAATGGCAGTCATGCGACCTCCGGCAGGGTGATAGCCGTGTATTCATGAGCGATCTCGCGCCCAAGCAGGGTATCGATCATCCGCATCCGAAAGCGCGTGGCCGGGCGAACCCCACCCTTGGCCCCAAATGTTCCGCACATCATCGCCGCGCACCCATCCGTCGCCAGCGAATCAAGCCCAGCCCCCACGATCAGTTCTGCCAGCGGACGGATCGAGGCCAAAGTCCCCTGCTGATAGAGAACCCATTCGCCATCCTCTTCAATCCAGCTTTCGAGGCTGATCCGTTCCAGATCGTTGGCCACCTCGTCCCACGCCCACAGTTCCGCCGCACAGGGCTTGGCGCATACCTGCTTTGACAGCGCAACCGAATGCGCTTCAAGCGCCCGGTCCGTGTGGTCTGATCCAAGGCCGAGAAAACGTCGGTTCCCAAGCTGAACGATCATCGGCTCGACTTCGCCAGACGAATTGCCGCCCACGACTTCGACATGCGGGGCTGAGGTCAGCAGTGATGCGGAAACACGATAATAAAGGGGTGTATCGGACGGAGGCGCGACCCCCAGTGCCGCTAGTTCTTCGATATGATGGGTGATCGCGACCGCATCGCGACCGGTCCAGCCGGCAATGACCAGATGTGTCAGTTCGATATTCAGCGCAGCGCCGCCGACGTTAAAGTTCATTTGCATTCCTTTCACAGGATCGAAGGGAGCCAAAGGGCGAGGCCGGGTATTGCAATGAGGGCCGCGATCATCGCGATCATGACCAGAACATATGGAATGGCACCCATGATCACCTCGTTCATGGAGCCCGATTTGCGCGCACCTTGCACCACGAACAGGTTGAGCCCGACCGGCGGAGTAATGAGGGCCATCTCGATCAGCACGATCATCAGCACACCAAGCCAGATCTTGTCATAGCCCAAGCCGGCCATGATCGGCACAACGATGGGAATGGTCGCGACCATCAGCGAGAGCGTCTCGATGAAGAAGCCCAGTACCAGATACAAAACGATCACCAGCATCAACGTTCCGAAAGGTGACAGGCCCGAGCCTTCGATCATCTGGCTCAGTTGACGACCAAGACCGGCCGATGTCATGGCGAAATTCAGAAATGAAGCGCCCGCGACGACCAGCATGATCATTGCCGAGATGCGGACCGTGCCATGCATTGCCTCCGCGATGGCGCTACGCCCAAGGCCGTCACCCAGAAACACTGCAATCAGTGCCGCCATCATCACACCGATGGCTGCGGATTCCGTGGGCGTTGCCCAGCCCGCATAGATCGAGCCGATGACAACCGTGAAAAGGATGAGGATCGGCACGAGCTGAATCAGGCTGCGCAGCCTTTCGCCCCAACCGAAGCTGCGCGAGGCACCGCCAAGGGCGGGACGGATACTGCAGATCACCGCCGTCACCGCGACGAAAGCCAGCGCCATCAGCAAACCAGGCAACAGCCCGGCCGAAAACAATTTCGGGATCGAGGTTTCGGTCAGGAAACCATAGACGATCAGGTTGATCGAGGGCGGAATCAGGATGCCGAGCGTACCTCCTGCCGCGATCGCACCGGAAAACAGGCGCGGATCGTAACGCAGCTTTTCAGCTTGCGGCATGGCGACGGTGGCCACCGTGGCAGCGGTCGCCACCGACGAGCCCGACGTGGCGGAAAACATCGTCGCGGTGGCGATATTGGCATGGATCAGGCCACCGGGCAGCCACGACAGCCACTTGTCCAGCGCGGCATAGGTTCGCTCGGCCACGCCGCCTCGAACTAGGAGCTCACCCAAAAGGACGAATAGCGGGATGGCGATCAGTGTCGAAGACGCCGATGAAGACCAAACCACCTGACCCAGACCACGAAGCAGGGGAAAGGCCGAATAGAGTTCGCCAACACCGACCCCCAGAATGAACAGCACGATGCCGACCGGGATCGACAAGGCCATCAGGCCAAGAAGAGATGCCGCAATGGTCCAGATCATTTGTCCAACTCCGATCCGACACCCATTGAAGCGTCAAAGGCATCACGTTGACCACGAAGGAAATAAACCAGACCGATCACTGTCAGTGCGGTCGCGCTAAGGGCAAACCACAGCCACCCGCCAAACCAGATCCCCTGCGGTATCCACAATGGCGTTTCCAGCGCCGTATTCGCACGCGATCCCCGCTCGATCGTCTTTTGCAGCACCGGCCAGCAATACCAGGCGATCAGCAGCACGATCCCAGAGGTCACGATCATCGCGAAGATATCCATCAATGCCTGCCCCGGCCTCGGCAGTTTCTGCCGGATCACGTCGATGCGGACATGGGCGCGCTCGACCAGCCCGCAGGCAAGGCCCCAACTGGCGACCGCCGCCATGACATAGCCCGAGATCTCGTCCGAGCCTCCAAGTGATTCCCATCCGGACTTGCGCATCACAACGTCGGTAATGATGAACAGAACCGTAAGCACCAAGATGATACCGAGGATCAGGGCGATCAGGCGGTTGGCGCGCACAAGCGCGTCATGCAGCTTCACGATCATGGCGGCAGGCCTCTCTCTTGCGATCTATTGAGCGATCGATATTCCGACTGCCTGGCCGACAGAGTCGTTCCAACGAGCCGCCCATTCATCACCGGCGCGGCTAGCCCAATCAGGAAGAACTTCCTCGGCGAGGATCTTGCGAGCGGCCTCGACATCTTCCTCTGAAGGCTCGACCAAGGTCATCGTTGCGGGCTCACCGGACGGGCAGTCTCCATTGCCGGTCAGGCATGCGATATCATTCGCCAGCCCGCCCTGAGCGACTTCCCAAGCAGGAGCTTCCAGGCCCTCGACGACCGCTTTGCTCAGCATCTCCTGCTGTTCGGCAGACAAACTGTCGAAGCGATCCGCGTTCATCGCGATCACGACCGGGTCCCACCCCCCAAGCGGCAACGTCATCAGGTGATCCGAAACTTCCCACCAGCCAGCGGAATAGCCCGACCCTGCCCCGGTCACGGCGCAGTCGATCACGCTCCGCTCCAGTGAACCCGGAACCTCGGAGAAAGCGATATTGACGCCCTCGGCCCCCAAAGCCTCAAGGAATTTCGTGGTCATTCGGCCCGAGCCGCGCACCTTCTTGCCCTGCAGATCCGCCAGTGAGGACACTTCGCCCTTGCAGAAGACTACTTGCGGCGGATAGGGCGCGATGCCCAGGACCTGCGCGCCAAACCGGTCGCGCATGATGTCCTCGACCATCGGGCGGGCGGCGTCTACCATCGTTCTGGCCTCTTCCGCAGTGGTCGCGACCAACGGCACGTCCAACCCTTCCAGTTCCGGCGCATCTCCCACGGTATAATCCGCGACGGTGGCCCCGACATCGAAAACTCCGTCGCCCAGCATTCGGTAGACATCGGCTCCGGCGACACCCATCTGGTCAAAGCTGGTCAATTGCGCGGTGAACTCGCCCCCGGTCAACTCGGGCAATTTCTCGGTCCAGAACGGTGTTTCAAAGTCCTGATACAGCGGCAGATTGCTCCAGCTGCCAACGACTGCCAGTTCCTCGGCAAGGGCCGGGGTTGAAAGCGTCGTTCCCGCCATGAGGCAAATGAAAGTAAGTTTTTTCATGTTTCTCTCCTGTTGATTGCGTAGTGTTATTTCGCGAGATCGCCCGGCCCCATCAGAATACGATCCGCCCGCGCCGAGGGAATATCAGTGACCAGCATATGGCCGGGGGCGTGGGTAATCGCCAATGCTGGACGAGCAGCAGCGATGGCAGCCTGCGGAGTGACCCCGCAAGCCCAGAAAACCGGGATATCTCCAGGTGCGACAACCGGAACATCACCGTAGTCCGGACGCATGATGTCGGTAATCCCGATTTGCGCAGGATCACCCAGATGCACCGGTGCACCATGCGCCAACGCAAAGCGGTCGCAGATCCTGACCGCTTCGATCGCGGCGGCAGCAGACATCGGCCGCATGCTGACGACCAACGGCCCAGAGAAGCGCCCTGCAGGCCGGGTTGCGATACTGGTGCGATACATTGGCACATTTCGCCCGGCTTGCTGATGGCGCACCGGAATTCCGGCACTGCACAGGGCGTCCTCGAAACTGAACGAACAACCGAGCGCGAAGGAAACCATGTCGCTACGCCACAGCCCGGCAATGTCGGTTGGTTCCTCGTCGAGTTCACCGTCCCGCCAGACCCGATAGCGAGGTACATCATGTCGCAAATCGATCCCCCGGCCTAGCAACGGCAGCCCGGGATCTCCGGCCTCACCGACGGCCAACAAGGGGCATGGACGCGGATTCATCTGGCAAAAGCGCAGAAAATCGATGGCATCATCCGCTCCGAGAATCACCAGATTGGCTTGCAGCGCGTCGCCGCCCTGCCCCGCCGTCGGCCCATCGAACCGGCCGGCGCGAATTTCGGCGCGCAGGTGAACAGGATCGGACAGGACGATTTGCGGCGTGCTCATTGGCGGTTCCTTCAAATTGCATGTGCAAGAATCCGCAGTCGCGCCGATGAAATCAACAGTTCAATATTACCCAGTTATGATCTCTGAATTAGATCAGTATATGGCTGTTTCAACCGCAGCCCGAGCAACCTCACGCCCGATTTCGGCATTGCGCTCAGGCATGTAGCAAACCGCAAATTCCAGATCCGGCAACTGGGCATCAGGCAGGACCGCAATTTCCTCTAGCCCGGCATGCGGCCACGCCGCGACAATGTCATGGGGAATCGTCCCGATCCCGAAACCCTGCCCCACGAGATGCAGCACCGTAGCCAACGAGGCCGAACCATGTACGACCACGGCCTGCTTGCGCCCCGGGGATAACAGCTCGATCACCCGGCGGTGCGGGATGGTGCCCTTGGGAAAGGAAACGATGGGAAGCGCGGCCAGATCGTCGACACCGGCCGGGGAAGGCAGCGTGAAATGTGCCGGCGCCACATACCACCCCAGACCGACCGGAGGCAGCACCGTCAGGTTGATCCCGCATGGCGCCTGATCGCGCAGCATGATGACCACGTCCAGCCCGTCATTGGCAAGCTCCTGCCCCATCTGCCCCGAGGTATCGACCGAAATCTCGAAACGAAGCTGCGGATGCCGCGCGCGCAGGCTGGTCAGCATTCGCGGCAGGATGGTATGAGTCATCGTCTCGGCGACGCCGAGGCGGACGACGCCAGCCATCACACCCTGGGTCAATTCGTCGAGGATATGGTCGCGTTGGGCAACCAGAACCTCCGCCTCGTCACAGAGCCTCCGCCCTGCTGCGGTCAACCGGACTCCGCGCCCGTCACGCTCGAAAATCTTGATCTTCATCCGATCCTCGAGATGCCGCACCCGGCGGGAGATGGCCGATTGTGCGATCCCGGTTGCATCGGACGCCGCCCGAAATCCTCCCTGGCGCACGATGGCGCGGATCACCTCGATATCGCGAAAATCGAACATGTCACCCAATAGCAGGCAGGCCGCGCATCGCGTCAAGCGGATGATGTACCGATCAGGCCGCGGGCGGGACCTTGACTTCAGGCATCGCGCCAATCAACGCGCGGGCATATTCGGTTTCCGGCGCATCGAAGATCGCCGCACAATCCCCCTGCTCGACGAGTTCGCCGCGATAGATCAGCGCCAGCCGGTCGCAGAGATAGCGCACCACGCCAAGATCATGGCTGATGAAGAAATAGGTTAGTCCAAGCCTTTCCTGCAATTCACACAGCAAATTCAGCACCTGCGCCTGCACCGAGACATCCAGGGCCGAGGTCGGCTCGTCCAGCACCAGCAGGTCGGGTCCCGAGGCAAGCGCCCGCGCAATACAGATACGCTGGCGCTGTCCACCCGAGAACTCATGCGGATGGCGATAAAGATGCTGCGGACCCAGTCCAACCAGGGACAGAAGCTCGACGGCGCGCTCGGTCCGTTGGCGGCGGTCCAGGCCAAGCGTCTCGCGGTGGATCAGCATCGGTTCGGTGACGATGTCATGCACGGACATACGCGGATTCAGCGAGGCATAGGGGTCCTGGAACACGATCTGGATACGCGCGCGCAGCCGCCGCATCTCGGCCGTCGACAGCTGCCCCAGATCCCTGCCTTCGAACAGGATCCTGCCGGATGTCGGGCGCTCCAGTTGCAGGATCGAGCGGGTCAGCGTGGTCTTACCCGACCCGCTTTCACCGACCAGGCCAAAACTTTCCCCCCGCCTGACCGAAAGCGAAACATGTTTCAGGGCCCGGACCTCGTGCGAGCGGCCGAACATGCCGCGCTTGCCCGCATAGATTTTCGAAACATCGTCGATTTCCAGCATGATCTCAGACATGGGCGATCTCCAGCTCCTTGGCATGGATACAGGCGGCCGTGTGATCCCTGCCGACCCGCACCGGCGCGGGAACACCCTGCATGCAGGCTGTTGTGGCATGGCGGCAGCGTGGCGCGAAGCGACAACCGGGTGGAGGTGTGGTCAGGTTCGGAACCGACCCGGCAAGGCCTCGCAACATCCCGCGCTTGGTGTCCCGCGTCGGAATCGAGGCCATCAGAGCGCGGGTATAGGGATGCTCCGGCTGTTCGATCACCGCCGCGACCGGCCCGCTTTCGACGATATTGCCCGCATACATCACGGCAACATGGCTACAGGTTTCGGCCACCACGCCCAGGTTATGGGTGATCAGGATCACGCCCATGTCGTAATCGACGACGCATCCTTTCAGCAGTTTCAGGATCTGCGCCTGCACCGACACATCCAGCGCCGTGGTCGGCTCGTCCGCGATCAACAGGTCCGGGCGCCCGATCAGCGCCATGGCGATCAAGACGCGCTGCCTCATCCCGCCCGAGAACTGGTGCGGATAGCTGTCCAGGCGCATCCCGGCATCAGGAATGCCGACACGTTCCAACATGTCACCTGCCAACCTGCGGGCGGCGCGTTTCCGTTCCGATTTTCCCGCACCGGCCGGACAATCGAGGATGTCGGGCTTCCATCGTGCCGCCGCCAACGCGACATCGACGAGCTGATCCCCAATCCGAAAAGCGGGGTTCAGGTTGGTGGTCGGGTCCTGAAAGATCATGCCGATGCGATTGCCGCGCAGTTTCTGCACCTCGGGCCGGGGCAGTTTCAGCATATCGCGCCCCTCCAGCATGATCTCTCCGGCCATGTAGTCAGCGGGCGGCGATGGCAGAAGTTGCGAGATCGACAGCCCGGTCAGCGACTTGCCGCAGCCGCTTTCGCCGACCAGCCCCCAGATTTCGCCCCGGTTCACGGTCAGGTCGATGCCGTTCAGCACATGCGCCTTACCTTCATAGCTGGACATCGACAGATGCAGATCGCGGATCGACAGAAGTGGAGCAGTCATCTCAGCGCCTCGCTTTCGGATCGAGAATATCGCGCAGCCCGTCGCCGAGCAGATTGAAACCGAACACCGCAAAGAACATCGCCATGCCCGGTGCCATTGCCGTCCACCAGTAATCCGGCATGTAGGAACGCGAGACTGATAACAGCGTGCCCCATTCCGGCGTGGGCGGGCGGATGCCGATGCCGATAAAGCCCAGACCGGCGACCATCAGGATCGCGAAGCCCATATCCAGCGACATCTTGACGATGATCGGAGAAACGGTGTTAGGCAGGATATGCCGCAGCAGGATGCGCGACGGTTTGGCACCTATGGCACGGGCGGCGTTGACATAGGATTCCTCGCGCACGGCCAGGACCTCGCCCCGCACCAGTCTTGCATAACCTGGCCACCATGACAGCGATATGGCGATGATCATGTTGGTAAAGCCAGGACCGAGCGCCGCCGCCACCGCCATGGCAAGGATCAGTCCGGGAATGGTCAGCGTCAGGTCGGTCAGGCGCATCAGGACCTCATCGATCCAGCCCCCCGCGAAACCGGCGATGGCGCCGACCAGCGTACCGATGACTGTGCCGATCAGCACCACGCTCAGCCCGGCCAGCACTGATACCGTCGTACCCGCCATGACCAGCGACAGCACATCCTGCCCCAGCTCGTTGGTGCCGAAGGGATGCGCCCATGACGGCGGCTGGAAGCGGGCAGCGGTATCCACGCCACCGGCGATATGGTCAGGGAAAGGAGCAAGCAGCGTGCCGAAGGCGGTAAAGAATACGACCAGCGCCACCATCACCGCCCCCAGCATCGACAGCTTGCTTTGCCGGAACCGGAACAGCGCACGCTGCAGCTTGTCCTGCTTGGGCAGTTCCGGCTCGGTCGCGATATGTTCTGCGGTATCGGTCATGAGTAGCGGACCTTCGGATTGATGACGCCATAGAGCAGGTCGATGACGAGATTGGCAAAGACAAACAGCAGGCCGATCACCAGCGCCACACCGATCACCGGCATCATGTCCTGCGAGATGATCGCCTTGGTGGCGTAAAGGCCAAGACCGGGCCAGTCGAAGACCGTCTCGACAAGCACCGTGCCGCCAAGCAGCCAGCCGAAATAGAGCCCGATCACCGTCAACGTGGCGGAGACCGCGTTACGGGCGACATATTTGGTGATGATCTGGCGGCGGGGCAGGCCAAGCGCACGGGCCGTCATCACGTAATCCTGCTGCATTACCTCGATGGTCGAAGACCGCATCATCCGCATGATCGTGGCCAAGGGTGACAGCGACATGGCAATGGCGGGCATGGCCAGATGGCTCAGGGCGGTGGTGAAGGCCGTCCAGTCACCTGCGATCAGCGAGTCGATGGTCAGGAAACCGGTAACGCTGGGTGGCGGGATCACGATGATCGGCAGCCGCCCGCCCAGGGGCAGCCATGCCAGCCACATCGCGAAACACAGTTGCAGCAGCAGTCCGAGGAAGAAGCGGGGCATCGAGATCGCCCCGATGGCCGCCACCTGCGAAAGATAGTCGGGCCAGCGATTGCGCCAGACGGCAGTCACGAGGCCTAGCGGGATACCGATCAGCACCGCGATCGCCATGGCCGCAAAGACCAGTTCCAGCGTCGCGGGCAGATAGGCCGCAATATCTGCCGCGACTGGCCGCCGGGTCAGCAGCGAGGTGCCCAGGTCACCTTGCATCAACCCCGAAACATACTGACCATACTGAACCCAGATTGGCTGATCGAGGCCGAACTCGACGGCCAGCGCCTCGATCTCGGCCTGTGTCGCATTCGGGCCAGCCGCCAGCGACACGGGATCGCCCGGCAGGATACGTGCGATAGCGAACATGATGACCGTCAGCCCGATCAGGACCGGGATCAGCAGCAGGACGCGCCTGACGATAAATTGCAGCATGGTCCGTTTCCCTCCTTCGAAGACTGGCGGGCTGATCCTCGTGCCCGCCGGCCGATCGTATCAGCCGAGCGACAGTGGCCAGGCTTCGATGGCGTTCGAAGCGACCGGGGTGAACTGATAGTCCTGCACCGTTTCGCGCATGGCCAGCTTGCGCCGTTCCAGCACGCCAAAGATGTCGGGCGCATCCTCGACCAGCTTGCGCTGCAACTCTCCATAGATCTCCACCCGCTTCTCCGGATCGATCTCGGTCCGGGCGGTTTCGATCAGCGCGTCGGTATCCGGGTCGCTATAGACCGCGTTCTGCCAGTTTCCGTTGCGCGAGGAATGGTAGGCTGCATAGGCGATATTGTCGGTGTCACCGTAATTCGCCGTCTGGTAGACCGGGAACATGTCGGGGAAGGTCTCGGGCGAACGGCAGGCCGCGACCATGTCGGGCCAGTTCATCGGCACGATTTCAAGGTTGATATTCAGCTGCTTAAGGCTGTCCAGCATGATCAGCGCCCAACGCCGCTGTTGCTCGAGCCCCGAGACATGCATCATCTTCAGCGTGAAGCCACCTTCGGGCGTCTCGGTCTTAGCCATGTATTCCTTGGCCTTATCCAGATCCATCCGATAAACTTCAAGCTCGGGATCATGGCCAAGGATACCATGCGGCAGCGGCCCGATCATCAGATCGGCATAACCTGCCGCATCCAGGATGGCCTCGTAATTCGTGGCATAGGATATCGCCTTGCGCAGGTTCACATCAGCGCAGGGGCCGTTCTCGGTGTTCATCTTGATCGAGAAGGTCCGGTACTCCGGCTCGATCACCCGGACTAGGCCCGGTGCGCCTTCCAGCGAATCCATGTCCTCACTGGTCAGATCGACAGCGATATGCGCCTCGCCCCGCTCGATCATCAGGCGCTGAGTCGCGGTTTCACGCACGATCTGCCAGACCACACCATCGAGATTGCCACCGCCCGCCTGCCATGCCTCGGGCGCGCGGGCCAGGTGGTAAAGCGTGCCGATCTCGACCCGCGCCACGTTGAAGGGGCCCGATCCAGCGGTATTCGTCATCAGGTAGGTTTCGCCATCATTAGAGCCGAGATTTTCTTCGACCGCAGCCTTCTCGACGATGAAAATCCAGGGCAGAACCTGCAGGAACGGAGCATAGGGCGCGGTCAGCGAGAATTTCACCGTGGCCGGGTCGACGGCCGTCACGCCCTCTGGCGTCACGATATCGCGGATCATCCATGAATTGCCCTTGGCAAGCTTCAGCGACCGGCCAAAGGAATAGACCACGTCATCCGCCGTCACCGGATTTCCGCTGTGGAATTTTGCCGCCGGGTTCAGCTTGAAAGTAAACTCGGTGCCGTCCTCGTTGACCTCCCAGCTTTCGGCAAGACCGGGCTGCGGCTCGGGCGGATTGCCCGAGACCCGCACCAGCGGATCATAGACATTGCGCATGAAGAACGAGGCCGAATAGCCCGTCGCGGTATGCGGATCGAAATTCGGAATGTCCTGCCCGGAAGCGATAACAAGCACGCCACCACCCGCTTGGGCAAAGATCTTGCGTGGAAAGACCGTGCTGGCCAGACCGACGCCCGCCATGGTCAGAAGGCCGCGACGTGATAGGGAGAGAGAAGAGGAGCTGTTCATGGATCGTCTCCGTGCTGGATCATTTGTCATTCTGTTTCAACGGCGGCACAGCCTGCATGACCGTGCCACTTTTGGTCATGCGTCAAGCGGGCTGGCTTCGGCAGCCGCTGCTTCGGGGATGTGGCGGTAGTGGCGGCTGACATGCTCGGGCGTCACGAATCCCAAGGCCAAATCGCGCGAGATCAGCGCCGGGTCGCGTTCGACCGGATCGCCATAGCCCGAACCGCCCGCAAGCACGATCTCCACGATCTCGTCCGGTGACGACACCGACACCAGCTCACCCGCACCGCAATCACGCAGCAACCTGCCATCCGAGGACAACACCCGCCCGACCGCACCCATGCCGGGCAGACCACCGAACAAGCCGTCGATGGGGTTGTCCACGCCCTCGGGATAGACCGAGACGAGCGCCGACTGGCCATCGGCATCGCGCTTGCAGAAGCGGACGATCTGACCTAGTCCGCCGCGATGCCTGCCCGGACCGCCGCTGTCGGACAGCAACGATTTCTCCAGAACCAGCACCGGCACCCGGCTTTCCATCAGCTCGATCGAGGTATTTGCCGCCGAAGTCGGCCAGAGCAGGGCGGACTTGCCATCGCCCCGCTCGGACCCGCCCTGACCGCCGCCACAGAACAGCATGTCGGAATAGAACCGGCCATCCCTGTCCTGACCATAGATATTCGCTGCCACGCAAAGCCCGGTGAAGGATTGCACCTGATGGGGCGCGGCATCGGCAATGGCCCGGAAGATATTCGGCGCCAGATACCAGCCGGTGCGCGTGCGCAGGTTCACCGAGGCCGGATAGGTCGGGTTCAGGATCGAGCCTTCGGGCGCCGTCACGGTGAACGGCCGATAGCATCCCGCATTGCCGCGCACTGTCGGCGTCAACATGCATTTCAGCGGATAGGTGGCATGCGCCGCGGTATAGTTCAGCGTCGAGTTCAGCCCGCCTTGCGGCAATTGCGGAGGCACCCCGTCGAAATCGACGGTGATATCGTCGCCCTCGACCTTGACCAGAACCGGATAGCTGATCTTCTCGCCCAACGGATTGTTGGTGATCTCCGACCGGTAATCGCCATCGGGCAAGGCCCGGATCGCGTCGCGCATCGCCTTTTCCGACAGGCCCTGCACCACCTCGGCCAATGCGCCCAGGTCATGCATGCCGTAGTCGCGCATGAACGATTCCAGCCGCTCAGCCCCCAGCTTGTTGGCCGCGACGAAGGAAAAGACATCGCCCAGAACCTGCTCGCCGTTGCGGACATTCTGGCGGATCATCTCGACCAGCGTCTCGTTCGGGCGCCCGGCCTCGAACAGTTTCATCGGCGGAATTTGCAGGCCTTCCTCGTAGATCTCGCGCGCATGCAGCGAATCCTTGGTGCCACCGATATCCGAGACATGCCCGACCGTTCCCATCAGCCCGACCAGCCGCCCATCGCGGAAGGCGGGCGTGACGATGGCAATGTCGAACAGGTGGCCCGCACAAAGCCACGGATCATTGGTGATCAGCACGTCACCGGGCTTCAGCGTCTCGGCCGGATAGCGCTTGAGCAGCGCCTTGACCGCGCGCGGCAAGGTCAGGTTGAAGACCGGCATGGCGCGCGGGCTATGCGCCAGCGTCTCGCCATCGCGATCCAGCAATTCGCAGGCGAAATCCTGAGCCTCTGCGATCACCAGCGAAAAGGCCGTTCGGCAGACCGTCAGCCACATCTCCTCGACCACATTGACCAACCGCGACCACATGATCTCCAGCCCGATCGGATCGGCCTCGATCCGGGCCACGGCCTGTGCCCGCGACATCTCGGGCGTGACCAGCGCCTCACCAGCCTTCACGGCACCGATCTGCACGCAGAGGTTCAAGCCCGCGTCGATGGTCACGCTGTCCGCCGGCCCGACCACCGTGGTCGATTCACGTTCCTCGATGATCGCGGGGCCATTGATGACATCGCCCGCGCCGAGGGAATAACGGTCATAGACGGCGGTGCTGAACTCGCCCTCGTCGAACCAGCACTGACGATGCCCCTTGATCTTGGCGGCCATATCTCCGCCACCCGCAGCTCCTGTCAGAGCAAGCTGCGGCGTCGGCCCGGCCACCCGGACACGGAAATTCACCGTCTCGAAGCGTGCACCCTCGAAAGGTTCGGCATAGCGGGCGGAATAGGCGCGGGTGAAAGCCTCGCGGATGGCGGGTAGTTCAGCCTCGCCGATCTCGCCATCGGGCAGATCGACCGAGATGTCATGCATCTGCCCCACGAGCCGCATATCCGCACTGCGTTCGATCACCGCGTCTTCACGGGCGATCCCGGCGCGGGTCAGGTGGTGCAACCCTTCCTCTTCCAGATCTCGAAGCAACCCGTTCAGTGCCGCCGCGTCGAAACCCGGCGTCAGCTCGATCCGCATCGAGCGCACACCATCATGGGACAGTGGCGCCGCAAGGAATCCAAGCGCCGAGGCCGCGCCGGAGGCGGGCGGGATCAGCACCGAGGAAATTCCCATCGCCCGCGCCACATCCGTGGCATGGGCCGGGCCTGCTCCACCAAATCCGACCATGGAATAGTCTCGCGGATCCTTGCCACGCTCGACCAGGTGCACGCGCGCAGCAGCGGCCATGCTTTCCACGACCACCTTGTGAATGCCCAGGGCGGCCTCTTCGACACCCAGGCCAAGCGGCTCGGCCACGCGAGCGATTGCGGTACGTGCTGCCTCCAGGTCCAGCTTCATCCGTCCGCCAAGGAAAAATCCCGGATCGTAATAGCCCAGAACCAGGTTGGCATCGGTCACCGTTGGTTGCTCACCACCCATGCCGTAACAAGCGGGACCGGGATCCGAACCTGCCGAATGCGGCCCGACCTTCAGCAGCCCGACCTCGTCGATTGCCGCGATCGAACCGCCACCGGCGCCGATCTCGATCATCTCGATCACCGGCGCCTTGATCGGCAGACCCGAACCCTTGGTGAAACGGTGAACCCGCGCCGCTTCCATCATCGGCGAGATCTCGGCACGGCCATCCTCGATCATGCAGGCCTTGGCGGTCGTGCCGCCCATGTCGAAGGAAATGACATCCTTCTGTCCCGCAGCCTGTCCGAACAGTGCCGTCGCAAGCCCGCCACCGGCCGGCCCACTCTCCAGCAACCGGATCGGGAAATCGCGCGCCGTCTCTAACGACACCAAGCCACCCGCCGAATGCATCAGCCGCAGCGCCCCGTCAAAGCCCGATGCGCGCAGGGCGCCTTCCATCTTGGTCAGGTAGCGGTTCATGAGCGGCTGCACGAAGGCATTGGCGCAGGTCGTCACCGCACGCTGATACTCGCCCATCTCGGCCACCACGTCGGAGGACAGCGAAACCAAAAGCTCAGGGAAAGCCGCCCGAATAATTTCGGCTGCGCGTTTCTCATGCGCAGGATTGATATAGGAATGCAGGAACATCAGCGCGATGGCCTCGCAGCCCTCGGCCACCAGTTTCTTGGCAGCGGCCAGGACCGCGGCCTCATCCAGTGGCGTCACCACCTTGCCCTGCGCCGTCATCCGCTCGTCCACCTCAAGCCGCAGATCGCGGCTGACCATCGGATCGGGGAAACTCACAAACAGGTCGTAAATGTCGTAACGCTGCTCGGTCCCCATCTCCAGGATATCGCGAAAACCGCGCGTCGTGATCAGCCCGACCGGTGACCCCTTACGCTCGATCACGGCATTGGTGACCAGCGTGGTCCCATGGACGATCTCGCTAACATCCGCATGCCCGATCCCCTGCATGTTCAGCAGCTCTTGCAGACCCAAAAGTGCCGCCTCCGAGGGATCATGCGGAGTTGTCAGGCGTTTGTGCAATTTGACCGAGGCGTTCTCGCCGTCATACAGCACGAAATCGGTGAATGTGCCGCCGATATCGAAACCGACGCGCCAGCGATGTGATAAAGCATTCATCCGGGTCTTCCTCTTTCTCAGATTCTGGGCGAGACGAAGGCGGTATCACCCAATTCGCTCGCTATTCTTTTGGCGCCCTCGGACAGGGCGGCGATCATCTCGTCACGGCCATTGTCGTCGACGAGGGAATGGGGGTAGACGATGCACAGGCTGACCGCCTCTTCGGTGGCCGGATCGCCCACCGCGATGGCAATCGCATCAACGCCGGGCGTGGCCTCCTGACTCGACAGTGAAAACCCGTCACGACGAATTCTATCCAGCTTTTCGGAAAGTTCTGTCGGGATGTCCTGCCCGGTGAAAAGCGCCCGCACCTCCTCATCCGGCAACCGGGCGAGCAGCGAACGGCCTGTCGCGCTTTCATGCGCCGTCAGACGACGCCCGATCGCGCCGACCACGCGCAGCGCGTTGGTGCCGGGAAAATCGGCGACGCCGGTAACCTCCAGCCCGTCGCGCAACGAGATATAACCGGTATGGCCAAAGCGCTGCGACACCTCTGCCACGACCTCGCCAGCACGCGCGATCAGGTTCGACGAGCTGCGATAGGCGGTGCCCAGATCCAGCATCAGCCGCCCTGGACGATGCCGATAGCTGTCGCCGATGGTCTCAAGCAGTCCGGCCTCGCGCATGGCCTTCAGAAGCCGCGAGACATTCGCCTTGGGAAGGCCCAACCGGCGCACAACCTCGGTCACCGTCAGATCGGGGCATTCCTTGCTGAAGCATCTCAGCACATCCGCAGCGTTCTGAAGTATCGACATGGCCTCCCTGCACAATGTTCCATAAAATGGAACCCAAGTTCCGATATATGCAACTAATGTGACGGGTAGCCGATTCGGTCAACAAAAAATTTCGGCCACGCCGTCTTTGGCGTGACCGTCAACCGGGATGAGAAGGAATGCAGCGCGAAGAGATGAGTTTTGCCCGCAGATTAGGCAAAACGGGGCTGGGAATAAGGTAACCGACTGAAAACAGTCAGTTATACACACGCTGCGCCCAAGGCTGTCCGCTGCTTCCCTGTGCGATGGCGCGCCCATCGACACCCATGGTTCTCCATGAAGAAGAAAGTGGAGAGAGAATCAATCAGTGTGACACGGATTCCCAGCTACGGCCCCGTCACTTACTTTCCACTATCCGAAGAATCATCCAGCGCCGCAAAACTCGCCTTCTGACGCGCGGTCCAATTGAGGTGTAGCCGCAGGCCATCTTCGGTCGCCTCTTCACGTTCGACCACACCTGCCTCGTGCAACCACGCACGGCGACGGCCATCGCTGAACGGAAGGGTGACGATATCGGTGCTGCGGGCCTCGTCCAACGCCCGGGCCAGGTGCGCGTCGATGGCAGTGATCAGATCATCCAGCCCCTCGCCGCTGAGCGCGCTGACTGCCTGAACCCCTTCGGTCCGGGCATCGGTGCGGCGCAGGGCCATGCGGATGTCTTCCGACAATGCATCGATCTTGTTCCAGACCTCGATCAGCTCGACATCCTCGTCCACACCAAGGCTGCCGAGGATCTCGGCCACGTCCGCCGCCTGCTCTTCGGTTTCCGGATGGCTGATATCGCGCACATGCAAGATCAGATCGGCTTCCAGCACCTCTTCCAGCGTTGCGCGGAACGCCGCGACCAGCTCGGTCGGCAAATCCGAGATGAAACCCACCGTGTCCGACAGGATGATCTTGCGCCCGGAACTGCCGCCACCCGCATCCGGCAATCGTATCGCCCGCATGGTCGGATCCAGCGTGGCGAAAAGCATGTCCTTCGCCATCACCTCGGCCCCGGTCATCCGGTTGAACAGCGTCGATTTTCCCGCATTGGTATAACCGACCAAAGCCACGATCGGGTAAGGCACCTTGGCCCGTGCCGCGCGGTGAAGTGTCCGGGTCTTGACGACACGCTCAAGCTGGCGCCGCAGCCGGGTCATCTGTTCGTCAATGGCGCGGCGGTCGGCCTCGATCTGCGTCTCGCCGGGGCCGCCGACGAATCCGAGCCCGCCACGCTGCCGTTCAAGGTGGGTCCAGGCACGCACCAGCCGCGTCCGCTGATAGGACAGGGCCGCAAGCTCCACCTGCAGCACACCCTCGCGCGTCCGCGCCCGGTCTGCGAATATTTCCAGGATCAGCCCGGTCCGGTCCAGCAGCTTGACATCCCAGGCCTGCTCCAGATTGCGTTGTTGCACAGGGCTAACCGGTCCATCGACCAGAACCAACTCTGCCTCGGCTTCTTTCAGGCGCGCCCCGATCTCGGCCAGCTTGCCCTTGCCGAACAGCGTGCCCGGGTTTGGGTCACGCAGCCGGGCGACCTCTTCGCCTGTGATCTCGATCCCCGGCAGCGCCAGCGCCAGCGCCACGGCCTCGGCGAGCGCATGCTCGGGTTCACGCCGTTGCGTGCGGGCATTGCCCAGATCGGGATGAATCACATAGGCGCGGGTCGGCAAAGCCTCGGTCGAGGTCGGCTCGGCCAATCAATCCTCGCCTTCATAAAGAGAAATCGGCTGGCCCGGCATGATCGTGCTGATCGCATGCTTGTAAACCAGCTGGGATTGTCCGTCGCGGCGCAATAACACGCAGAAATTGTCGAACCAGGTGATCACGCCCTGAAGCTTGACGCCATTGATCAGGAACACCGTAACCGGCACCTTGGCCTTGCGGACGTGATTGAGAAAGGCGTCCTGCAGGTTTTGCTTATCGCTGGCCATTTGTTTTCTTGTCCGTTTTCTTGCTGTCGGGCGTTAGGCAACATGTATGCGAGTGCTGCCGACCTTGCAAGCACACCGCGTCTTCGACGGGTTCCGCGCGACCGAAGTGCAACTTTCACTGGCGCGACCCCGGCAGAACCAGATCAACGCCGCCAGAAATCCGGCGTGAACAACGCCAGAATCGCCAGGATCTCCAACCGTCCGACGACCATCGCTCCGGCCAGAACCGATTTCGTCATGACGGAAAGCCCTGACCACCCCTCCCACGGAGCAGATGCCACGCCTGCCGTTCCCTCGAATGCCGGTGTGAGAGGAATCGCCGAGGCCAGCGGTCCGGTATTGGTCAGCGCCGCGATCGACAGGATCGTCGCCGTCTCGAATTCGATCTGCTGGATCGAGACCAGAATGACCGTCACCGCGATCGAAATCGCGAACAACATGAAGAAAATGAAAGCCAGATAGGCGCCCTCGCGGCGCAGCCGACGTGCCATCCGGCCCCCACCGGCGACAGAGCTGGGATGGATGATTCGCTCCATTTCCCGCTCCCCATGCCGCGCCAGCGCATAAATGCGCAGCAGTTTGACACCTCCGGCGGTGGTCGCGACCCCTCCCCCCATGATCGCAAGTCCGGCAAAAATGAGCCCCGGACTGGACAACCCCGACCAGGCCCTTGCGCCCTGCCAGTCAACCGAACTCCATCCGGTGGTCGTCAGATAGCTCAATGCGCTGAACAAGCCTCCCCACAAGGCCGACAGTCCCATCTGGATATCGGCCAGCAGAAGCGGTGTTTCGGGATTGTCCGCACTGACATCGATGGACGCAAAGTAGTGACGGGCAAACAGGACCAGGGCAACCAGGATCACGACTCCCGCGGCAAACCTCAGCTCCGGATCGCGAATCATGCGTTCGGTGGCCCGCAGCTCACCGCCTCCGGGCCAGAACCTGCGGGACAGCGCCGGAATAAGGAACAGGAACACCGCCATCTCGCCCAATACCCCGGAATCCTCTCCGGCCGGGCCGAGTGTCGGGGTGATGCCGCTGGTCGACAGGGTTCCCAGGGCCCGGCACAGTGCCACAAGCGAGTCATCCCCCAGCAATAGAAGCAGCAACCACAATGCCAGGGTCAGCCCGGCATAGATCGGGAACACATCGCGACCTGCCCGAATCAGGCGATAGGCTGGATCGGTAAGCTCGGTTTGGAAAGCCGGCGAGGACAGGTGCGACACCGGCTGACGCGGATCGGCACTTTCGGGCAGACGCTCGAACTGCTCGTTGCGGCCATAGGGCGAAGACATGATCTCGAACCCGCCGACACGTAGGGGCGCGAGGATGGCGACCGCCGCAACCAGCATGAACAGCCCCCCCATCCAGCCGACCAGAGCCCTCCACAGATGCAGTGGCGCTGGCAGCAGATCGGCGGAATAAAGCGATGCGCCCGTGGTTGTCAGCGACGACACCATCTCCCACCAGGCATTGAAAAGCCCTGTATCGGGCAGGCTTTCGGCAAAGGGAAAGGCGAGTATCGCGGGCAGCAGCGCCACGGCAGCAACGCAGGTCAGCAACATGTTGCGCGCCTGCTGCCTTTTGGGATTGGCGGCGGTCGCCAGGCCGACCATGCCGGAGAATGTCAGGCACAGCAGCGCCGAGTAGAAAAAATTCCGCGCGATGGCGTCTTCGTCGATGGACGAGGCATAAACCGCCGGGATCAGCATCGCCAGCGCTGCAATCATCGTCAGCAGGATCAGGATATGCAGGCGCAGGAGGATCGACACCGCCGCGCCCTCAGAAAAAGTCGATCGAGACCTGCAACAGGCGCTCGACCTCGGGCACGTCATGGGTCAGGGCAAAGATCAGCACGATGTCGCCCTCTTCGATCCGCGTGTCCGACGAGGGTTTGACGATTCTGTCGCCCTTTTGCACCGCTCCGATCAGGACGCCTTCGGGGAATTCAATATCGCGGATCGCCCGGCCCGACATGGGCGAGGTGGACAGCACCTGCGCCTCCATCACTTCGGCCTCGGCATCGCCGATGGAATAGATGTCGCGGACCCGGCCGTGCCGGATATGGCGCAGGATCGTCGAGACCGTGGTACTGCGCGGGTTGATATAGGCGTCGATATCCAGCGCCCCCATCAGCGGCACCAGCGTAGGATCGTTGATCAGCGCGATGGCCATCTTGGTGCCCGCCTGCTTGGCACGGATCGAGGCGAGGATGTTGGTCTTGTCGTCATCCGTCACCGCCAGGACCGCATCGGTGATTGGCACGGAAGCCTCTTCGAGTAGCTCGGCCGACAGACCGTCGCCATGCAGGACAATGGTGCGTTCCAGCCGGTCGGCGGCATATTCGGCACGCGCGCGGTCAAGTTCGATGACCTTCGCGCGGATGCGGTCGGGCCGGGCCTCAAGGGCGCGGGCCACGGACAGACCGACATTCCCGGCACCGATGATCGCCACACGCTCCTGTTTTTGCGCAGGTTTTCCGAATATCTCCAAGGTGCGGGCCACGTCGTCGATATGTGAGAAGACATAGATCTGGTCACCGGCGAAAAGCTGGTCGCCGGCATCCGGCGCGAAGAGCTTTCGGTCGCGGCGCACGCCGGCGACGATTGCACGCAGGCTGGAGAAGATCTCGTTCAGCTGACGAAGCGGGGTATTCAGCGCTGGACAGTCATCTTCCAGAACGATTCCAAGGAGTTGCATCCTTCCGTCAAGAAAGGTCTCGACATCGAAGGTCGAGGGCGCGTCAAGGCGCTGCAGGGCAGCCTTGGCGACCTCGCGTTCGGGACTGATGACCACGTCGATGGGCAGATGGTCGGTGCGGTAGAGATCGGAATATATCGCGTCCAGATAGGCGCTGGAGCGCAGCCGGGCGATCTTGCGCGGGACCTGGAAGACCGAATGGGCGACCTGGCAGGTGACCATGTTCACCTCGTCGGAATAGGTCGCCGCGATGATCAGGTCGGCATCGCGCGCACCGGCCCGGTCAAGCACGTCCGGATGACTGGCGAACCCGGTAACTCCTTGAACATCCAGCGCATCTGTCGCACGGCGGATCAGCTCTGCCTTGTTGTCGATGATGGTAACATCGTTCCGTTCGCCCGACAGATGGCGGCCGATCTGCCAGCCGACCTGACCTGCGCCACAAATGATGATTTTCATGCCAGCCCTCATCCAGCCGCAGCAATCCGGTTCATTCATGCCTATGCCGCCCCGGCCGAGGACGCAACCGGAGACAGCGCCCCGACATGCCGCAACAGCAGCGCGCGTTGCATCGGCACAGCGGTGCAACACACCCGCCGCCGGGCCAGTAATTGCCGGGTTTGACGCTGCACGGCCCGTGCACAGCCCGTACACAGGGCGTGCACAGCGCGTACACCGGCAACGCACGCTGCATTTGCGCCATGTTAACGAATCGATAGCAAACTCCCCCGCAAGCGAGAAGGAGGCGAATCCGATGGCGATGACCAGGGCCGAGGCACAACGGAATACCAATTATCACTACATGGCCGATGCCATGCGGATGCTGGAATGGGATCTGCATCAGCGGCTGATGACGGAATTGCGTATCCCCGCGGAATGGCACCAGATCGCGCGCGAAAAGGGGCTGCCCGGCAAGACGCGGGTCACGCTGCGGCTGGACGAGGATATCGTCCGCTTCTTCCGGTCGATGGGCACCAACTGGCAGTCAAAGGTCAACCAGGTCCTGTCGGTCTGGATGCATGCCCGGCTGGCCGGGCTGATCAACGGCGGCGAGACCATGGATTACATGAAGCGTCGCGAGGTGAAGGGCCATGACGGGCCACGCCCGAAATGGGGCGATCTCCAGCAGCAGGCCGACGAGGTTTTCGGGCCGGGCGAGTTCAGGGACGGACCCGGCGTGCCGATGAACGAGGCGGATGCCCGGATGCCTGACGCGGAAAAGCGGGCGATGTTGCGGGGAATGATGGAGGCGCGGGGATTGAAATGGGATGATGAGTCGTGAGGGGGAAGTCGTTTGCTTGCATTGGGCAAGCTGGCGGTTCCAGGGCCCTTGCCGCCTAGAAAAAGTTTCCAGAATTGCCGGAAACGGACCCTGTTTCGCGATTTTACATTGGTTCTACAAGCTCGTGGTGGTTCTTGTTATGCCGTAGGGCAAGCTGCCGCCCCATGCGTCCCGAGATCAGGGCACGCGCAGATTGCCTGCCATCCACTGAATCCTGTTCCCGCAGTTCCGGGAACAGAGTAAAGATCTCGTCTCGCGCGGCTTGGCCGAACGATTTCAGAGCCTGAGGGCCAGTATAAAGGCTTTCGGTTTCCGCCCCGTTCGAAAAGACCACCTCGTGCCGGTCGAAGAGGATATGGAAATATTCCACCTGCGTGACGTCCTCCGCGATCTCGATACCATCGATTTCCAGAAGATGCTTGGCGGCCACCAGAACCTCATCGGCGCTGAACATCCGTTGCGCAATCTTCGAGCGCACAAGCACCCGATGCTGCGGGGATACCGTCAAATCTTGTTCCGGAAGGTTCTTGCCAAGCGCCGAGGCGTGGATGCGGATGGGACGCAGATTGGGAGATGTCTCCAGATCCTGCGCGGTCAGTTTTCGCGAACCTGTCCAGCGAACGGGCTGCGGACCGTTGTCGCAGGTCAGAACAAGATCGCCTTTCGAAAGATTTTCTACCGCAACGGGTCCGGTTGGCGTCTCGATCAGGGTGCCGGACGTGAAACAGGGGACAATGGCCAATCCCATTTCATAATCTGTCACATTGCTTGAATATCGAGTTGTCGAGACCGGATTTGATGCGGTTGCAAGATCAGCTAGCGATGAGAAAGCTGAAACCCCTCCGGGCACCGTAGTTCCACCACTGAATGCGCCGCACCAGAGATTATTCACGGAATCATATTCAATACCGTTGTCCCAGTCGGGTCCATTCATTTCCACATTTTGAAGCGGGTTGGTGAAGTTCGCCATATCCTCGAGAGTTGCGAACTCGACTATTTCTCCGACTCCGGAGGCGCTGTAAGCGGCGAAATATGTCCCGGTATCCGAGTTATAGGTGAAGCCATTGTTGTAATTCAGGCCAGCGTTCATGACCACTGTGTCAGCGACATTGTTCGCTTCTACATCAGCCAAGCTGTCATAGATATAAAATGCCTGACCACTGACAGCGAGAATCCACTGATCGGTATCCGAGTTGTAGGTCATCCCATTCGAATAATCAGCTTGGGTCGCTGTCGAGTCCGTGCTTGAATCCGACCCGACATCTGCCACGGCATCGAATTCGTTGATGGCACCACCACCGGGGTCTGTTTGGCCCAGCCCGCCTTGGCCCTGGTTGTCAAAGCCTAAGTAAAATTTGCTCATATCTGAAAGCTCTTTTGAAGATTGACTCGAGAAAGTACCCTACGTTAATCAGTTTATAATGATTCAGATAGAATATAAAAGACAGAAAATTTCATATGGTTAACATCTAGCCGTCATTCCCGTCACTTGGGCCAATCCCCCAGCAAGCCGAGACGTTTTTGTCCGGTGGCGAATA
Organism: Paracoccus saliphilus; assembly: GCF_028553805.1. Lineage (NCBI taxonomy): Bacteria > Pseudomonadati > Pseudomonadota > Alphaproteobacteria > Rhodobacterales > Paracoccaceae > Paracoccus > Paracoccus saliphilus. Next base: position 674,231 of record NZ_CP067140.1, on the reverse strand, counting down.
TGCGTCCCCGATCTCCCGATCACTTCCCGCTGATCACCTCTTCCTCCGTGCGCATTCCGCCGACGACGCCGAGGGATTTCAGCTTGCGGTGCAGGGCGCTGCGCTCCATGCCCACGAATTGCGCGGTGCGGCTGATATTGCCGCCGAAACGGTTGATCTGGGCCAGCAGGTATTCGCGCTCGAACATCTCGCGGGCCTCACGCAGCGCCATGGCCGTCACCTGCGGGCCAAGGCTGAGGGCGTCGCTGTTATCGGGGGTCGCGCCCTGAGGCTCCAGTTCCGAGGGCTTGATCGGGCCGCTCTCCTCGGCGAGGATCAGGACCCGCTCGATCACGTTGCGCAACTGCCGGATATTGCCCGGCCAGCGCATGGCCTGCAGCGCCGCGATGGTGTCGTCGGGCAATTCGCGGGCAACAAGGCCCTGAGTCTTGTTGAATTGCTCGATGAAATGCTGCGCCAGCGGGCCGATATCCTCGCGCCGCTCGGAAAGCGGGGGGACCACGACCGGCACCACGTTCAGCCGGTCATAGAGTTCCTGGCGGAAACGGCCGGCGGCGATCTCGGCGGGCAGGTCGCGATTGGTCGAGGAGATCACCCGCAGATCGACCCGAACCTTGTCCGAGCCCCCTGCGCGGGTGAATTGCTGCTCGGTCAGCACCCGCAGGATCTTGGGCTGGGTGCCAAGTGGCATGTCGCCGACCTCGTCGAAATAGATCACCCCGCCATGCGCCTGTTCGAGAAGCCCCGGCTCGATCCCGCGTTCCGGGGATTCCCGGCCGAAGAGCACCTCTTCCATCCGTTCGGGCTCGACCCCGGCGCAGGAGACGGTCACGAAGGGCGCCGTCTCGCGGGGGCTGTGGGCGTGGACATATCGGGCGGCGAGTTCCTTGCCCGCGCCCGGTTCGCCCGCCAGCATGACCCGGCCATTCGACTTGGCCACCTTGTCGAGATTTTCGCGCAGCCGCTTGAAGGCCGCCGAGTGGCCGATCATCTCGGCCAGCCGGATCTCGCCGCGCTTCAGGCTGTTATTTTCGCGCCGTAGCTGGCTGGCTTCCATCGCGCGATTGATGACCACCATGAGCTGGTCGATATTGAAGGGCTTCTCGATGAAGTCATAGGCGCCCTGCTTGATCGCGGCGACGGCGATCTCGATATTGCCGTGGCCGGAGATGATGATCACCGGCACCTCGGGATTGTTGTGCTTGACCTGCTTGAGGATGTCGATCCCGTCCATCCGGCTGTCCTTGAGCCAGATATCCAGCACCATCAGCGCGGGTTCCTGTTCGTTCAGCGCCGCCATCGCCTGATCGGAATCGGCGGCCAGCCGGGTCTGGAAACCCTCGTCCTTCAGGATGTCCGCGATCAATTCGCGGATGTCGCGTTCGTCATCGACGATCAGAATATCAGTCATGTCGTTCCTGCCTCGTCTCTCTCTTGCCTGGTTCTTCGTTGTGTCCCGCGCACGGGGTTGCGTTCCCGCGGTAGACGGATCTCGGCCATTGCGCCGTCGCGGTCCGGCGCATCGGTCAGGGAAAGGCTGCCGCCATGCTCCTCGACGATCTTCTTGACGATGGGCAGGCCGAGCCCGGTGCCCTGCGTCTTGAGCGTCACATAGGGTTCGAACAGCCGCGAGCGGTCGGCGGGCAGGCCCGGGCCGTTATCGGTGATGCGGATCGTCACGCTGTCGTGGTCCGTCTCCATCGTGACCGAAACGCGCGGCGCCCAGCCTTCGGGCGCGTTCCCGGCGCGTTCCTCTACGGCTTCGCCCGCGTTCTTCAGAAGATTGGTGAAAGCCTGCCGCAACATGCCCTCGTCGCAATCGACGATCACCGGCTGGTCGGGGATATCGGCCTCGAGCGCGCCTTTCAGCGCGTCCTGCTGAAGGAAGACCGAGGCGCGCAGCAATTCGGCGAGGTCGATCTCGGCCCGGTCGGGCTCGGGCATCCGGGCGAAGCGGCTGAATTCATCGACGATCCGGCGCAGATCGCCGGTCTGGCGGATGATCACCTCGACATATTGATCCAGCGAGGCCTTGTCTTCCGGTCCTGCAAGGGGCGTGAACTTGCGCCGCAGCCGTTCGGCGGAAAGCTGGATCGGGGTGAGCGGGTTCTTGATCTCATGCGCGACCCGGCGGGCGACATCGCCCCATGCGGCCATGCGCTGCGCGCTGACCAGTTCGGTCACGTCGTCGAAGGCAACCACGTATCCCTCGAGCTCGCCATCGGTATTGCGCCGCACCGCCATCCGCACCAGCAGGCTTTCCATCTGGCCATCACGGGTCAGGCGGATTTCATCCTGCACGGTTTCCGCGACCGATGCGGACAGACGTTGGAAAAGTGCCGCGAATTCGGGCACGGCATCGGACAGGGGGGCATCGATATCCCGCCCCGGCTCCAGCCCCAAAAGGCGGATGGCCGAGCGGTTGAGGAAATCGATCCCGCCCTGCGCATCCAGACCGATCACGCCCGAGGTCACCGAGGTCAGCACGTTGTCGAAAAGCCGCCGCTGCTCGTCCGAGGCACGATAGCTTTCGACCAGTTCCTCGCGCTGCGTCTTGAGCTGGCGGGTCATGCGGTTGAAACTTTGCCCGAGCGTCTGGATCTCGTCGCCGGTATCGGGCTCGGGGATCTGCAGGTCGAGATTGCCGCGCCCGACCTGTTCGCTGGCCTCGGCCAGAAGACCGATCGGCCGCGACAGGCGACTGGCGAACCAGAGCCCCATCCACATCGCCGCCGCAACAAGCAGCAGGGCGAAGCCCAGATAGACCAGCGAGAATTCGAACAGCACCTGCCCGCGGGTCTGCTCCAGCTGGCGATAATCGCCGACGGTGGCCCTTGTATCGTCCAGCAGCCCCAGCAGGTTGCCGTCCACGTCGCGGGTGACATAGAGATAACGGTCAGCCAGCGGCGGCAGGGCGACCAGTGCCCGGAATTCGTTATTGTCCCAATCCTCGATCAGGACCAGCCCATCGGACTGCGCCTGGTCCAACTGTTCGCTACTAGGTTCCTCATACCAGAAGAGATAGCTGCGCTCACCGCGCGACCGGATCGTGCCGGTGCCGTCGATGACATAGGCTTCGCGCAGCCCCCGCTGGATCAGCGCCTGCCCCTGCACCAGAAGCTGGCGCATCTCGCCATCGCCGATCAGGGGATTGGCGCGGCCCGCCTGCGTCAACACGCCGGCCAGGGCGCGAGCATCTTCGGTCAGGTCATGGCGGTGTTCTTCCTGATAGGCCTCGGCGGCGGCCTGCGAGTTGGTGACGACCTGCTGCACCCGGTCGGAGAACCAGCCCTCGAGACCGATATTGACCAGAACCCCCGCGAACAGGGCGACCAGCACGGTCGGCACCAGCGCCAGCCCCGCAAAGATCATCACCAGCCGACGATGCAGCCGCGATCCGGCATCCGAGTGCCGCCGCGCCGAGATCAGCCGGGCCATCCGGGCAAGCACCAGCGCGATCAGCACGATCAGGTAAAACAGATCGAGCAACAGGACCATGCGCAGCGCCTGACTCTGCACGCCCAGGCTCAACGGGCCCAGAACGCTGAGCGTGGCCACCATCAGCAGCGCGCCCGCGATCAGCAGCCCCCAAGTCAGCACGCCACGCCATTGCCGTCCCAACCGGATGTTCGCCAGCCTGTCCCAACTCAGCCCAGATACGGACCCTGCCATAACCCCCACTCGCCGTCTTTCGCGGCCTCACTGTTGCAGCGCCGTGACTCTGGCGCGCTTACCTGTGGCGGTTTTACATCAGTTTGCGGCGCCGTGTCACCTCGATATTCAGCTCTGTCAGTTTTTTGCGCAGCGTATTGCGGTTGATTCCCAATAGATCGGCACATTTCAGCTGATTTCCGCCGGTCGCATCCAGCGCAACCTCCAGAAGCGGGCGTTCGATCTCGTGCAGGATGCGGTCATAAAGGCCGGGTGGCGGCAATTCATCGCCATGCAGGTCGAAATAGCGTTGCAAATGCGCCTCGACGGTGTCCGACAGCCGCGCATTGGCGATGGGGGCGGTTCCATTGCTTCCACTCTCCGTGGTTGTCGTGCCTCCTCCACCGGCTGCGCGCGTGCCGCCCTGCTGGCTCAATGCCTCGCGCATTTCGGTGGCGGAAACCTCTGGGCCGCTGGCGGTCAACGCCAGCCGCCGCATCAGGTTTTCCAACTCTCGCACATTGCCGGGGAAAGCATAGGCGCGCAGCAATCCCGCCGCATCCTCGGTCAGGCCGCGTTCGGGCAGCCCCTGCGTGGCGGCGCGGGCCAGCAAATGCTCTGCCAGGGGCAGGATATCGTCCACGCGGGCGCGCAGGGGCGGCACCGAGACCGTCACCCCCGCCAGCCGATAATAGAGATCCGAGCGCAACCGGCCCGCCGCCATGTCGGCCTGCGGATCGGGACCGGTGGTGCTGACGATCCGGGGCAGTTGGGTGCGTTCGGATTCGGCTTCCAGCGCTTCGATGAGCCCGATCAGGCGGGCCTGGGCAGCCTGGTCGAACCCCGCGGGGTTCTCGATGATGATCGTGCCGCCCCGGGTCTTGTCGGCAACGCGGGCGAACACCTCCTCGCCCGCATCGGCAGAGGTCAGCACGACGACGCCCCGCTCGCTTCGGTCGGACAGATCGTGAAAGCTGCGCGCGATGATCGATTTCCCGGTGCCGGGCTCGCCCGCGATCAGCACTGGCAGATCGGCGTTGAGCACCCGCGCCACCATCCTGAACAACGCCTGCATGGCGGGCGCGTGACCGATCAGCGGCATGGCCGGATCGGTGCTGTGGCGCAGGGGCGACGGTTCGGGCGCGAGATCGGATTTGCGGGGTCGCCGGGACAGCGCCTGCCCCGCCTTGGCCATCAGGTCAGGCAGGTCGAAAGGCTTGGGCAGATATTCGAAGGCCGCCGCCTCGGTCGCGCGGATCGCGGTGACGATGGTATTCTGCGCCGAGATCACGATGACCGGCAGATCGGGACGCGCCTGCCGGATCGCAGGGATCTGGTCGATGCCGTTACCGTCGGGCATCATCACATCGGTGATGACGAGATCGCCGCGCCCCTCCTCGACCCATTTCGACAGTTGCGAAAGGCTGCCGGTGGCATGCACCCGACACCCCGCGCGGGTCAGTGCCTGCGTCAGCACGGTGCGGATAGTGCGGTCGTCATCGGCGATCAGAACGGTTCCGTCCATGGGAGTAGGTCCTTATGCCTTGGGCAGTGAAATTCGAAAAAGGGTGCGGCCGGGGCGACTGTCCACGCGGATCAGCGCGCCGTGATCGGTCACGATCTTGCTGACCAGCGCCAGCCCCAACCCGGTGCCATTCTCGCGCCCCGACACGAAGGGCTCGAACACCTGCTCGGCGATCGCGGAGGGCAGGCCCGGTCCGTTGTCCTCGATCTCGATCTGCAGGGGGAGCGCACGGCCCTTGGGCCATGTGTCGTCGGGCGGCAGGCGCAGGCTGTGGTCATAGCTGCTGCGCAGCCGGATCGTGCCGTCGGGCCGATCCGTCAACGCCTCGGCGGCGTTCTTCACGAGGTTCAGGCAGACCTGCACGAGTTGATCCGCATCGGCCAGCGCATGGGGCAGCGAAGGGTCGTAATCGGTGATGATGCTGACTTCCTTGGCAAAACCGACAGTAGCAGAGCGCCGAACCTGCTCGAGTACGTCATGCACGTTTACCGGTGCAAGCCTGGGCGCGGAAGTGTCGCCGAAACGCTCCACCTGTTCCAGCAGCGAAACGATCCGGCGGGATTCGCTGACGATCATCTCGGCCATCTCGCGGTCCTCGGGCGGGGCGTTCATCGCCATCAGCTGCGCCGCGCCGCGAATGCCCGCCAGCGGGTTCTTTATCTCATGCGCGAGCATTTCCGACATGCCAATGGCGCTGCGCGCTGCCGAGCGGACGGCGCGGCTTTGATACAGCATTCCGCCATCATCCTCGGGCACGATCAGGATCGAGGCGGCGCCGTCGATCCCCTCGGCCGGTCCTGCATGAACCGAGGCGCGGCGGGTCTGGTGCCCGCCTGCCCGGTCGCCGATCTCGAACTGCACGCCGGGCTGGTAGAGCGCCTCATCGTCGCGGGTAACACGGTTGAAAAGCGGCCCGAGCGAGGGAAGTATCCGCAGCCGCTTTACCATGTCATCGCTGTCCAGCGGCCTTCCGACCGTTGAATTGCGCGAGAGGTTCAGCCAGATCTCTGCGGCGTCATTCATCGCCCCCACCCGGCCCTTCTCGTCAAGGATCAGCGCCGGCAGAGGCAATTGCAGCCAGCCCGGGCCGGGTTTCGCTTCGCGGAAATCGGCCGGAGGCGGACAGGTCATGCGGCGGCCTTTTCCGTGTCTGAACCCTGCGCCTCGGCAAAGGCGTGGCGGATCAGGGCGATGGTCGCGGCAGGGCTGTCGGCGCGCAGCATCTCGGCCCGCATCGGTGCGCCATTCGCTTCGGCATACCAGCCCAGATGCTTGCGGGCCACGCGCAGCCCCAGCTCGGCACCGTAGAAATCCAGAATATCCTCGTAATGCTCTTCCACCGCCTCGGCCAGCGCGGCTCCTTGCGGAATGGCCGGTGCGGGCGTGCCCCAGAGCCGGTGGGCGATCTCGGCCAACCGCCACGGCGCACCCTGCGCGCCGCGTCCGACCATCACCGCATCTGCCCCCGAGGCATCCAGAGCGGCCTGCGCCGATGCCGCGCATACCACGTCGCCATTGGCGACCAGCGGCGGACGGCCCGGCAGGTTCGCAACCTCGGCAATCTTCGTCCAGTCGGCTTGACCCTTGTAGAACTGCGCCCGCGTGCGGCCATGCACGGTCAGCATCCGCACCCCGGCATCGCTGGCCCGTCGCGCCAGTTCAGCGGCGTTGAGGGAATGCTCGTCCCAACCAAGCCGCATCTTCAGCGTGACCGGCACCCGGACCGCGCCGACCACCGCCTCGATCAACCCAAGTGCGTGATCGAGATCGCGCATCAGTGCCGCACCCGACAGCCCGCCCGTCACCTTCTTGGCCGGGCAGCCCATGTTGATGTCGATGATCCGTGCGCCCATGCCCTCGACGATTCGGGCGGTCTCGGCCATCGCCCCGGCCTCGCGTCCGGCAATCTGGACCGAGACGGGCAGCCGCCCCTCGGTCAGTGCCTTGGCGCGCACCGCCGCCCGCGTCGAGGGACGGGGCGTGACCATCTCGGTCGAGGCGACCATCTCGCTGACCAGCAGCCCGGCTCCGTGACGTGCAACCGCCCGCCGGAAGGGCAGATCGGTGATCCCCGCCATCGGCGCCAGGAAGACCGGCGGCCCAAGTCGCGTATCGCCAATCATGATCGGTTCGGGCAGTTGCATGTCTCGTTCCTTCGGCTTGCCACGGTTCACCTGCAAGAGCGGGACCGCCAGCCCCGACCGGCCTGATGCGAGGACGGCGGGAGCTGCTTAAATTTCACGCTTAATGCCTATAATATAGGCAGATGAATTGCGATACCATGTCGCAATTTGCAGGCCTGACCGTCGCATCCGTCATGGTAGTTCCGACGCAGTCCTGATTACATAGGACATAGTCAGAAAGAGGGCATCATGTTCCTGTCGGTATTCGATCTTTTCAAGGTGGGCGTCGGCCCGTCCTCGTCGCATACGATGGGGCCGATGGTCGCCGGGGCGCGGTTCCTTGCGGCCCTGCGCGAACAGCCTTTCCACGCGCATGGGCTGAAAGCGAGCTTGCATGGCAGCCTCGCCTTCACCGGGAAAGGCCACGCGACCGACCGCGCCACGATCCTTGGGCTGGCGGGATTCGTGCCCGATACCATCGACGCAGAGGCCGCCGAAGCGGCGCTGGCCGCGAATCGCGAAAGCCGGGCCCTGATGCCCGAGGGCCTGGGCGAGCTGCAGTTCGACCCGGACAGCGACCTGCGCTTCGATTTCGAGAATGCCCTGCCCGGCCATGCCAATGGCATGACGCTATCGGCCACGGATGCGCAGGGCGACGTGATCTTTCGCCAGGTCTATTACTCGGTCGGCGGCGGCTTCGTGTTGACCGAAGAGGAATTGGCCCGAAAGGGTCAAGAGGATCGCAGTGATGCGGGTCCGAAAGTACCCTACCCGTTCACCAGCGCCGCCGAGATGCTGGCGATGGCGGAAGAATCGGGCAAATCCATCGCACAGATGAAACGCGCCAACGAACTGGTTTTCCGCAGCGAGGCCGAATTGCGCGACGGGCTGAACCGGATCTGGCAGGTGATGCGCGATTGCATGGACCGGGGGCTGTCCTCGGAGGGCATCCTGCCCGGCGGGCTGAGCGTGCGCCGCCGCGCCCGTGCGATCCACGAGAAGCTCTTGGCCGAGCGCGGCATGAACCTGACCGCGCCGCATATCATCAATGACTGGATGTCCACCTATGCGATGGCGGTGAACGAGGAAAACGCCGCCGGGGGCCAGGTCGTCACCGCGCCGACCAATGGCGCGGCAGGGGTGGTTCCCGCCGTGATCCGCTATTGGCTGGATCATGTGCCCGGCGCGAGCGAACGGGAACTGCCCGAGTTCCTGCTGACCGCCGCTGCCATCGGCGGACTGGTAAAGCATAATGCCTCGATCTCGGGCGCCGAATGCGGATGCCAGGCCGAGGTGGGCTCAGCCGCAGCCATGGCGGCGGCGGGACTGGCTGCAGTGCTGGGCGGCACCCCGAAGCAGATAGAGAATGCCGCCGAAATCGCGCTGGAGCATCATCTCGGCATGACCTGCGACCCGGTGAAGGGGTTGGTGCAGGTGCCCTGCATCGAACGCAACGGGCTGGGCGCAATCAAAGCGGTCAGCGCCGCCAGCCTTTCCATGCGCGGCGATGGCAGCCACCTTGTCCCGCTGGACTCGGCGATCGAGACAATGCGGCAGACCGGCCAGGACATGAGCGAGAAATACAAGGAAACCTCGCTTGGCGGGCTGGCCGTCAATGTTCCGAACTGCTGAGTCAATCCGGCAACGATTCGCGAATTGACGGGCCTAGCGCTTGCCCTGAGGGCCAGCGATTGTTAACGCTTGCAAGGACAGTGATCCACTCGAACAGAGGCCAAAGCCCATGAATCCGCGTTTCGCCCTCCTTGCCTTGATGAGTTTGCCGCTCGCCGCCTGTGACGAGGCCGCAATGGCCGATCTGCGGCAGGGTATCGGCATGGAATCCGAGGAACCCCAATCCGAAGAGCCCGCAAAACCTCGCCCGCCCGCGGTTTCCCCTCTGGAAGTCCCGATCGAAACGGGCACGGCCGAGGCAAAGCCGGCAGTCAACGCCAATGCCGAGACGTTGAACACCACGGCCTTCGTCGCCCGTGGAAACGAGCCCTTCTGGAGCGTGGAAGTCAGCGGCAATACCGCCCTCTACAAGACCCCCGGAAACCAGAGCGGCCGCAAGATCAATGTCAGCCGTCTGACCTTCGCCCAAGGTGTCGAATATGTCGGCACGATGGACGGGCTAGTCTTCAAGGTCAGCTTCCGCGGCGCCAATTGCACCGACAGCATGTCGGGCGAGGAATTCCCGATGTCCGCCTCGCTGACAGCCCGGGGTAAAACCCATAACGGATGCGCGGTGCCCGCCAGCAGCGCATCCGCCGAACCGCAGGGCTGATGAAGTTCCCGGCCCCCCAAGGCAGTTATTGTGGCGCGGAAACCTCCCTCGCCGCAAAATCAACCTGCGGTGGGGTGTCCGATGCGTTCAATGCCGCTAGTATCACCTGAACCGCTTTTACCAAGGATGCCGCCGATGCGACGTTCCCGCCTGACGAGCCGCCTGATGGCAACCACCCTTCCAGTCGCCTTCCTGGTCGGGTCGGTCACCGGCACCGCCATTGCCGAGCCGATGCAGGCGCGCAACATGTCCACATTCGGTATGCCCGGCGGGATCGAGACGCCCACGGCCGAGGCACTGCCTGACGGCACCCTGGGCGGCACGCTGTCCTATTCGGAATATGCGCGACGCACCAATGTGGTGTTCCAGGCCATGCCGCGCCTGACCGCGGTGCTGCGCTATTCCCGCGTCGAGGGGATCGAGGACAGGCGCAACAGACAGGACCATCTCTGGGACCGTTCCTTCGATCTTCGCGTTCAGGTTCTGGACGAGGCCGGATGGCGCCCGGCCGTCGCGGTCGGCTTGCAGGATTTCGTGGGCACCGGTGTCTATTCGGGCGAATATATCGTCGCGACCAAGAACATCACGCCAACCGTCCGCGCCTCTGCCGGGATTGGCTGGGGACGCATTGCCGGTGAAACCCGCTGGCCGCTGGAGGATGGCGATCAGGGCGGCAAGCCGAATGTCGATGATTGGTTTTCCGGCAGCGCCAAGCCTTTCGGCTCGATCACATGGCAGGTCAACGATCAGTTGAGCCTCGCCGCAGAATATTCGAGCGACAGCTACAACCATGAGGTCGACGGTCTCGGCGGTGACGAGCCGGGCAATCTGAATCTCGCCGCATATTACCGCTTTGGGCAGGGCTACGAGGTCGGCCTCTATACGCTTGGCGGAGAAACCTTCGGTGCGCAGTTCTCGTTCTCGCTGAACCCGCGCAAGGCGCCCTACCCGTCAGGGTTGGAAAAGGCCCCTGCCCCGGTTCGCCCGCGCCCCGCCCCCGCAGCCGATCCCGAAGGCTGGTCGGGCCAATGGGCGCAGGACCCCACGGCGCAACCGGCAATCCAGCAGGCATTGTCCGACGCGCTCGCCAAGGAGGGGCAGCTGCTCGAAGCCATGGCATTGTCGGGGAACCGTGCCGAAGTGCGGATTCGCAACCAGCGCTATATACAGCAGGCAGAGGCAGTCGGCCGAACGGCGCGCCTGATGACGCGGGCACTGCCGCCTTCGGTGGAAACGCTGGTCATTACCTCTTCCGCGGACGGTGTCCCGACTTCGTCGGTAACGCTGCGCCGCTCGGATGTCGAAAGGTTGGAGAACACCGAGGCCGGCAAGATCGCAAGTGCCGCGGCCCTGACCGATGCCCGTCCCTATCCCGGCGACCTGGTCGCAACCGAGGGGATGTATCCGCGCTTCCGCTGGCATATCGGGCCATATCTCGACCTGGGGCTGTTCGATCCCGGCGAGCCGCTGCGCTATGAAGTCGGTGCAGAGGCACGGGCGACCTACGAGGTCATGCCGGGCCTGATCCTCGCCGGAACGCTGCGCCAGCGCGCCTTCGGCAGCATGGATCAGCGTGGGCCGAGCAAGGGCAGGAATCCCGGCCAGCCTGCGGAGCACTACACGCCTGAGGAATACAAGGCCGATCCCAGCCTGGAAACCACGCCCGAAGGCGTGCCGCGCGTTCGTTCGGATACGCGGATGTATCGCAGCGACGGGCCAACGATCCCGGAACTGACGGCAGCATGGTATGCGCGCCCCACCGACACGGTCTATACACGCGTGACCGCCGGTCTGCTGGAGCAAGCCTATGGCGGGGTTTCAGCCGAAGCGCTGTGGAAACCCGTCAATTCGCCGCTGGCCTTCGGGGCCGAGATCAACCGGGTCCGCAAGCGCGACTTCGACGATGTCTTCGGCTTCCGCGATTACGAGGTCACGACCGGGCATGTCTCGGCCTATTATGAATTCGCCCAGGGCTACACGGCGCAACTCGATGTCGGGCAATACCTGGCGGGGGACCGTGGCGCCACGATCACCCTGACGCGCGAATTCGCGAATGGTTGGCGGATCGGCGCCTTCGCCACGAAGACCGACCTGAGCGAGGACGAATTCGGCGAAGGCTCGTTCGACAAGGGGATCAACATCTCGATCCCGATTTCCTGGGCGACCGGCCAACCCTCTCGTCAACGCGCGGGCAGCACCCTTCGCGCGCTGTCCCGCGATGGCGGTTCGCGGGTGAACGTCAACGGACGACTGTACGACAAGGTTCGCGACAGCCATTCGGTCAAGCTCTATGAAGGCTGGGGGAGGTTCTGGAGATGAGCAAGGGTTCGATCCACAAGGCCGCCCTGGCCTGCGCGGCACTCGCCGTTCTGGCCTCCTGCGGCAACGAAACCACCGATCAGGCCGGAAGTCCCTTCGTCATCGCCGCCAAGACCGTCGGCGAGGCCGTCGCGGCCCGGCGCACGGAGGACAAGGCACCGGCAAAACCGCCGAAGTCACCGGCCGAGAAGGCCGCCGAAGCGCTGCGGGTCAATCCTAACCCGTTGATCATGGCGGGTTTCGAATCTCTCGGGCGCAGCCAGGTCATGGCGATGACCGACCAGAATGGCGGCATGCGGACCTATATGACTCCTTCGGAAGAAGCGCTGATCATGCGGAACGGCATGCTGGTCGGAACACGCGGGCTGGGCGATGACCTGTCGGTTGCAGAGCCCGGAACCGCAGGGCTGATCCGGGCCGGGCGCTCGGGCAGTGCGACGCGGGTGATGCGCTATTTCAGCGGCGACGGGCTGGAGCGTCCGCTTAGTTTCGATTGCGATGTCGGCCCCGGTCCGAAGGCCGGAGTCATCGTCGAAAGCTGCCAGGGACATGGCGTCAGCTTCCAGAACAGCTTCATGCTGCAAGGCGGGCAAATCCCGGTCTCGCGGCAATGGATCGGGCCGGCATTGGGCTATGTAACCATTCAGACCCTGCGTCCCTGACGGGCTTGGCCCATCCTGTATCCGGAAAGCGAAGTCGGCCTCGAAAGGGGCCGGCTTTCTTCTGTCTTGCCATCGGCCATGCGACGCAACGGGACCGTACGTTGCACATGGAGTCCGCACGCAACACAGATGCGGCTTGACGCAGCAAATGCTGGGTTTCGGGCTGTGATTTACGTACACCGCACGTGCACAGCCCGTACACAGGGCATACACATGCAACGCACGCTGCGGGGATACCGCCACGTCATACGTCAAGCTTCGGGTAATCTTCCTTGCGTTAAACCGATTTCACCTACTTCAAGATCATCGGCTGGGGCTGGGTGTATCTGTCGACCGTGCTCGACGATTACTCGCACTACATCGTCGCCTGAAAACTGTGCACCACCATGCGTGCCGAGGATGTGACCGATACGCTGGAGCTGGCCCTGGAAGCCTCGGGCTGTGACAGCGCTCCGTGCTGCACAAGCCAAAGCTGCTCAGCGACAATGGCCCGAGCTATATCGCGGGCGAACTGGCCGAATGGATCGAGGCGCAGGGCATGAGCCATGTGCGTGGCGCGCCACTACATCCCCAGACCCAAGGCAAGATCGAACGGTGGCACCAGACCCTCAAAAACCGCATCCTGCTCGAAAACTATTTCCTCCCGGGCGATCTCGAAGCCCAGATCGAGGCCTTCGTCGAACATTACAATCACCGGCGATACCATGAAAGCTTGAACAACGTGACGCCCGCTGATGCCTACTTCGGCAGGGCCGAGACCATCATCAAACAGCGCGAAAGGATCAAGCGAAAGACCATCGAACAACGGCGCTTGCAACACCGCAAGCTCGCCGCATAGGATCAAACCAATGACGAGCCCAACTCTCCGCTAATTTACGCCCCGAGATGTGCCAATTGTTCTGATGACGGACAAGCTGAACAGCGATCCGCTCGTCTCGTCCGTTCCTCGCATCTTCACCCCCGCCGTTACCGTGCCGAGGGTGAATCATGTTCTCAAATCATTGTCGAGACAGGACTATTTCAGCAGTCTGCTAGGTCCTGACCTATGGTAGCCGACAGATTACAGCGGAGACGGTTCAGTTTAAAGATGAAGGAAGGGCCCCAACTCGACTGTCGCTCAAGCCAGCTCTATATCGATCTCTCTCGCCCCTCTTTCGGCATTAACCTTGCCACATCTCGTTGGGGCGGCTGGTCTTGCGTTTGAACTCGTCATCTGCCTTGATCACCACGAAGGCCTCGTCGTGAACAGGAAGCCAATAGCCAAAAAGCCGGATTCGAGACATCACACGCCCACCATCGAGTTACAAAAACAGTTGGATCGTCTTACGACGAACACCAAGATGCTGGCACCCTCTGACCTTACGCTCAGGGCTGATGCTGTTGAAAAACTCTGGGCTTGATCGGGATCGAGGCTTCTGATTCCCATTGGTTACAGGGTTCTGGAGGGATTGCGATGCTTGGAAGGCAGAAGGTCCATACCCGGCTTTTCTACGAGTTCGATCTCGAGACGCACATCCCCCCGACCATCTCCTTCGGGGTATTGACCGCTTCCTGGATCTGACCGGTCTGCACGAGGAGATGCGCGGTTTCTACAGCCATACCGGTCGACCCTCTATCGATCCTGAACTCACGATCCGGATGCTGGTGATCGGCTATGTCATGGGGCTGCGGTCCGAGCGGCGTGTCTGCCAGGAAGTTCACCTCAACCTCGCTTATCGCTGGTTCTGCCGGCTCGGACTCGAGGACACGGTGCCGGATCACTCGAGTTTCTCGAAGCTTCGACATGGCAAGTTCCGCGACAGCGATATCTTCCGTCACGTCTTCGAGCGCGTGGTTGCCCAGTGCATTGCCCATGGCCTGATCGGCGGTCAGGGCTTTGCCGTCGATGCCAGCCTGATCAGCGCCGATGTCCACAAGCAGAGCTCCAGCCGCCAGAGCGAATGGGACGCCTCAACCATCGATCCGGCGGAGGCCCCGAGGGCGGTGGCGAGTATCTCGACACGCTCGATGAGGAAGCCTTCGGTGCAGCCACGCCCGTCAAACCCAAGTTCGCGGCCCATGCCGATCCCGCCAGTCAGTGGACGACAGCGCGCAAAGGGCCGGCCTTCTTCGCTTGTTCGGACAACTACCTGATCGACACGGATCACGGGATCATCATGGATGTTGAAGCGAGCCGTTCGGTTCGGCAGGCCGAGGTCGGCTCCACGCTTACGATGCTGGACCGCACGACAGAGCGCTTCGATATCCGCCCGGATTGGCTGGTGGCCGATACGGCCTTTGGCTCCGAAGAAAGCCTGGTCGAGATCGTCCTGAAGCGGCAGAACCTGCCCTTCATCCCGGTGATCGACAAGGGTGAGCGTACTGACGGCACGTTTTCACGTTCCGACTTCACCTGGGATGAAGAGAATGACATGGTGTGATCGCGGCGGTCGCTCTCCCCGGGCGAACGAGGTCTGATAGGATCAGCCTCACCAATTAAAGCCGTGAGGAGAACGACCATGAGCAACTATGTTGGTCTCGACGTTTCGTTGAAAGAGGTCTCGGTCTGCGTTGTGGATGCGCAGGGATCGGTTGTGAAACGCGCGACCCTGCCGACGGACCCGGATGTCATCGCCGACCATCTTTCCCGGGAAGTTCCTGATGCGGAACGTGTCGTGCATGAAAGCGGGATACTCGCCACTTGGCTGACGCGTGAGCTTGAGAAGCGCGGTGTCCCGATCATCTGCATCGACGCTCGCATGGCGCACAAGGCTCTGTCTGCGCGCCTCAACAAGTCGGACAAGGCGGACGCGGAGGGTCTGGCGCAGCTGTCTCGGACCGGCTGGTTCACGAAAGTCCATGTTCGCAGCGAAGCCTCCGACCGAGTGCGGGCGCTGGTGGGGGCGCGAGAACGACTGATCCGCATGCGCAAGGATCTCGAAGCCCATATCCGCGGTGTCCTCAAAACCTTCGGCATCCGCATGGGAGCTGTTCCCAGTGCCCATCATCGCCAAGGATTCCGAGACCAGCTTGCCGAGGCTGGAGCCTGCGATCCGATGCTGGGGCTTGTGGCACAGACCATGATACCCATCCACAAGACACTTTGCGCCTCGGCGGAAGCCCTGGCCGATGAACTGATGCATGTTGCCAAGCAGAATACGTTGGCACGTCGCCTCATGACAGTGCCGGGCGTCGGCCCCCTCGTGGCGCTCAACTTCATCGCGACATTGGACGATGCGAGCAGGTTCCGTCGATCGAGCGATGTCGGCGCGTTTCTGGGATTGACGCCACGACGATACCAATCGGGCGAGATCGACAGATCAGGCCGTATCTCCAAATGCGGAGATGCCGAGATGCGACGTCTGCTTGTATCCGCTGCCGCGTCCTTGATGACACAGGTCAGACGGTTCTCACCTCTCAAGTCCTGGGCGATCCGGCTCAGCGCGCGCAAAGGCTTCAAGAAGGCCGCCGTCGCAACGGCACGCAAGATCGCCGTGATCCTCCATGCCATCTGGCGTGATGGAACCGAGTTCAACTGGAAAGGGGAGCCCGCAACCTGACAAACAGAATACCCGCCTGAGGACAGGGCGGGTTCGGCGTCCTCCGGGACGGTGGCAGATCGATCTCGCGTGAAGCGGTCGAGGTGACGCCAACCGCATCAACCTCGTGAATGACATTCCAGACGATCAGCCCCGGACGCCATCATGAAGCGGCACTGCCTGACTTCGGAGAGAACCAAGACCCCGGCGGACAACAGAACCATGCCCTTGACATCACCGCGATCAGAGAACCGCTACATCTGCCCAGAAGGTAACGAACTGTGCCACGCGCGGCGAAATTATTCCGACCCGGCGCGCTTCTCGAACGAGATGAAACCACGAAGGTATCGCGCTGCGAAAGCCGACTGCCAGGCTTGTCCATTGAAGGCGCAATGCTGCCCGAACAGCGAAACGCTCAGCCTGCAACGAGACGGCCTCGAGACGGCGCAAGAAGATCGAGATGCTCTTCGCGCATCTGAAACGTATCCTGGGGCTCAGCCGACTGCGGTTGAGGGGGGCCATTGGGAGTGAAGGACGAGTTCACACTCGCCGCCACCGCCCAAAACCTCCGGAAACTGGCAAAGCTCCGCCCGGCAAACGCCCCCTCGATGCAGATTGGCTGAAGAAGCCGATCAAGCGCACGCCAGGCATGGAAGGAATTCCCTGAAGAGGACGTGCGGCACCATTCCAGGCCGAAGATCGTCGGCGAGTTTTTCAACAGCATCAGCCCAATTCGGGCTCTAGACCGGATCTCCGCCTCAGCGAAGCTTGCCTTTTGCTACCGCTACTGCAACGCACAGCATGACCAACTCTACGGATGGTGGCGTCCTCATTGTCAGAGACGTAAGCTGCAGCTAGATTTGTCCATATGCATTCCCCCTGCGAGGCCAATCCGGATCCGATACCTCTTTCCTCTGCTCCCGGAGGGGGCGGTTCATTTTGCCCCCGGTCGCAGCGGCGTCTTGTCCTGATCGCGGCCATACTTGCTTCCGCGCTCGGATTCATCGATGGATCGGTGGTTTCGATTGCGATCCCGGCAATTCGCAGCGATATCGGCGCGTCTCTCGCCGATGCGCAGTGGATTTCCAACGCCTATGCCCTGACGCTATCGGCTCTGATTCTCGTTGGTGGAAGCGCGGGTGACAAGTTCGGCCTGCGGCGCATCTTCATCGCCGGGATCATCCTGTTCATCGTGGCGTCACTTATTTGTGCGGTGGCGCCAGATGTGCGCTTTCTGATCTTGGCCCGAGCCGCGCAGGGCGCGGGCGCGGCATTCATGGTTCCCGCAAGCCTTGCAATCATTGCCAAGGCTTATCCGAAAGACGAGCGAGGCCGGGCAATCGGGATCTGGGCAGCCTCTTCGGCCCTGACGACCGCGCTTGGTCCGGTGCTGGGGGGCTTTCTGTTATCCGCCTTCGACGACAGTATCTGGCGCGCGATATTTGCAATCAACCTGCCGCTTGGCGGTGCCGCCATCCTGCTCTTGCTGAAAGTTCCACCGGACGAGGCGACGGGGCAGCGCAAGCTCGACCTGGTCGGGGCCGTTCTCGCGATCGTCGCATTCGGTTCCCTGGCTTACGCTCTTACCGCGCCGGCTGCCGAGGCCGATCAGACTGCATCCGGCTCGACGGCTATCTTCATGACCGGGGGATTGGTCGCACTTCTCGGGTTCATCATCTGGGAGGCTTTTCAGAAAGCACCCATGATCGACCTGTCATTGTTCAGGATTGGGGCTTTCTCGGGCGCCAACGCAGCGACCTTCTTTCTCTATTTTGCCTTGTCGGGCATCCTCTTTTATCTGCCCATGTTGCTTATCGCCGGTTGGGGCCTGGCTGAGGCGACGGTCGGCGTCCTCTTCCTACCCCTGTCGCTGGCCATTGCGGTCTTGTCCGGCCCCGTCGGGCATTTGTCGGATCGTCTTGGACCACGCTTGCCGATGACTGTCGGCAGTATGATCGTGGCCGCGGCCTTTGCGGGGCTGGCCGCTGCGGTCGGCTCGGGCACGCACAGTTTCTGGTTCGCGGTATTTCCATCGATGATCGTGATGGGGTTGGGCATGGCCCTGGTGGTGTCACCGCTTTCGACAGCGGTGATGACCTCGGTTGAAGACGAGGACACTGGGGCGGCGTCGGGAATCAACAATGCGATTTCCCGCGTGGCAGGCTTGATCGCGGTCGCAGCCATGGGGAGTCTCGCCGCCTATCGCTATGCCTCCATGCTGGGCGACGAGACCGCCTCCGTCCCCGGCTTTGGCGAACCCCCGGGCGAACTTTCCCCAATGCTGGAAGCCGCACGCCTTGCTGCAAGTGACGCCGCATTCTCGGCGATTGCCTGGGCGATGGCGGCCCTGTGTGTGCTGTCAGCAGGTCTTTCCTGGATCACGCAACCGGCATCAGACAAGGGTGCCAAGGTAACGACGGCTCGGGAGTAAACTGCTCCCCGGGGGGTTAATCGGTAACGGCCCTTTGTCGACAGTGACCAAGTCGTCCAACGCTGCGGCACAGCTTCACCAGACCGGCCATTCGCTGCGAATACGAAAACGTGGCGCGGTCGAATGACGGACGTAGCGGGCGTCGCTCCGAAGCTGGCTTCGTTACTCGACTAATCTGGAAGTTGCCGCCTTATCCATTGCCGGAATGTTCTGAAAGCCGGACGGTTCTTGTTGTCAGCCCAGCACAAGTAATAGTGGCGTGTATTCTGTACCGGCCACCGGTCGTCGCGGAACAATTGCACCAGGCGCCCGCTGGCCAAATAGGGCACAGCATAAACATGGGGCAGCCATGCCACGCCATGCCCGTCGAGTGCCGCGACAAGCGTCAGCGCGCTGGGCAGGCGGGTGATTCGTGTATGAGCTTGATGGGCCACGCCGTGATCGTCGAACCAATTGGACATTTCGACGTCCCGATCCTCATCCAGAATCCATGGTAGCTTGGTCAGATCCAGGGGTGTTTGAATGGAAACGGATTCCAGAACCGACGGCGCCGCCACGACAGCATCCCAACCTTCAAGAAGCCTTTCGCAGTTTACCCCCGGCCAGTTCCCGTCGCCATGCCGGACAGCGGCGTCGAAATCATCCCTTGCAAGATCATGCACTGTCGCATCGGTGTTGATGCGCAGGTCGATTTCCGGATGGAGTTGCAGAAATTCACCAAGGCGTGGCAGCAGCCAATGCTGGGCGAAATGCGGCGTCACTGTAATGTTGAGGATGTTTTCGTCACGCCGCAATTGGTCGACATCACCGGCAATCGCCCTGAAATTCCGAAGGAGATTATCGGCCAAGTCTGCGGTGTCCGGTAACATGGCCAGGCGATTGCCGGAACGGGTGAACAATTTGCGCTGCAAGCGGTCTTCCAAGCCTCGTAGATGCTGACTGACCGCGCCATGCGTCACCTTGAGCATATCCGCAGCGGCACCGACAGAGCCGGTTTCATGGACCGCTGCCAGAGCACGCAGGGAATTCAGCGGCAGCCAGGCGATATCGTTTCGCTTTATCATGATAGAAAAACTAACAGTAATACAATTTTACTGACAAGCATTAAGCGCCATAAATTGCTAATCTTTATGAGTTATGCATATGGAGATATATCAATATGGGATACAGTTTTTCTAATTGTACTGCTGAAAGTGATCCCGTCCGCAGGGTTCCGGCCTCCGGCATTGATCAGGAGGCGGTTCACCAAATCCGCCAACAGGGGCGCATTGAACGGGCGAAAATTGTTCGTCAGTGCTTTGCCGCACTCAGGCGCCTCGCCACGACGGGTCATTCCGGGGCTATCCCATGAACCATCAAACCTGCGACGTGCAAGCATTTGAAGCCCACGCAACTGACGCTGACCTCGATGATCTTCGCGCACGGCTGGCCGCCGCGCGTCTGCCGGAGGCCGAGACGGTCCATCGCGCCGCGCCCGGCCCTCGCCGATGGGAACAGGGCGTTCCTCTCGCCGACCTCGTCGACATCCTGAACTACTGGCGCACAGAGTATGATTGGCGGTCGTTCGAAGCGCGCCTCAACCGGATCGGCCAGTTCCGCACGACCATTGAAGATCTGAGAATCCACTTCCTGCACCGCCGATCCACCCGCACAGATGCCACGCCCCTGATCCTGACACACGGCTGGCCAGGCAGCATTGCCGAGTTCACCCATGTCATAGACGAACTGACAGATCCGAAAGATCCAGATGCGCCAGCGTTCCACGTCGTGGCAGCGTCGCTGCCAGGCTTTGGTTACAGCGACAAGCCGGCCACCACCGGATGGGGAGCAGGAAAGATCGCGGCCGCATGGGTGGAGCTGATGGGAAGGCTCGGCTACCACAAATTCGCTGCCCATGGCGGCGACTGGGGAGGTGTGATCACCACGATCCTCGGTGGCAGGTTCCCGGCACAGGTTCTTGGCATCCACACTACGCTCGCGCAGGCACCGCCAGGGTTGACAACGGACGGGCTGACGGCGGTCGAACGCAAATGGACCGAGGACACCCGCGATTTCTGGCTCCACCGCGCAGCATATGCGAAGCAGCAGGCGACCCGACCGCAGACTATCGGTTACTCGCTTGTCGACTCACCGGTCGGGCTTCTTGCCTGGATCCTCGATAAATTCGCTGAGTGGACAGATACCGAAGACAGCCCTTTCGAGACGATTTCCAGGGATCGCCTTCTTGACGACGTCACCCTGTACTGGCTGACGCGGACCGGCGCATCGGCGGCCCGCATCTACTACGAAAGCCATGGCGGAGTTAATGTGCTCGACCCCGAACTTCGTGTCGATGTCCCGTCGGCGATCAGCATATATCCCCGCGACATCGAGAAGTGTCCGCGCGCCTGGGCACAGGAGCGGTACCGACAAATCGTCCGATGGGAGACGCCTGAAACCGGGGGACATTTCCCGTCGCTGGAGGTTCCGGAATCATTCGTCAAGGACCTGCAAGAAGGCCTTGGGGCGGTACTGGCCGCTAGCGGTAGTTAATCGTAACGTTGTCGAGGCGGGCGCACCAATGAAGTAGCCTATACAGGCAAAGATGAAGCGGATGCCCGCTCCACGAAAGGCTGGGGGCGGCTCCGAGTGATCGAAATGTGGTGCGACGCCACCGTTCGCAAGGCGTTGAGGGAGCGAATGGACCGGGCTCGGACCCGACTTGTGGCGACGCCGCGGGCCGGTAATCTGACGCTTTGCGCGGCGACTTGAACGGCCCTGACCAGCCGTCCATCAGATATCGTGATGCCACATCACGGCTTTCGCTTTCCTGCCGTTCGTACATCGCGCAGCATATTCGGCGCTCGAATTTCGGCAATGTGGGCTTTCGCGAATTGCCCCAAGGACACGTCCTGTCCCGAGCCGATCATAACCGGCTGCCTGCGGCAAGGACCACGTTCTCACGCGCAGACGACAGATGTAAGGAAAGCATAAGAGTGCAAATTTCCAGATTAGCCTAAACGAATCACCTACACCACATTGATTAATAAAGAAATATTTATGCGCTCAGGTCCTCATGCCAATTCCTTGCAGATTTAGGGCATTTGCGTGCATTCCGAGCATGTCGGAACTTGACGGGTCTGCAAACGAAATCAGCTCGCGCTATGCGCGAGCCGATACATTGCGTCGTATGCCTCACTTGGTCAAGTTCGCATAACGTTCCGTTTTTTCTCCCAGATTTCAAATATGTTCTGTGCTTCAAAAAGCCTATCGTATTCGTCGATTGCAAATGGGGAATATCCCGGACGAAGGCCGGTTCGCTGAGTGAAAGCTTTGCAGAAATGCCCTGAGGTTGCCTCGCTTTCTTCCGCGTCGATCACGATCAAGAACGCGTCGATCAGCAACTCGATAACGAGCCCCCATCGATTAGCACAGGCGCAAGCCAGCCGTTGATAAAAATCCAGCGACGCCAACCGGGAAAAGTCTATCTCAGCTTTGCCAGCATAGGCATGACAAAGATTGTGAAGTTCCTGGACATCGGCCTCACGATGCATTGCGATCTCGGAAAACGAGACTGGCCACATGAGATAGGCCAACTGCTCCTCACTGTCCGTCGTCAGAACATTATGCGCAGATGGTTGCGTAAATTAGCGGAGTATAGGCCTCGTCATTGGGTTAATGTTACGCGGCGAGCTTGCGGTGTTGCAAGCGCCGGTGTTGGATGGTCTTTCGCTTGATCCTTTCGCGTTGTTTGATGATGGTGTCGGCCTTGTCAAAGTAGGCGTCGGCGGGTGTCACGTTGTTCAGGCTCTCATGGTATCGCCGGTGATTGTAGTGTTCGACGAAGGCCTCGATTTGGGCTTCGAGATCGCCCGGCAGGAAGTAGTTTTCCAGCAAGATGCGATTTTTGAGTGTCTGGTGCCAGCGCTCGATCTTGCCTTGGGTCTGGGGATGCAATGGAGCGCCACGCACATGGCTCATGCCTTGCGCCTCGATCCATTCAGCCAGTTCGCCGGCGATATAGCTCGGACCATTATCGCTGAGTAGCCGAGGCTTGTGGCGCACATGGGCCTGATCACAGCCTGAAGCACAGAGCGCCAGTTCCAGCGTATCGGTCACATCCTCGGCACGCATGGTGGTGCAGAGTTTCCAGGCGATGATGTAGCGCGAGTAATCGTCGAGCACGGTCGACAGATACACCCAGCCCCAACCGATGATCTTGAAATAGGTGAAATCGGTTTGCCACATCTCGTTGGGGCGGCTGGTCTTGCGTTTGAACTCATCAGCCGCCTTGATCACCACGAAGGCTGGGCTGGTGATGAGGTCATGTGCCTTGAGCAGGCGATAGACCGTGGCTTCCGATACAAAGTAGCGCTTTTCGTCGGTGAACCGCACTGCCAACTCTCGGGGGGACAGCTCGGACTGCTCCAGCGCCATCTCGATGATCTGGTCATGGATCGCAGTGGGGATTCGGTTCCAGACCCGGCCTGGCGCGGATGGACGGTCCTCCAGCGCTTCAGGGCCGCCTGCCAGATATAGATCATACCAGCGGTAAAAGGTTCGGCGTGCGATGCCCAACTGCTCCAGCGTGCGCTTTGTCGGCAGGTGGGATTGCTCGACGATCCGGATAATCTCGAGCTTCTCAGCTGCGGGATACCTCATTCGTCGACCTCCCCATCCGCGATCATGCTTTTTTTAAGCAGCCGGTTTTCCAGCGTCAGATCGGCGACGCATTCCTTCAGGTCATGTGCCTCACGGCGCAAGCCCTTCACCTCGTCGGTGGTTGCTGCCCGGACCGTGTCACCAGCCAGCCGACGCTTGCCGTTCGGCGTGGCCTCGAACCGGTGGCGGCTCACGCCTCACTCCATGAACTCCTTGGACCATGTGTAATACAGGCTTTGGGCGATCCCTTCGCGGCGGCATAGCTCCGCAATGCTGTCATCGCCACGTAAGCCTTCCAGCACGATCCGGATCTTGTCCTCCGCCGAGAAGTGGCGCCGCGTCTTGCGGCGGATATCTTTCACCACCTGTTCGGCGGGGGCTTTGGAGGGTGATTTCGATTTTGAGGATTTGGGTCTCATCTGCGTTCCTTCGTCACTCCGACGAGACCCAAATCCTCCTTAAATCACAACCTCAAATCTGTGCCATGGGTGCTGACGGCCAACACTCACGCACACAGCGCCAATCATCGATCGGAGCTTGCAGCTAGCCAGCACTGCGGCTGCTTCTACTGCTGTTCGGTGTTTCTTCCCACGGAGATTGAAGACTGGTGTGATGAAGGGAGAACAGCACTCTGTCCGCACTGTGGCATCGACTCAGTCATTGGCGATGCTTCGAACTTTCAAGTGACAAAGCCTGAGTTCTTGAAGGAGATGAATAGATACTGGTTCTAGACCGAGCGGCAGATATGCGGGACTTTCGGTCATTCGCTGCAAGCGCTCGGTCCCCGCCGCATCTGCGAGGGGTTCTGAAGGTCGGGCGGGAACCAGACTTTCGCTGCAAGAGCGAAGTACAGAAAGCCCTCACGGGAAAGCGGTTCTCTGATCGCGGTGATGTCAAGGGCATGGTTCTGTTGTCCGCCGGGGTCTTGGTTCTCTCCGAAGTCAGGCAGTGCCGCTTCATGATGGCGTCCGGGGCTGATCGTCTGGAATGTCATTCACGAGGTTGATGCGGTTGGCGTCACCTCGACCGCTTCACGCGAGATCGATCTGCCACCGTCCCGGAGGACGCCGAACCCGCCCTGTCCTCAGGCGGGTATTCTGTTTGTCAGGTTGCGGGCTCCCCTTTCCAGTTGAACTCGGTTCCATCACGCCAGATGGCATGGAGGATCACGGCGATCTTGCGTGCCGTTGCGACGGCGGCCTTCTTGAAGCCTTTGCGCGCGCTGAGCCGGATCGCCCAGGACTTGAGAGGTGAGAACCGTCTGACCTGTGTCATCAAGGACGCGGCAGCGGATACAAGCAGACGTCGCATCTCGGCATCTCCGCATTTGGAGATACGGCCTGATCTGTCGATCTCGCCCGATTGGTATCGTCGTGGCGTCAATCCCAGAAACGCGCCGACATCGCTCGATCGACGGAACCTGCTCGCATCGTCCAATGTCGCGATGAAGTTGAGCGCCACGAGGGGGCCGACGCCCGGCACTGTCATGAGGCGACGTGCCAACGTATTCTGCTTGGCAACATGCATCAGTTCATCGGCCAGGGCTTCCGCCGAGGCGCAAAGTGTCTTGTGGATGGGTATCATGGTCTGTGCCACAAGCCCCAGCATCGGATCGCAGGCTCCAGCCTCGGCAAGCTGGTCTCGGAATCCTTGGCGATGATGGGCACTGGGAACAGCTCCCATGCGGATGCCGAAGGTTTTGAGGACACCGCGGATATGGGCTTCGAGATCCTTGCGCATGCGGATCAGTCGTTCTCGCGCCCCCACCAGCGCCCGCACTCGGTCGGAGGCTTCGCTGCGAACATGGACTTTCGTGAACCAGCCGGTCCGAGACAGCTGCGCCAGACCCTCCGCGTCCGCCTTGTCCGACTTGTTGATCCCATCCCTTGGCGGAAAAGCTTCATGAGTTTTTACCCGTTGTCCCTGCTCTACATCAACACGGGCTGTTCCTTGGCCGAACCCCTCGTCTTCTTCCTTTTTCATCGCCGTCTGTCGATCGAGGTCAGCGAACCAAATCAGGAACAGCTTCTGGCCTTCTTCCAAGTGGTGCGGCGTTGGACCAGCATTCAACACCGAGAAGACAAGCTGGCCTTTGTAGCCGGGGTCTACATGAAACCCGGAGATATTGATGAGACCGCGAAACTTTGGGCGGGCACGGATCGAGATAAACGCGATCGCCGTATCGGGAACCGTGATTTCTTCCTGGGTAGTCAGAAAAGCGAATTGACCAGGCGGGATTGCGAAACCTTCACCCGGCCGCAGCTTCTGCTTTGTGTGCTGCGATAAAATCTCAACCTTATGATCTGGGCTGATGTAGATTTCGTTGCCGATCCGCAGCGTGTAGGCCGCGCAGTCGATAGCGTTCTCATCATAGCCCGTGATGAGCGGAGCCAATTCCTCTTTCAGCTTTTCGCCAGACCAGAACGCCACTATTCACTCCCGTTCGCGATAAATCCTTGTAGTTTAGTAGATCGTTGCATCGTCCGAATAAAGCTTGGAACTGAGAGAGGCTTTATGATTGATACCCTAGCGACAAAATTCAGTAAGAGGTTCGATGCAGACACATCAAGGCGTATTACTTTGCGAAACGTGAGTGTCAAAGTGCTCATCTTGTGAGGAGCACGCGAACGACAGCGAATGACATGGTGTGATCGCGGCGGTCGCTCTCCCCGGGCGAACGAGGTCTGATAGGATCAGCCTCACCAATTAAAGCCGTGAGGAGAACGACCATGAGCAACTATGTTGGTCTCGACGTTTCGTTGAAAGAGGTCTCGGTCTGCGTTGTGGATGCGCAGGGATCGGTTGTGAAACGCGCGACCCTGCCGACGGACCCGGATGTCATCGCCGACCATCTTTCCCGGGAAGTTCCTGATGCGGAACGTGTCGTGCATGAAAGCGGGATACTCGCCACTTGGCTGACGCGTGAGCTTGAGAAGCGCGGTGTCCCGATCATCTGCATCGACGCTCGCATGGCGCACAAGGCTCTGTCTGCGCGCCTCGTCGAACACTACAATCACCGGCGATACCATGAGAGCCTGAACAACGTAACACCCGCCGACGCCTACTTTGACAAGGCCGACACCATCATCAAACAACGCGAAAGGATCAAGCGAAAGACCATCCAACACCGGCGCTTGCAACACCGCAAGCTCGCCGCGTAACATTAACCCAATGACGAGGCCTATACTCCGCTAATTTACGCAACCATCTGCGCATAATGTTCTGACGACGGACATTCTTTAAGAGCAACCCAAGGGCGCTTATTTCCACTTCATGGCATATTTTTATTTGGATGACAGTAAACATCATCGCTTTGGTTTTTCGTTGGCAGCGTTTGTAATCTGCGACACTGATCCGACAGAGCATATCGATTCCGTTTTCCGGAAACATGGATATGATCCAGAAGAGTTTGAATACAAATCTTCGGCCAAAATGGCGGGAGATCGGCAGCTTCAAGCCCTGCGAGATGCCTTGAAGTCCTTCATTGGAAGGCAGTGCAAAATTGCTGTCTGCGTCGTGGATGGCGACAAAAGGCTGGGCCCCGCGGCCCTCAGGCTTCTGAGCTCCGCTCTATCTCATCCCAGTCTTGAAGGGCAGACACACAAGGTTTTCTTTGACGAGGGTCTTTTCCAGTCAAGAAAAGTCGCGGCTGGTGTGGCTGATAGGAATGTTGCCTTTGGATGTTGCGAATTCCATTTTGAGCAAGATTCGAGAACGCACTTAGGAATTCAGTTGGCTGATATCGTTGCACATACTTGTAGCACAATGCTGCTCGAAACACTCGGCCACGTGACCAAAAAAGTGATCCTAGATGCGCCTGGAGATAGCGGCTACGACGGCCTAGAGGTCGAACTCGGATTCGAGATGTGGGCTGGTATCCGTTACGCCTTCTTGGCCAAGAACAAACAAAACCCAAAGGATGACTTCGATCTAGCAAACGTTGACGTTTACCCTTGGGGTTTGTTCATCGACGACAGCGTAAGCGAAGACATTTCTAACGCGACTATGGAGCGATTTGGCGAGAATTATCTTGGCTGTATCCACTAGCGACCCAAAAGCTGCCGTTGATCGAGACCTTCGTCGCTGCGTTGCCGCTTTCCTAAGGTAGTCACTTGCGGAAGAGGCAGATTTTGGGTTAGCAATCCTCGCCATTTATGATTAGTTATTCAGCAGTGTAAAACCACAGATTTACAGGATAAAAGTGTGAGCTCGTCTTCACCTACACACCCTCTCGACGAGGCTGCATTCGAAGATGTGTTTCTTCAAGAACTTGATTCCTGGTTCTCGGCAGACATTGCATGCTGCGAACGATGCAACGAGAAATTCTTAAAGATATGGCCTGCGGCATACACTGCCGATTCCGAAGAGTTCCAGCGCAATCAAATTCAACTTGATACATTTTATGACGGATCTCGGATCAGCGCATTTTATTCAAAGGAACAATTCGAGCGCCTCGCTCAAGAGATGGATTGTCCAAGGTGCGGTGAAAAGTTGGGATATACTCTCTACCCGTACGAATTGCCATTCGATGTTACTTTAGAGTTCGAGGACAACATTGCATCTATTCACGCTATTGCGAACGAGACGCCATTTCTTCTACTGAAGAACGAGTTCGCCCAAGAAATCCTTCAGGCCTTGGAGGCTCTATCACAATCGACCAACACCACTACGATGCCGTCGAGCTTGTACAGGGCGCGTGGGTTGGAAGGATTGAGAGAAGTGTCTGTGGATCAATTTGACTTTGCTGACCCCAAGTATGTCGGCGAAGGTAGGTACAACCATGCAGGGCAGCCGGTTCTGTACCTAGGTGACAGCAAAGAAACTTGCTTTCATGAACTAAGAGGGGTCAACTGCGCCGTTGCTGAAATTGCCTTCGATAGTGACTTGAAGGTCTTGGATCTAGCGACCCCATATGACAGCCATCAAAACCAATCGGATTTGTTGAACGCGCTCGCGTTTTCAGCACTCCTCAGTACACCTCAGGAAGAAATGGGGTATAAGAAACCTGCTTATGTGTTTTCAAGGTTTGTAGCGGACTGCGCCCGTTCAGCTGGGTTTGAGGCTATTCGATACCCTTCAACACGAGCCTCAGCGCAGGCGTACAATCTTGTTATCTTGAATACGGACTTTTCGATTGGAAACCGTTCGCGCTTGGTTGGCCTGTGTCTTTTCGATGGCCAAATAACCAGGACGGTAGAGGTCTAGTTGCGCAGAACTGTCCTGGAAACACGCGAAGCTTACCTCGGCCCTTATCGGACAATCGCAAGACAGTCATCGCTGCGATGCAGCGTTTTCCGAGCCAGCCATTCGTCGCGCTTATGAAGAGGGCTTTTCGAAGCTTCGTGCGGCCGAAACGATCTACTAAGGTAGTGCAATGACAAAGACGATTCAGAGCCAGACAACTGATAGCGGCAACGATCTTTACGATCTTTTGTGGGAAATTACCTACGTCATACCAGTTGAGGATGGTGACCCATATGAGGCCAGCTTTCTGCAGGGATTTGCACGCAGCCTGATGGAAAATGTGGGCATCATCCGGCTCATCAATACTTTGCCAAGCGATATTTGGGAATTGACACCGGAAGGGCAAGAGATCCGGCTTCCAAGGAGGATGTCTGGCCAAGCTCCGGTGATTTGGCGAGGCCAGTCACCGCGAGCCCTAAAGGGAATGGTTACACCTCCATTCCTTCCATTCATGGTTCTTTTCTTGGGGCGCGAGCATAAGATCGAGACGTATCGCGACTGGATAGATGCGCACTCATTCCCTCTTACGGTCGTCGCGGAAAAAGGAGGCACAATAACATACAAAGAGTTCAGCTTGGAAAAGTTGAAGGAAGCATTCCTGAATATCTGCGATACCCTTGTAGGACAGATTAAGCCGGATGCTCTGGAGACGGCTCGAGAACATCTTAGAAATTGGCGCGAACCTGAAGAGCGCGACCTTGGATACAAAGTCGGTGGCCATAACGTCGTAGCCCCCAATCTGTTTTCGCTATACGTGGCGGGGTTTCGCGAGACGACCAGCGGTAGCTTTACTGAAATAAACGAAGGGATCACTCCCTACGTAGAAATAATTGTTCAAACCACACGCTCAGTTCTGGCGGAAAGGGAGCGGATTAGCGAGCGTGCAGCCAACCAGTATTTCCGGCGACCACCAAGTCTTAGCTTGTTTGCCCCTTCTATCTATCCGCACTTTTACGAGACCAGCTTGGCCAGAAACCCATTCACGCCAGAAGAAAAGAAAGGCTTACTTGCTGTCAGGCGAATGCTTCAACGCCAAGATGGCTACGGATTCACAACCAGCAATCAGACACAGATAAAGGCGTTCTTAGGTGGAGCAGAAGGCGACAAACCCAAGCCGCATCCCATCATACTTGAACGGGGTGCCGAGCTGAGACTCGCGTCACAATGCGTGGGCACGCTTTCTGCTTCGGAAGTATCAGCAGTGATAAGGTTGCCCAATGCAGCCAACCGAACATCCGGGCAGGTCCGGCAGTTTGCTCAACACTACCATGCTAAGCGCACCACAGACAGGAAAAGGCGGGAAGCTTTCAGAAAGGTTCAGAGCGCGATCACAGCATCTGTCCCAGTAGAATTTTTTGAATTTATTGAAGGTGCGAAAGATGGAATTCGCCTGATTACTGATGCCAACCTCGAATGGATGAATGTTCGAGGGCTTCCGATCTGCGTCCAGAAAGATATCACGAAAGTCCCGGTGACACCTGGAAATCTGTTCATTGAGCAAGTCTTGCCGAAAAAATATCTGCATCTAACGACATCGGATTTTGAGGAAATCTTGATTTTGAGCGCGCTTGATAAGGGTGACCCCATAAGCAGGTTTTTCGATATAGCGCTTTCTGAATTTGAGCCTCATTTCAGAAATAAGATTCGCGTCAGGACAGAACGCATCCGGAATGAAGAAGACTTGGTAGCTGCGCTAAATTCATACAATGGCCCAATGGTCATCTTTGACGGGCACGGCGGTCATGCGAAGGACAAGCCTGCTGAGCTTCAGCTCTTGGAAGAGAGTATTGATATTTGGCAGCTGCAGCGCAAGCGGCCTCGGGTTCCACCGGTTGTCGTTCTTAGTGCATGCGACACGCATGCAGCCGACCGAAACCATGCCACGACGGCGAATGGGTTCCTCGCGATAGGTGCGCGCACGGTTCTGGGGTCCGTTTTTCCCATCGACGCGCGTGATGCGGCGTCCTTTGTTGCGAGGCTACTCTATCGCGTCGCCGAATTTGTGCCGGCATCCCACAAGATGTTCAATCAGTCTTTGAACTGGTTGGAGATCATGGGCGGTATGATCCGGATGCAATTGCTGACAGATTTTTGCAGACGTATGGAAAGCAAAGGTCTGATCGACCACGAAACCTATAAAGCTATTCATCTTGCAGGTAACATGGCCATCAATGGTGGCGACGATTGGCCCTACGAAACGGTCGTCACGGAACTGGCTAAGCACGGCGTTGATGAAAAGCGGGCATGGCATGAGTTGCGCTCGGCGGCTGCAAACTCGACTGCGATTAGTTATCTCCAGATGGGTTGTCCCGAAACCATCATCATTCATCCCGACGAAGGCTTCAGAGACGAAGCTCAGGCTGAGACGGAAGCAAATCGATAGAACAGTCGCGGCCTACGAGTCCGCTTAGTTATAGGGTTCCGCGCCAGAATAAGCATCGGAGGTTCGCTCTCGGCCCTCCTATGCAGGTCGCGCGGGGGCCGGCGGCGTGATCCAAGCTGAATGTCCGCTTCCACGCTATGGCATGGTTGCATTCGCACTTGACGCGAATTTCCGCTACCCGCCCTTCGTGCCATGTGCTTCGTGCCTAGGTGCCCCAGGCATGAATGTCGTGAAAGGGGCTGTCTGCCGACATCGAGCAACCCTAAATGTTGTCGTCGAGGGCACATACATGTGCCGTATTAGCCATATTGACACGCACTACGCAAGCTTATGCTCTAAATCGGCACTCTTATGCTCCAATGACAACAATTGTCATTGGTGGAGCCGAGGTCCACCTAAGATAGGTCCATAGAATTCCGAAGGTGTCTAATATATCGCTGTTTACTAAGCTAATCCTTGAAACCATAGTCCATAGAGGTCTATTGTGACCCCATGAAATCCCGCCATAAGTGTGGGGTAAGACGTGGGGGCAAGGTTGAGCAGCTCGAAAAGCAGACTGTCCGCTGTGTTCGTGAAGTCCGTGAAGGAGCCCGGGAAATATGGCGACGGTAACGGCCTCTGTCTGATTGTCAGCGCGACAGGCGCGAAGCGCTGGGAGCAGCGTCTTACCATCCAAGGGAAGCGCTGTGATTGCGGACACGGGTCGCTTGCCCTTGTCAGCTTGGCCGAGGCTCGAGAGAAGGCTGTAGAGTATCGCCGGATTGCCAGTGCCGGCGGTGACCCTCGCAAGGAAAAAGACCGGAACGCGGAAATTCCTACCTTCGAGGCTGCTGCCCGCGAAGTGCACCAAGGCCTTCTGGGCAGTTGGAGCAACGATAAGCACGGCAATGACTTCATCAATTCCCTGTCGATGTATGCCTTTCCGAAGATCGGTTCCGTGCTGGTCTCGGAGGTTGGTTCATCTGAGCTGCTGAAAGTGCTGACGCCGATCTGGACGACTAAGAACGAAACCGCCAGACGGGTTTTCCAAAGAATGGAGACGGTGCTGAAGTGGGCTGCCGCCAAGGAATGGCGCGACGGCACGCCGGGCGATGTTACCTTGCAAGGCCTTCCAAAGGTGCGCCGGAAGAAAGCGAACCGGAAGGCACTGCCATACACTCAGGTGCACAAGCTCGTGTCTGACCTGCGCGGCTCGAACGCCATGACGCAGACGAAGCTATGCCTTGAGTTCATTATCATGACCGCCACCCGATCGGCTGAAGCCAGATACGCCGTGTGGAGCGAGATTGATTTGGAGAAAGGCACCTGGACCATTCCCGCCTCCAGGATCAAGATGCGGCGCGACCACACAATCCCACTTTCCCCTCGTGCGGTTCAAATCCTGAAGGATGCCCATTTCCTCTATGGCGACGAGGGGTATGTATTTCCCGGCGCCAGAAAAAATCGACCTCTCTCCGATGTGGCCCTGTCCGGCCGGGTGAAGGAACTTGGATATGACGCGACCGTTCATGGCTTTCGCACCTCGTTTCGAACCTGGACGCAGGAGCGCACCGCATTCCCTCGCGAAATCTGCGAGTCCGCCTTGGCGCATCTCGTAGGCGATGAAGTTGAACGTGCCTATGCACGATCCGACCTGTTGGAGAAGCGCCGGGAGTTAATGGAAGCGTGGGCCGACTATCTCGCGCAAGAGCAAGGGAAGGTCGTTCGAATTGGCTGATAAAACGAGACAAGAGAGATCGGAAGTTGTATCCGCATTGATCGGGGCTCCTGATCGTGAACAATATATCCCTGCCCCTAGATATACCTCCGGCGAACTGAGCAAATTATCGCAGCGGCTACTGGATCAGAACAACTCAGAAAATGCCGCGCGCGAGGTAATTTATGCTTCGGTCGCAAATTGGTCGGGCCATGATATCAACCGGGGCGACAAACTACCAATTGTCCGAGAAGATAAGATTGTCCACTGGATTGGCAGTCCATATGCTTCGCTTGATCCTATCGAGGATATTATTGGTGCTGCTCGCTTGAAGCCTCGCTCGGCATTAATGGCCGAACAGAAGCAGCTGTCGCGCCTCATAAAGGTCCTGGAAGAAGCGCAGCGTATCTTTTACGCCGTGGAAGTCGAGAATAGCTGGCACCTTGATCGGACTTGGACGGCTGGTGCCCGCACGCTCGGCACGAATGTCGATATTGTTCACGCACTCGGCTTAGCAAGCGCTCTAAGCATCTCTGTTCATGGAATAATTCATAATATCCGTCAAAGACTTCGAGAAGTCGATCGCGAACTTGAATCCCATTCACACGGGCCAGGTCGCCCAGAAAACAAGCCCGCCCACGAAGTGACTAAGAAGTTCGTATTGTTATACGTCGCAGTAACCGGCCGTCGTCCGTCCTGTAGCACAAGTGATGGAATGTTCTTTGGCGACTTTTCACCGATGCTCCGTGACCTGTTCGATGCATTAGGATGGGTTAAAACTAAGGTTGAAGGCCCAGCCGAAAAGGCAATCGCCGCAATTCCAGATGACTACGCGAATAGGTTTGAGCCCGAAAAAACTGGTCATCTGGGAGGTTTTTTCGGGTTGAAGCAATGATTGCGAGATCCAGAAATGTCCGGCAAAGCTGATACCAGTCCATGTTCGTCTATCTGCCGTTTGTCGGGAGGTTATCCACATAAACCCGCAAGCTGGATCAAGATAACAATTGAAAACGCATAGGGAGATGACGAATCATAGACGTGTAAGGACGGCACAGCGTCTAGTGGGGTCCGCAACCCCTGCCTACCACGAAAGGGACTGCGGACCAGGTTGGAAGAAATTTTCGGAGTCCCTTCCAACTCCTTCCTAACACCGCCGTGGATGATCCGTCCACGGAAAAGCGAAGTCCTGCATGGCCCGTGGCTGTGCAGTCTCTCAACTTGCCCGGCTATTGCCGGGTGGAATGGAAGGGTCAGAAATGACTAAGCATCTCCGCCTACCCGCCGTCATGGAAGTGACCGGTCTCGCGCGCTCCACGATTTACGCACAGATCGCTGAAGGGAAATTTCCTGCCCCCGTGAAATTGGGTTCACGTGCTGTTGCATGGCCCGAGACAGCCATCATCGAGTGGCTGAACAGCCGTCCGAGCGCGGCCGCCGCATAACGAAACCGCCACCCCGGGCAGAGGGCGGCGGCGCATTCGTTCGACGGTAACAGGATACCGCAAACATAGCGCATCGTGCCCTTGCCTGCAAGTGATAAGGCAAGAATATGAACGAGCAAAGGCAATGGCCTGCACAGGCCTTCACGGTTCAGAACAGGCCCAAACCACCCGCCATCATTGTTGTTCAAGGCCGCGTCCGCTGGGCGCTGGAGTCCCTTTTGCGCGCCGGATCGAAAGGCTGCACGCCGATCGATACCCCTGGACCGCGTTGGTCCGCTTACGTTTTTAAGCTGCGCAAGCAAGGTGTCTGCATCGAAACGATCCACGAGAACCATAAGGGTCCGTTTCCCGGCAATCATGCACGTTACGTTCTCCGGTCATATGTGACGCCGGGTCGGAGGGCCGCAGCATGACCGCCCTTCGCATTTCCCGACTATGTGCGCGCTACGGCATAAGCCAAGCCCGCGCCGCGATGCTTGCTGCCTTGATCTGGGGAGGTGGCAATGACTGACGCCAAGACGCTAACGGCTGCCCTGAAAGGCAAGTGGTATCGGACTTACGGCCTGGCACTCTGCCCGGCGCATGGTGACCGTAAACCTTCATTGTCACTGGCGGATGCCCCAGATGGGCGTCTCCTGCTGAACTGCAAGACCGGGTGCCAGTTCATGGACATCTTGAAAGCTTTGCGGGACCGTGGGCTGCTCAAGGGCCGTTCTTCCACCTACGCGCCGGACCCAGTCGAGATTGCCAGACGTGAGTCAAAAGCCGAACAGATCGCGGCCCAAACCGAGCGCAAGGCAAAGGCGACGTGGCACGAAGCGCAATCGATCGCTGGCACCGTAGCCGAGACATATCTGCGCGACCGGGGCATCACTTGCGATTTACCCCAATCGCTCCGCTTCCATCCTGAGTGTTGGCACCCGACCGCCAAACGATACCCAGCTATGATTGCGCGGATTGACGGGCTGCCCCGTCTTGCGATCCATCGCACCTATCTGCGTCCAGATGGATCGGCGAAGGCCTGCGTTGATCCTCCGAAAGCAATGCAAGGTGCGGCGAAGGGGGGCGCTGTGCGTCTCGCAGAGGCTGATGGCCCGCTCGTGGTGGCCGAGGGCATCGAAACCGCCCTGAGCCTTGCCTGCGGCTTGCTGACAGGCCCAGCCACGATTTGGGCGGCGCTATCCTGCTCAGGCATCGCTGGGCTCCGTCTGCCGGATCAAAGTCATTCCGAACTGGTCGTCGCCAGTGATGGAGACGACGCCGGACGAGATGCCGCTCAAAAGCTCGCACAGCGGGCTTGCGATCTGGGCTGGAAAGTCAGCCTTCTTCCCGCGCCGCAGGGGCGTGACTGGAACGACATATTGACCATGAAAGGGGCTGAAGCATGAGAGCGCCAGCACTCCATCCCGGCGCAGCGCAGCCAATCCCGTTTGACGGGGCAAATAATTGGCCCGCGCCTGACATGGCCCTTGCCGGGGCAACTCGCCCACCCGCGCCTGTCATGAGCGAAGATGAATTCTCGGTCGTCTATGGGCCGTGGGCCGAATGGCTGAGAACCGCGGCGAATGTAAAGGGAACGCCTGTTGATTACGTGGCCCTCGCGCTGCTCAGCACTGCCAGCGCGGTCATTGGCAATGCACGATGGGCATCGCCATGGGAAGGTTGGAAAGAGCCTCCTGTGCTCTGGGCCATGTTGGTGGGTGATCCATCGGCCGGCAAATCGCCCGCCCTTGATGCTGTCATGGATCCGGTCAAAGAGATCGAACGCCAGCTGAGCGAAGACTACAAGCTTCGGCGCCAACAATGGGAAGGTGAGGACGAAATCGCAGCCATTGCTTTGGCCCAATGGAAAGCCGACGCGAAACGCGCAATAGCAGATGGCGATGAAGCGCCCCGCAAGCCGACGGCGGCAGATGCCGGCGAACCTCCTGTTCGTGAACGCATCAGCATTTCGGACGCGACCACCGAGAAGGTGGCGTCACTTCTTGCCGCCACCTGGCGCGGCCTGCTTCTTTCGCGGGACGAATTGGCC
This sequence comes from Paracoccus saliphilus, assembly GCF_028553805.1. Classification (NCBI taxonomy): domain Bacteria; kingdom Pseudomonadati; phylum Pseudomonadota; class Alphaproteobacteria; order Rhodobacterales; family Paracoccaceae; genus Paracoccus; species Paracoccus saliphilus. The sequence continues at coordinate 638,280 of NZ_CP067140.1, read as the reverse complement.
GGATGGCTCAGCAGCATGGACCGCTATAGCGGCGGTGGCGATCGGCCATTCTGGCTGGAAGCATATGGTGGCCGATCCTACACCGTTGACCGGAAAAGCAGTCCGGAGCCGATCATTGTTGATCACATGACGGTTGCGGTTCTGGGCGGGACGCAACCCGACAAGCTTGCAAGCCTATTGGTGAAAACAGATGATGACGGACTGCTGGCTCGTTTTCTCACGGTATTCCCTGACCCGGTGCCACTGGCGCGACCAGCCGCGCAGATCGATGACGCGACTCTACGTCTGGCAATCGAGCGCCTGCGAGGGCTTCCATCAGCATTCGATGAGATGGGCAATAAGCGCCCATTCTTCGTGCCCATGACATCCGAGGCTGCAGACGCGCTCCAGGAGTTTCGGAAACAGTGTCGTGAATGGGAAGCGGAGGCGAATGGCATATTCAAGGGCCATATCGGGAAGCTGCCGGGACTGGCTGTCCGTGTTTCCTGCGTTCTCGCCCATCTGGATTGGGCTGCCCAAGCAAATTCACCGTTCCCGGATCACATCGAAGCAGAGCATGTTGGACGTGCCTGCCATCTGGTTGGCGAACATCTGCGCCAGCACGCTTACCGGGCATATGGAGCGGTTGAACCCCCGGAGGAAGTCAAGAACGCGCGCAAGCTTGCAACCATCATCCAGCGGGAGAGGCCGCGAACCGTCAGTATTCGCGAAATCCAGCGGCGAGGCCTTTCCGGGCTGCAGACATCACGCAATGTCGAAGCCGCGCTTGGAACACTCGAG